>CAXNFT010000237.1:0-3967 GCA_964201255.1 Rhodoferax sp.
GAAGGCGGCCCGCATCAAGGGTCTTGGGCCTTGGGCGAGCGCTATGCGCGCGCCATGATCAACGACCTGAACCGCTGGACCGTGGGCTGGATCGACTGGAACCTGTTGCTCAACACCACGGGCGGGCCCAACCATGTCGGCAACCTGTGCAGTGCGCCCATGTTGGCAGACACCGGCCAGAACACGCTGATGGTGCAAAGCTCCTACCACTACATCGGGCATTTTGCCCGCTTCATCAAACCAGGCGCCTGCCGCGTGCTCTGTGCCGCCACCCGGCAGGACCTGGAGTGCACCGCCTTTGTCAACCCCGACGCTTCAACGGCGGTGGTGGTCATGAACCGCACTGAGGCGCCCATTCGCTTTGGGCTGCGCGGACTAGGCGCCAAAGCGGCGAGCACCTTGCCCGCCCGGTCAATCGCCACTTACCTTGTCAGCGGCTAAGTAAACGCCCATCAGCGCCAAAAGCCAGCGCCCAGGTGGCGTCTGGCGCCAGCCCAACGGTCTGACCCGCTGTGCATTGAGCCTGGTGCCCGATCGCCACCTTGGCGTTGAGCAGTTCGCTCACGCCTTCCACCCTCAAGTACAAGATGGACACGTCGCCCAGGTGCTCGGCCAGCACCACGGTGGCCGGAATGCCCTGCCCAACCGGCGCCAGCGTGAGGTGCTCGGGCCGAAGTGCGGCCCGTTGCGCCTGCGCCGAGCCAGCGCCAGTCAGGGCATCCCACAAGGCCTGATGGGCAGGGGCGGCGCCAAAGGCGGGCCGGTCGATCAGGTTGATCCGGGGTGCGCCCAAAAAAGTGGCCACGAATTCATTGGCCGGCTGGTTGTACAAGGCCATCGGGGCGCCGAGTTGCTCGACCTGCCCCTGGTTGAAGACCGCGATCCGGTCACCCATGGTCATGGCCTCCACCTGGTCGTGGGTGACGTAGATCATGGTGGTGCCCAGCTCCTGGTGCAAGCGAGTCAGCTCGATACGCATGTTGACCCGCAACGCGGCATCCAGGTTGGACAAAGGCTCATCGAACAGGAACACCTTGGGCTTGCGCACAATGGCCCGGCCAATGGCCACGCGCTGGCGCTGGCCACCTGAGAGCTCCTTGGGAAAGCGGTCCAGCAGCTCGCTCATACGCAGCACCTCGGCAATGCGGCCCACTTGCTGCTGCCGCTCCTGCTTGGACACACCCGCCATGCGCAGCGAAAAGCCCATGTTTTCAGCGACCGTCATGTGGGGGTAAAGCGCGTAGCTCTGGAACACCATCGCCGCACCGCGTTCTGACGGGTGCAAGTCATTGGCGCGCTGGCCATCAATCAGGATGTCGCCTGCAGTCACCGACTCCAAGCCCGCGATCATGCGCAGGGTGGTCGATTTACCGCAGCCGGACGGGCCGACGAACACCAGGAACTCGCCGTCAATGACCTCAAGGTTAACCCCACGGATCACCTCTACAGCGCCATAGCTCTTGCGGATGCCGCGCAGTGCGACGCTGCCCATGTCAGGCTTTGGCCGCCAAAGCGCCGGCGTGAGCACGCTTGTGCTCTTGCAGAAAATCCCGGTACCACAGCGCGCTGTCCTTGAGCGTGCGCACCTGGCTCGCATAGTCGACATGCACGATGCCGAAACGCTTCTCGTAGCCAAAGGCCCATTCAAAGTTGTCCATCAAGCTCCAGACCATGTAGCCGTCCAATCGCACGCCCTGCCGCATGGCCTCGGCCATGGCGCCAATATGCCGGCGAATGTAGTCTATGCGCCCGCTGTCCTGAACCCGCCCGGCCACCAGCTGATCCGGCATGGCGCACCCATTTTCAGTCACAAACAAAGGCGGCACGGCGTAGTCCCGGTGCAAGCGCAATAGCAACTCGGTGAGGCCCTCAGGGTAGATTTCCCAGCCCATGTCGGTCAGCGCCAACCCACTGTTTTTGGTGTCCCACGGACCTGCTGCACTGACCACACCGCGCGAGTAGTAGTTGATGCCTAGGTAGTCCATCGGCGTCGCGATGGCGGCCATGTCGCGAGCCTGAACATGCGGCGCATCGGCTCCCAAGTGGGCCAACACGTCCTGCGGGTAGGTGCCCTTGAACAGGGGGTCCATGTACCAGCGCAGCAGCAAACCGTCTTCCAGATGGGTCTTGGCATGATCTTCGGCAGAGTCGGTGGCCGGTTGCAGGGGCGCCAGGTTGAGCACGATGCCCAACTTGGCGGTGCAACCCTGAGCCCGAATGGCCTGCAACGCAAGCCCGTGGCTGAGCAGCAGGTGGTGCGAGACTTGCATGGCGGTGGCGCGGTCCTTGACACCGGGGGCGAAGATGCCACTTTCGTGCCCCAGAATGGACATCACCCAGGGTTCATTGTGCGTGGTGATGGAGGCCACACGGTCGCCCAGACGCTTTGCCACACCACGCGCGAACTCAACAAAGCGGTATACCGTGTCCCGGTCTGCCCAGCCGCCATTGGCCTGCAGTTCAGCTGGAAGATCCCAGTGGTTGAGGGTGAGGTAGGGCGTGACGCCTCGAGCCAGCAGCCCATCAACCAGGCGCTCGTAAAAATCGAGCCCCTTGGCATTCCAAGCGCCGTTGCCGCCCGGGCGGACCCGTGGCCAAGAGACTGAGAACCGGTAAGCCCCAACCCCGAGGCTGGCAATCAGATCGAGATCGTCGGCCCAGCGGTGGTAATGGTCGCAGGCCATTTGGCCGTCGCTGCTGTCAGAAATGACCCCTGGCTGACGGCAAAAACTGTCCCAAATTGACGGGCCCTTGCCGTCTTCAGCGGCAGCGCCTTCGATCTGAAAAGCACTGGTGGCTACGCCCCAGACAAAGTTAGATGGGAAGCCAGCGGCCAGTTCTGGCAGCAGCGGTGTGGCAGAGGGTGAGGTTCTAGTCAGCATGAGAGACACTAAAAGCGAGGGCGTAAAAGTTAATGACGGCGGGTGCGATCACTTGACCGCTCCTGCCGTCAGGCCGTCGATGAGACGACGCGACGAGATGGCAAACAACACCAGCAACGGCAGAGTGGCAATGGCCGAGCCGGCCATCACAGCACCCCATTCGGTATTGACCGGGCTTTGCATGCTGCGCAGCGCCAGTGGCAGGGTGTACATGTCGGGCGAGCGCATCACAATCAGCGGCCCGATCAAGTTGTTCCAGGAGGCGATGAAGGTGATCAGCCCCAGCGTGCCCAGCGCCGGCTTGAGCAAGGGCAGCACGATGCGCCAATAGATACCCAATTCGCTACAACCGTCCATACGCGCCGCCTCCACCAGGTCTTTGGGGATCGAGGTGATGATGAATTGGCGCATCAAAAAGATGCCAAAGGCGCTGGCGGCACCCGGTATGTAAAGCGCCCGAGGCTGGTCGATCCAGCCAAAGGCGTCCATGATCATGAAAGTGGGGATCATGCCCAGAAACGAAGGGATCAGCATGGTGCCCATCACCAGCAAAAACAGGGCTTGTTTGAAGCGGAATTCAAACATGGCGAAGGCGTAGCCCCCCATGGAACAAAACAGCAGGGTGAGCGCCGTGGAGGCGAGGGCCACATACAGGCTCCATCCCAGGCTCCGCCAAAATGGAATGCGCTCGGTCAGTATCTTGACGTTCAGCAAAAAGTCATCGCCAAAAAAGAGTGGCGGCGGCAGGCTAAAGATTTCCGTGCGTGAATGGCTGGCAAACACAAACATGAAATAAAACGGTGCCAGCATGATCAGCCCACCCACGGCCACCAGCACATAGGCAGCCAACGGCGCCAGCCGGTCACCTTGCCTGGCCAAGGCGCTCATGCCGACGGACCGCGCGGCTTGAACGCACGGTTGGTGAGCCAGGTCAGTAGGGCGACGAACACAAACAGCAACCACGACAAGGCGCTGGCGGCGCCGAAGTCATTGAACTCGAAGGCCGTGCGGTACATGTACATGGCGGTGGTCATGCCGGCCTGGTCGGTGCCGCCCCGACCGCCGGTCAGGATGAAGGGCTCCTC
>CAXNFT010000238.1:0-3962 GCA_964201255.1 Rhodoferax sp.
TTTGACAAGACGGTCGCTGATATCAAGGCAAAGATGACGGCCTTTGGCATTACGGCCAAAGACTTGACGGCTAAGAAAACTGTGGGCAAAGGCAAGGGTAAGGCGGTTAAGGCCGTTCGCGCAGTCAAAGCTGTGGGCGGCACTAAGAAAGTTGGGAAGCCCGTAGAAGCCAAATTTCGTGGCCCAAATGGCGAAAGCTGGTCTGGGCGTGGACTGATGCCAAAGTGGATGCAGGCCCTGGTCGCTGAAGGCAAGTCAAAACAGGATTTTGCAGTCTGATCAAGTCAGCCCTGCAGAATCCATGAGAACGATGGATGAGTTGCTCGCTGGCTAACTTAATCCAAAACTGAGCCCGTCGCCGGCGTCACTTTCGCAACGACTCCAAAAACACGGAGTTGCGATGGAAATCCAAAAAATTCCGCTGCCCCGCAGAAAATCCGCCTACATTGACCACCCGCTCTGTATCCACGCCCATGCGTTGCAGGGACGGGCGGTGCGCGACAGGAGAGATGATCAGGCGGCCATTGTTCTCGAAGCCGATGAAGCCACGGTCAAAAAGGTGATCGATGCTCGGGGTAAGGAGCAGGCCGTTTTCTCCATCCAAGCGCTCCTGATTCGTCGAGTCGCGCCAGGGCTTGCAATGACTGGCAACCAAATGAACGGGGTTCTCAACGCCTGTGAGGCGGCATCTGGTTTCAATTTTGCTGACTCGCTCTTTAAAGAGCCCTTGACCCACCCTGGCTCGCACAATGGCCTGGCGCTCGGTCTCACGAACGGTGGTATCGGCGACGATGTCCAGCTCCAACTTGCTCTCCCAGAAATCAAGATCATCTGAGGCCACCGGCATCACGCTTTGAGCGGCAAGCGCCAACTGCGGCGCCTCGAACCCGATAAGTCCCATCAGGACCTCAGAGAAGGGTGTTGGCAATTCGGTGAGGTAGACCGACTGCAAACCATTGCCACTGGGCTGAAGGGGCGAGTACCGATCTGGAAGAACGGGCCCCAATACGGCCATGTGGTCCTTGGGTCGGATGGTGTTTGACAGCTCGGTGAACTTGACCTTCACACGCCAGCCAATGTTTTCCCAATTCTGTCCGGCATTGCCAAATTCGAGTGGCTTGGGACTTTCCCAGCAGTAAGACTGCGCAATGCCAATCGCAACGATGCGGGTATCTTTGAAAGAAAATACCAGGTCGCCAGGAGCCACCTCCCGCATCGACTCATAAAAGGGGTTGCGTGCACCATTGGCGTTGCGCTTGGGCGACCAGAGATAACCGCCCTGAACTTCATGGCGGTAGGTCTGATTCTGATTGACCCACCAGTAGCGCATCTTTTTTCTACGACCCTTCGGTGCAACCATTATCAATGGCTCAGACCATCTCCTTCTGCACGCTACGATATCGCCATGGACCAGCAGACCGCCGACTTCTATGAAACCAACGCCGCGTCGGTCGCGCAACGGTACGAGGCCGTTCAGAGTCCGGTGGCGCATCTTTTTCACTTGGCTTTCCCTGAAAAATCACGCGTCTTGGACATCGGCTGCGGCTCCGGACGGGACATGGCTTGCCTGGCAGCACAGGGCTTCAGTGCTTTTGGGCTTGAACCCAGCGTTGGTTTACGCGCGGCAGCACTTGCCAGCCACCCTGAGCTGGAGGGGCGAATTGAGGCAGCCGCCTTGCCTGACATCAGGCAGGCCATTGAGGGCCAGTTCGACGGGATTTTGTGCAGCGCCGTACTGATGCACGTGCCTGACACCCAGTTGTTTGATGCGGCCTTGAGCATCCGGGCCCTCCTCAAACAGCACGGTAGGCTGTTGATTTCCCTTCCGCTGTCGCGTGGCGAAGAACATCTGGATCAGCGAGACGGCAACAGCCGCTTGTTCACGCCCTACGCCCCAGAAGAGATCACTTTGCTTTTTGAACGCCTGGGCTTTCAGCTGATCGGTCGCTGGGACAGCGGTGATGCGCTTTTGCGAGCCGGCACCAGCTGGTACACCTTGCTGCTGGAACTACGAAATTCTGGCGCCCAGCGGCCCATTGACCAGATCGAGACGATCCTGAACCGAGATCGAAAGGAGGCCACCTACAAGCTGGCACTTTTTCGTGCCCTGGCACAGATCGCCACCCAGGAGTCCCGACGTGCTGTTTGGCTGGGCAATGGTGAGATAGGAGTGCCAATCCAGCGGGTCGCTGAACTATGGCTTCAATATTTTTGGCCCATTTTTGCGGCGGAAAAGGTCGTTCCGCAATCCCAGGCCGAAGGTGCCAACGGTAAACCGATCAAATTTCGTGCTGCTCTTACCGAGCTGATTGCCAGCTTTGCAAACCAAGGCGAACACGGAGGGCTGTCTTCCTGGCACCTGGCATGGTCCACCAACCGATTCGATGCCCAGACTCAGACGCAGGTAAGCATCGTGCTCAAGACGATTGCCGCCACTATTCGGGACGGGCCAGTGACGTTTTCAGGGGGAGCACTGGACACGGGTCCGGTGTTTCGGTTTGACGCCAAGACGCGGCTGATCGTGATGCAAGCCGACCTGTGGCGCGAGCTCAGCCTGCTGGGGCATTGGATCGCCGACGCAGTGGTCGTTCGCTGGGCGGCTCTCACTCAAAAGTTTGCTTACCGGCAGGGCATTACAGCTGGTGATGTCCTACCCTTGCTGCTGGCTCAACCCGAACCGCAAAGAGCGCCTGCGCTGGCCCGTCAGGTGTACCAGGCCGCAGGGATTACTCGCTGCACCTGGTCGAATAAGGCGTTGCGCCCAGACTTTGCCGTCGACCATGTCATTCCATTTGCTCTTTGGGGCAATAACGACCTCTGGAATCTGGTGCCAGCTGACCCCAAGACAAACGGCAGCAAGTCAGACAAGCTCCCGGCAACTGAGTTGCTGCACACCAGGCGGGCCGAGATACTGGTGAATTGGGATTGTCTGCGCGCAGAACTGACCGAACCGTTCGACCGACAAGCGCAGCATTTGCTTGGCAGGCCTATGGCAGCAAACGGCGCCTGGAAAGCGGACCTGTTCTCAGTGATGCGTGAGGCCATTGAGATGACGGCTATCCAGCGAGGGGTTGAGAGGTGGCTTCCGACTGGAGTCGCGTTCCTGGCAGAACAGGGAGTCGGGCAAGGTTGATAGCTGTCTTTGGAGTCCAGTATGTCCTCAAAAACCTTCACCAGCGGCCGCATCAGAAAAGCCGAGCACGACGCGAGCTCTGGCCAGTTAGACCTGCAATGGAGCAACGGAACGGTCACCGCCTACAAGCAAGTTCCCCAAGAAGTCTATCGGCGTCTGTGTAGCGCGCCCAATCCGGCGACCTACTGGGAGGACAGAATCTCCGAGGAGTACCCGAAAGCGTCGCCGAAAAAGCGCTCCGGTGACTCAGATACAACGAAAGATTTCAATAGATTATTTGGTGAGGATTAAAAATCGCGGGTTTGGATACACCCAATGGGTCTAGGTGGCAGGTTGTCTGAATGCTACACCGCAGACTGTCATATTCTCCAGAACTTCTTGCAAAACTCGTCAAGAAGATCTTTCGGAACGTCTTCTTCCAGCAGCTGTGAGAAAAAATTAGTCTTGTGTAGGGTTACTGGCGCATCTGACTTATCGGTAACAATTTCAATTGTTGCGCCTGCATGAGAGGTAGGACGATCAATGTAAGCTGAAAGTCCATGTATTGGGTGTGTGCCGATGTACAGGTTTACATGATCGACGCGCCGATTCACTAAGGTGCCGCGAAAAGACTCTCCGTCATTTAGGCGAAGACGCTCCGCCGCGTCCACTTGCCGTTGGGCAGCAGAACCGCTCAAATGGCGCAGCCCACCTATGTGGGTAGCGCTTTGCGGTTTATGAAATCCCGAATACTCACCATTTATATTGCCGCCTCCAGAGGTTTCTACGGGCAAGCCAAGATCTACGCCCCAGATTTTATGCGCCATATTTTTTCCCTTTTTGAGAATTA
>CAXNFT010000239.1:0-3957 GCA_964201255.1 Rhodoferax sp.
GGGCGGTTCCTGCGGCACTGGTGACGGTGCTGGGGCTGGGGTGTCGGTCATGCCGAGTCAGTCTATCAGGCGGTTTGCGGCAGCCCGGCCATCTACACTTGCGCCTTTGCCCGCCAGAACCATGACCTATTGCGTCGCCATCAAACTCAAAGCCGGGCTGGTCTTTCTGTCCGACTCCCGTACCAACGCCGGGCTGGACCAGATCAGCACCTTTCGCAAGATGATCGTTTATGAAAAACCGGGCGATCGCTTCATGGTGCTGCTGTCGGCTGGCAACCTGAGCGTGTCGCAGTCGGTGCGGGAAATCTTGCAGGTGGAGCAACTGGCCGACGCCGAGGGCGGCTAGCCCATCACCATCTGGAACGCGCGCATCATGTTTGACGCTACCCGGGTGCTGGGCGCGGCCATCCGCCGGGTGTACGAGCGCGACGCCGCTGCCCTCAAGCAGGCCGGGGTGGAATTCAACGTTTCTCTCATCTTTGGCGGCCAAATCGCCGGCGAAGGCATGCGCCTGTTCCAGGTGTATTCGGCGGGCAACTTCATTGAAGCCACGCCCGAGACGCCCTATTTTCAGGTGGGTGAATCCAAGTACGGCAAGCCGGTGCTGGACCGGGTCATCACCCCCGACACGCCGCTGGACGAGGCCGCCAAGTGCGCGCTGGTGTCGATGGACTCCACCCTCAAATCTAATTTGTCGGTGGGCCTGCCGCTGGACATGGTGGTGTACGAGGCAGACCGCTTTCAGACCGACAAGGTCTTGTGTATCGACGAGAACAACCCCTATTTCCGCATGCTGCACAACAGCTGGGGCCAGAAGCTGCGCGAGGTGTTTGACAGCATTGAAGACCCGATGTGGAACGGCGAGGCCACTGAGGTGCCGCTGCTGGCGCAATCGGGCCGCAGCCTGCCGCTGAAAAAAATCAGCACGCCGCAAGAAAAACTGATCTAACGCCGTGGCCCTGCTCGTTTTCTCCCATGCCAACAGCTTCGGCGCCAGCACCTACCGGGTGCTGTTCCGCCACCTGAAGGCACGCGGCTTCAAGGTACGCGCCATTGAGCGCTTTGGTCACGACCCGCGCTACCCCGTCAGCAACAACTGGCGCGAGTTGGTGCAGCAGCTGATCGATTTCACCCGCGCCGAGGTAGAGCGGGCCGGGCAGCCGGCCTGGCTGGTCGGCCACTCATTCGGCGGCTTTGTCAGCCTGATGGCGGCCGCCCGCGAGCCCGAACTGGCGCGCGGCGTGCTGCTGCTCGATTCCCCCCTGCTGGGGGGCTGGCGTGCCACCACGCTGGGTGCGCTCAAAAGCACGCAGCTTGTGGGCTCGGTGTCGCCCGGGGCGGTCAGCCGGCGCCGGCGCAACAGCTGGGCCAGCCAGGCCGAGGCACTGGCCCACTTTCAGAACAAAAAAATGTTTGCCCGCTGGGAACCACAGGTGCTGCAAGACTACATCGCCCACGGCACGCACGACGAGGGCGAAGGCGACGACGCCAAGCGCGTGCTGAGCTTTGACCGAGATGTGGAAACTGCCATCTACAACACCCTGCCCGACAACCTGGACCGCCTGCTCAAGCGCCACCCGCTCAAGTGCCAAGTGGCTTTCATCGGTGGCCTGCAATCGGCGGAAATGCGGCAAGTGGGCATGACCATGACCGAGCAGGTGGTGCGCGGGCGCATCATGATGCTGGACGGCAGCCACCTGTTTCCGATGGAGAAGCCGGCTGCGACTGCTGCGGCGGTTGAGGCGGCTTTACTGGGCTTGGTCAGCGCCGTCTGAACAACTGCCGGTCTTGACGCTGCGGCGCAATTGCCCTCTAATCGCCGCATGAATAGCGGTGAAAATCTGTATGTCTGGCAGCAAACCGATTGGCCGAAATGGCGGTTTGACGGCGACCAGCTGACGCCCCTGCTGCCCCAGGTGCATCAGGCTTTGGGTCAGCTCTCGGGTCGGATGCGTGACCAGGGGTTGGGCCCCCAAGGGCAGGCGTCTTTGCTGGCATTGACGGAAGATGTGCTAAAAACCAGTGAAATTGAGGGTGAATTGCTTGACCCTGCGGCCGTGCGCTCATCCATCGCGCGGCGGCTGGGCATTGATATCGGGGCCATCGCACCGGCTGACCGTCATGTTGAAGGCGTGGTGGCGATGGTTCTCGACGCCACGCGGGGCTTCGCACAGCCGTTGACCATGGACCGTTTATTGGGCTGGCATGCCGCCCTGTTCCCAACCGGCTACAGCGGTTTAAGTCAGATTAACGCCGGCACCTGGCGCGATGATGCACAGGGCCCCATGCAGGTGGTGTCGGGCGACATGGGCCGGCGCCGTGTGCATTACCAAGCACCACCAGCGCACTGGCTGGACGCCGAAAGGCTGGCATTTCTGGCGTGGCTTGAAGGCAAGCAGGCGCTGGACCCGTTAGTCAAGGCTGGCCTGGCGCACCTATGGTTTGTCACCATCCACCCGTTTGACGACGGCAATGGCCGCATCGCACGCGCCATTGGCGATATGGCCTTGGCCCGCGCCGACCAGCACACGCAACGTTTTTTCAGCCTGGCGGCACAGATCCAAAAGGAGCGCCGGCAGTACTACGATCTGCTGGAAAAGACCCAGAAAGGCAACCTGGACGCCACCGCCTGGCTGATCTGGTTTTTGGGCTGTTTGCTGCGCGCGCTGCAAGACGCAGACCACACTTTGACCAGCGTCCTGAGCAAGGGAAAATTTTGGCAGCACTGGTCGCAAACGCCTCTGAATGCGCGGCAGATCAAGGTGTTGAACCGCATGCTCGATGGTTTCGAGGGAAAGTTGACCAACAAGAAATGGGCTGCTCTGACCAAGAGCTCATCCGACACGGCACTGCGCGACATCACTGATTTGTTGCAAAAGGGCATGTTGACAAAAACCGATGGCATCGGCCGTGGCAGCAGCTACGAGCTGGTGCTGTCGCCGCACTTGCCCTGACACCAGGGCAGCAGGCCTGGGTCGATCAAGCCGCCCAGGTCACCAGCCCGCTCCAGGCGGTGCCCAGCACCACCAGCCCAAACAGGATGCGGTACCAGGCAAAGCCGACAAAGCTGTGGGTGGCGATGAAGCGCAGCAGCCAGCGTACGCACAGCCAGGCGCTGAGGAAAGAGAACACCAGCCCCACGGTGAACACCGGCAAATCAGCCAGCGAGAGCAGCGCGCGCTCCTTGTACAGGCTGTAGGCACCGGCGCCGATCAGTGTCGGGATGGCCAGGTAAAAAGAAAAGTCGGTGGCGGCTTTGCGCGACAGGCCAAGCAGCATGCCGCCGATGATGGTGGCGCCGCTGCGGCTGGTGCCAGGCACCATCGCCAGGCACTGCGCAAGACCCACCTTGAGCGCATCCAGCGCAGTCATGTCATCGGCCTCATGGATGCGGGCCACCGCCGGGTTGCGAGCCTGACGCCGCTCGGCCCAAAGGATGATCAAGCCGCCGATGATGAAGGTGCTGGCCACCACGGTGGGGGTGAAGAGATGCGCCTTGATGGCCTTGCCAAACAGCAGGCCAAGCAGCACAGCCGGCAAAAAAGCGATCAACACATTGAGCGCCAGCCGCTGCGCCTGGCGCTGCGTGGGCAGGGCCACCACCGTGCTCTTGATTTTTTGCCAATAGACCATGATGACCGCAAAAATAGCGCCGGTCTGGATGGCGATGTCAAACACCTTGGCCTTCTCGTCGTCAAAGCCCAGCAGCGCGCCGGCCAAAATCAGGTGCCCGGTGGATGAAATCGGCAGAAACTCGGTCAATCCCTCCACCACGCCCATGATGGCGGCTTTGATCAGCAATGCAATATCCAAGGCGTGTCCTAGTTGTCAGCTTGTTTGAAAGGCATGGATTCCCGAGGGAGCCTGCCCTCGACCTAATCGGGGGCGGGAATGACTTTTGTGGCCGTCATGCCCGGCTTGACCGGGCATCCATCTACCTGCGTCATGCCCGGCTTG
>CAXNFT010000240.1:0-3940 GCA_964201255.1 Rhodoferax sp.
ACCAGGCTGCTATTGAATCAGTAGCAATGATTGACGATACAGCAAGGGCTGGCGGGCAATTAGGCCCCAAAATCATCGACGCCTCCACGGCGTACCGAACAGCGCCGGACTGGGTCTATGGCTTTCCGGAGCTGCATCGCGACCAAAGCGCTCGGGTGGCGCAGGCGCGGCGGGTGAGCAACCCGGGCTGTTATCCCACTGGCGCCATTGCATTGATCCGGCCATTGGTAGACGCCGGCCTGCTGCCTGTCGACTACCCGATCAGCCTACCTGCCGTCACTGGCTACTCGGGCGGTGGGCGAACCATGATCGAAGCCCACGAATCAGGGGCAGCTGCACCGTTCGAACTGTATGGCCTGGGCCTCAAACACAAGCATCTGCCAGAGATCATGCGGTACACCGGTCTGACCCGCCGCCCGATTTTCATGCCTGCCGTGGGCAGTTTCAGGCAGGGCATGCTGGTCCAGTTGCCGCTGCACCTGGATTTGTTGCCCGGAAAACCCAGCGCCCAAGACTTGCACGACGCCCTGACCAGCCATTACGCCGGCAGCGAGTGGGTCAGCGTGGAAGCCACCAGCCCCGACCAGAAAATGGACCCAGTGGCACTGGTGGACACCAACCGCCTGGAATTGCGGGTGTTCGCCAACACCGGACCGGACGATGACTTCAGGCATGCCGTGCTGGTGGCCCAGCTCGACAACCTGGGCAAAGGCGCCAGTGGCGCCGCAGTGCAAAACCTGCGCTTGATGTTGGGTTTGTAAGGCTGGGCTAGTGAGGCTTGGCACATAAGCCCGAGCTGACGGCGCGTCGGCTCAGTCGCCACGCTCTGCGTCCATGTCCATGCCTGCGTCCTCGGCCAAGCGGCCTGAGACCACGCGCCGAATCGTCTCAGTTGAAAATCCCCGCGTGGCCAAAAAACGCATTTGACGGGCAGCGGCCTGTGCGTCCGCTGGCGGCATGCCAAATTTTTTGCGCCACACCGCCAAGGCCCGCTCCCCCTCGCTACCCTGCATTTGAGCCAGCGCTGCGCTAACCAAGTCTGGGTCAAGACCCTTGCCCTGCAACTCCTGGCGCAGCCGAGCGCCGCCCAATTTGCCGGCACGGCGGTGCAGAACCGACGCGATCACCCGCTGCTCGCTGATGAAGCCTCTGGCCTGCAGTGCGTCCAGCGCCTGGGCCAAGCTGCCGGGAACTTCCTCAAAACCGGCCAGCTTGCGCTCCAGCTCAGCGCGCGAGTGCTCTCGGCCGCTGAGCAGGCGCAGCGCCCGGCCTTTGAGCGAAGGCTGGCTGGCAGCCATCAGTGCTGGGCCACCGTGGCACCCATGATGTACATGCTATAAATTAAAGAGCAATAAAAGCCCGCCTGCTAAGGCCTAGGTGCCTTTTTTGCTTGAAGTCTTGGCCTTGGCTTCGGGCTCAGCGGCGCCGGGCAGCAGGGGAATGCCCAGCGAGGCACGCACCTTGTTTTCAATCTCGTAGGACAAGGCCGGGTTTTCACGCAGAAACTCGCGGGCGTTGTCGCGGCCTTGGCCGATTTTTTCCCCGTTGTAGGCGTACCAGGCGCCCGACTTGTCCAGAATGTTGGCATTCACGCCCATGTCGATGATCTCGCCGTGCCGGCTGATGCCTTCGCCGAACAGGATGTCGAACTCTGCCGTCTTGAACGGCGACGCAACTTTGTTTTTGACTACTTTGACCTTGGTCTCGTTGCCAATGGCGTCATCCCCTTTTTTGATGGTCCCGGTGCGGCGGATATCGAGCCGGACCGAGGCGTAGAACTTGAGCGCGTTGCCGCCGGTGGTGGTTTCGGGCGAGCCGAACATGACGCCGATCTTCATGCGGATCTGGTTGATGAAGATCACCATGCAGTTGGTCTTCTTGATGTGGGCCGTGAGTTTGCGCAGCGCCTGGCTCATCAGCCGCGCCTGCAAACCGGGCAGGCTGTCGCCCATTTCGCCTTCGAGCTCTGCCTTCGGTGTCAGCGCCGCGACGGAGTCGACGACGATCAGGTCAACCGCGCCTGATCGCACCAGGCTGTCCACGATCTCCAGCGCCTGCTCGCCCGTGTCGGGCTGGCTGATGAGCAGGTCTTGCAGGTTGACGCCGAGTTTTTGCGCGTACTGGATATCAAGGGCGTGCTCGGCATCGACAAAGGCGCATTGCCCGCCCTGCTTCTGCATTTCGGCAATGACCTGCAACGTCAGCGTGGTTTTGCCCGACGACTCTGGGCCGTAGATCTCGACCACGCGCCCGCGTGGCAGGCCGCCGACGCCGAGCGCAATGTCGAGCCCGAGCGAGCCGGTGGAGACCACCTGGATGTCCTCGATCACCTCGCCCTCACCCAGGCGCATGATGGTGCCTTTGCCAAACTGTTTCTCGATCTGCGCGAGTGCGACTTGCAGAGCTTTGGCTTTTTCGCTGTTGGCGGGGCTGGGGGTTCTGGCTGGTGCGTCCATGAAAATCTCTCCTTGAATATCAATGTGTTGGGGGGCATCGCGCTCTGTTTTTAACAACAGGCTGGATGCTTGAACAGTAGTTTAAGCCTTTCGGTTTAAATCTGTAAACAGATTTTTTAGTCAATTTGATTTACTATTTGATATGGACGACACACCCCCGCAGACGAGCTGGCGCCAAGCCCACCTCGGCCACTGGATGAACCTGTCGCTGCAACGCTTCGACGCCCGGGTGCTGCAGCTGATGGCGAGCAATGTGCACATGCCGCTGGCGCTGGCCAACTTGGCGGCGCGCGGCCGTTTGAGCGCTTCGCACATCCATGTCACCCGGCATCTGGCCTTGGAGGGCTCGCGCCTGACCGTGCTGGCCCAGCGCGCCGGCGTGAGCAAGCAGGCCATGGGGAAGCTGGTCGACCAATGCCTGGCCTGGGGCCTCGTGGTTCGGGAGCCGGACGCCCGCGATGCCCGCGCGCGGCGCATCCAGTTCACACCTGCCGGCCTGGCATGGCTGCTGGCCATGCAGCAGTCGGTGGCGCAGGCTGAGGCCGAGTTGCGCCAGGCGATTGGCCCGGAGGTCGCGACCGTGATCGCTATAGGGCTGGAGGCCTACGCCGCCTGAGCATCGCGTGCCCGAGAATCTGTCGCCTCTGACGACGCGCCGGCCTAGAATGACCCTACAACACGATGCCCGGGCCAGGCCAGGTAACAACCAGGAGACAGACATGCGCATTCTGATTGCAGAAGATGACCAGGTGTTGGCGGACGGCCTGCTGCGCAGTCTGCGCAGCTCAGGCGCAGCGGTAGACCACGTGGCCAGTGGCAGCGAGGCTGATGCCGCCCTGATGACCAACACCGAATTTGACCTGCTGATCCTGGACCTAGGCCTGCCCAAGATGCACGGCCTGGAGGTGCTGAAAAAGCTGCGTGCACGTGGGTCCTCGCTGCCGGTGCTGATTCTGACGGCTGCCGACAGCGTGGAGGAGCGCGTACGCGGACTCGATTACGGTGCCGACGATTACATGGCCAAACCCTTCAGCCTGCAAGAGCTCGAAGCCAGAGTCCGGGCCCTGAGCCGGCGTGGCATGGGCACTGCCAGCAGCACCATCAAACACGGCCCGCTGGTTTATGACCAGTCCGGCCGGGTGGCCACCATCGACGGCGTTATGGTCGAACTCTCCGCACGGGAGCTAGGCCTGCTCGAAGTCTTGCTGCAGCGTGCGGGACGCCTGGTGAGCAAAGACCAACTGGTGGAGCGCCTGTGTGAATGGGGCGAAGAGGTCAGCAACAACGCCATCGAGGTCTACATCCACCGGCTGCGCAAGAAAATCGAAAAAGGTCCGATCCGTATCGCCACAGTGCGCGGGCTGGGTTACTGCCTGGAGAAGATTCCTGGCTAAGCATGCTGCGGGTCGCGCGTGAGCCTCTTCCGGCGCGAACAACGCTCCTTGTTCGGGGAAATCCTGGACTGGATGCTCACGCCCCTGTTG
>CAXNFT010000241.1:0-3924 GCA_964201255.1 Rhodoferax sp.
TTCCATGGAGCCTACACCTGGGCATCATGGTTCTTGCGCCGAATGGTTCGGGAAACAAGCGCGCTCACCCTGCCTGATGCCGTCTATCGCATGACCACTTTGCCTGCACAGCGCTTGGGGTTGCATGACCGTGGGCGAATTTCGGCAGGCTGCCACGCCGATATTGCAGTCCTAGATTGGCAGCGGTACTCCGACCGCGGCACAGTCGAACACCCCTCTCAATTGGCGCAGGGTGTTGAGCATGTGATGGTCAATGGTACGCTCACCCTGACCCGTGGACTCGTCACCGGAGAGCGAGGCGGCCGACTGATCCGTTACTGACGCGCGACCATGAAGGACTGACGGTAAGGATCTCACAAAATCGGCCACTATCGATCAAGATCTCATTAAGGAGACACTATCGGAGCCAAAGATTGGCTAATAGTGCCCAACCCGCCAAAAATGTAAAGTTAGCCGACTGGCGCCCCCAGCACTGCTGATCTGCTCAGCAAGCGGATAACCACGACGGCCCCGCACACCGTGTACTTTCAAGCCTTTTTGAAAGTCACACTGCATGCCTGCCAGCCAACATCGACTGTCCATTCTCTCAACCAGCGAAATCGATGATTTGTACGGACTCCCGCGCTTTACCAGCGCCGACCGGGACCTTTTCTTCCAGCTGAGCGAGCCGGAGCTGGGGGCGGTCACGACCATACGCACGGTGTCGGTGGCCACTCACCTGATACTTCAACTGGGCTACTTCAAGGCCAAGCGCCAGTTCTTTGCTTATGAACGGGAAGAAACCGCGCAAGACCTTGGCCACATCCTCAACCTGCATTTCCCCGGCACGGCTGTGGGTGCCATCAAAACCCCATCGCGGCCCATTCAAGCCCAACTGCACCAGACAATTCTGCAGCTATTCGACTACCGCCACTGCGATGGTAAAACCAAAGTCGAGCTGGAACAACGGGCGCTGCGCACAGCCAGGCTGACAACCTTGCCGCTCCACATTCTGAAGGAGTCGCTGCAAAACCTGACCCACCGGCGCATTGTCGCGCCAGGCTACCGTTTCATGCAAGACATGGTGGGGCGGGTCGTGGCGAGGGAACGCAAGCGGATAACAGAATTGCTTGAGCAGGCACTGACCAGTCCCCTGCACAAGCGGCTCGACAAGCTGCTCACGTCCGCTGATGGCATGCATCGCATCAGCGCCCTCAAGCACGAGCCCAAGGACTTTAGCCACAACGAGCTGGAGCGAGAAGTCAAGAGACGCTACTTCTTCGAGCCACTGCACGATTTCGCCAAGACCTTTCTGGCCACGGCCGAGATATCCACGGAAAGCGGCAAATACTATGCCTCGCTGGTGAAGTTCTACACCGTCTACAAACTCCAGCGCATGGCGCCGGCCGCCGCCAAGTTGTACCTGGTGTGTTTTGCCTACCATCGCTTCCGGCAAATCAACGACAACCTGGTGGAGGCGCTCATTCACTGGGTTGACGTCTATGAGAAGCAGGCCCGCGCGGCGGCCGACATCGCCATGCAGCAAACGCTGCTGGCCGCCAACGAAAACCTCAAGGCCGCCGGGCAAGTGCTCAGTCTGTTTATCGACCCAGCGATTCCAACGGATGCCCCATTCTCGGTGGTGAAGGAAAAGGCCTTCGGCCTGCTGGCACCTGACCAATTTCCATTGGTAAGCGACTACCTGCGCGACGTCACCTTTGACAAGACCGCATTTGAGTGGTCGTATTACACAAAGCTGTCAGCCACGTTCAAACGCAATCTGCGCCAATTGTTTGCCGACCTGGACTTTGCTGCCCGCGTGGACGATGCGCCGCTGTTGGATGCGATTATGTTTATGCAAGGGCTGTTTCGCAAGGCCGACTCACCGCGCCAGACCCCATGGACCACATTTCCCGTTCAAGTCATCGCCAAGAGCCTGCACCCCTATCTCTTTCCAGTGGTTGACGGCAAGGAGAGGCGCCTCGACGTTGATCGGTACGAATTTCTGGTCTACCGGCTGTTGCGCAACGCGCTGGAGTCTGGCGACGTGTTTGTGCGTGACAGCACCGAGTTCCGTCGTTTCGAGGACGACTTGATCACCGACACCCGCTGGGTGAACAAGGATGCCATACTCCACGAACTGGGCCTGCCGGTATTGGTGACACCGATCCAAGAGACGCTGGCGATGCTGCTGGCGGACCTGGAAGCCAAACTGTGTGCCGTCAACCTGCGCATCGCCGAAGGGCTGAACCGGCACATCAAAATTCCGCGGTCGAATTCCAAACGGCAATGGGCGCTGGTTTACCCCAAGGCCGAGGAACCTGACAACCACCCCTTTTACAGTCAGTTGCCGGGAGTCGGCATAGCAGATCTGCTGCGCTTTGTGTCCGAAGCCACGGGATTTTTGACAGGGTTCACCCATGTCTTGGATCGCTACGTCAAACACGCCCCCAACCCGCAGGAAATCCTGGCCTGCATCGTCGCCATGGGCACCAATATGGGTCTGTGGAAAATGGCCGATGTTTGCGGTCTGGGCCATGCCTCATTGCTAACGGCGGCGCGCAACTACCTGCGGCTGGAAACCCTGCACGCCGCCAATGACGCCATCAGCAACGCCACCGCGTTGTTGCCGGCGTTCCAATTGTTCACTATCCGGGACCAGCTGCATTCCAGCAGCGATGGCCAGCGCATGCCCACGCAGATAAACACCTTCAATGCCCGCCATTCCCCCAAATACTTTGGTTTGCAAAAGGGTGTGAGCAGCTACACGCTGGTGGCCAACCACGTGCCGATCAATGCCAAGATCATTGGCGCCCACGAGCATGAGAGCCATTACGTGTTCGATCTGCTGTACAACAACACGACGGACATCAAGCCAGAGCGGCATTCGACGGACACGCATGGCACCAATCAAGTCAATTTCTGGATTCTGCATGCCTTTGGGTACCGCTTTGCGCCGCGCTATCGGGATCTGCATAAGAAAATGGAGTCCCTGGTAGGCGCTAGGCACCCCCGCCACTACGACAATGCCGTCATCAAACCGTCGCGCCAGGCATACCGCGAATTGATCGAAAGCGAGTGGCCCAACATTCAACGGATCATGGCGTCCCTTGCGCTCAAGGATGTGACGCAAGCCACGATCGTGCGCAAGCTGAGCAGCTATGCCCGGCAGAATCAGACCAAGAAGGCGTTGTGGGAGTTGGAGAACATCTGTCGGACCCTGTACATTCTGGATTTCATCGACGATGTGGAGTTACGGCAAAGCGTGCAAAAGGCGCTCAATCGCGGTGAGGCGTACCACCGGCTGCGCCGGGCCGTGGCCTATGTCAACGGAGGAAAGTTCCGTGTGCAAACCGAGGCCGAGCAGCAGGTGTGGAATGAGTGCTCTCGCCTCATCACCAACGCAATCATCTATTACAACACCGCGCTGCTGTCGCGGGTGTATGAGCAAAAGCAGGCGGTGCATGACCAGGCCGCCATGGAGGTGATCCAGGGGATGTCCCCAGTGGCGTGGCAACATATCAACTTGATTGGGCAGTTCGAGTTCAGCGCTGCGGACTCGAAAGTGGACATTGCCGCCCTGGTCGAACGCTACGCGGATCCGGACTGCTGGAACAAATCTCTGCAGCCGCAGACCGAGGCCATTTAGGCTAACTTTACATTTTTGGCGGGTTGGGCACTATTAGCCAACTTCGGACACTTTGTAAAGACGTCGCAATGCGAAGAGCAGTGAAATTGGTATCACCTGGTGCTACACTATCGCATGTCATCCAATGCGTCAAATCGCGCCTTCAAGACCCCCAGATTCTCCAGGGATGCAAAAAAGGCCAAGATCAAAGACGTTGAGCTTTGTTTGGTCATACAGCAGGTTCTTTTGGGGCAGGTAGATGACTTGGGTGGCGGTGTTTTCAAAAAGAGGCTCAATACCAACCTGCACCGGTCAAT
>CAXNFT010000242.1:0-3918 GCA_964201255.1 Rhodoferax sp.
ACCTTGCCATGCGATTCGTAGTAGGCTGCCAGGTCTGCCATATCCTGGTCGCTCAGGTTATCGGCAACACCACGCATGGTCGGGTGCTTGCGATCGCCTTTTTTGTAGGCACTGAGGGCCGAAATAATGTACTTAGCACCTTGACCAGAGATCTTGGGCACTTTGTAAATCTCAGGAAAGCTGGCCTGATAGCCCTGGATGCCGTGGCAGCCGATGCACATCGCTATCTTTTTCTCGCCAGCCTTCGCGTCACCTTTGACCTCCTGGGCATAAACTGGGAAGGCCGTCACACAAGCGACAAGCAGGACTGACAGCAAGGACAGGAATTTATTCATTTTGGGAGGACAATCGACCGGTGTTTGAGACAAAACAGCCCCCCATTATATCGGCCACCAACCCCTGTTATCGGCGCCCAACGCCTGTCAAGTTCCTATCATGAAATTCCAAGGTACTCCCAACTACGTCGCCACTCAGGATTTGATGTTGTCCGTGAATGCGGCGATCACCCTTCAACGACCACTTCTGGTCAAAGGCGAGCCTGGCACCGGCAAAACCATGCTGGCTGAAGAAGTTGCCAGCGCGCTCAAAATGCCACTGTTGCAGTGGCACATCAAGTCCACCACCAAAGCTCAGCAGGGGCTCTACGAATATGACGCCGTAAGCCGCTTGCGGGACTCTCAACTGGCTGATCTGGACGGTGGGGAGCGGGTCAAGGATATTCACAATTACATCCTCAAGGGTGTGCTGTGGCAGGCTTTCACAGCGGAAGAGCCGGTCGCGCTGCTGATCGATGAGATCGACAAGGCCGACATCGAATTTCCGAACGATCTGCTGCGTGAAATCGACCGCATGGAGTTCTACTGCTACGAGACGCGCCAGCTGATCCGTGCCAAGAACCGGCCAGTGGTATTCATCACTTCGAACAACGAGAAGGAACTGCCGGACGCCTTTTTGCGGCGCTGCTTTTTCCATTACATCAAGTTTCCTGACGCCGCCACCATGCAAACCATTGTGGACGTGCATTTCCCCAGCCTGAAGAAGGAATTGCTGACTGCAGCGATGAAGACCTTCTACGACGTCCGCAACCTGCCCGGTCTGAAAAAGAAACCCTCGACCAGCGAGTTGCTGGACTGGCTCAAACTGTTGCTGGCCGAAGACATTCCATTGGAAGCGCTACAGACCAAGGACGACAAGGTCGCAGTGCCGCCACTGGTCGGTGCCCTGCTGAAGAACGAGCAAGACGTGACCTTGTTTGAGAAGCTGGTGTTCATGCAACGCCACAATCGCTGAGGATTCGATCGTGAACCCCTTGCTTATTGAAGGCCTGTCGGATGCCGTGGGCTTTGTTGGCGGGGCACTCGCGGCGTTTTGGCTGGCCAAACTGGCCGGCTTCGACCTGATGACGCAAGGTTACGGCAATGAAAGTCTGGTCGCCATTGTGGCTGTCGGCCTAGGCGGCGGGCTTGGCCTGCAATTGGCGCGGCGCTGGCGCCGTGCGCTCAACCAAAAGGGTAAGTAGACATGTTTTTGTGCCAACCCGTCACCCTGACCGGTCAGTACGTGACTTTGGTGCCGCTGGTCACCGAGCACCACGACGACTTGGTCGAAGCCGTACAGGACGGTGATTTATGGCGTCTGTGGTACACGGCGATTCCGACCCCGGAAGGCGTAGCAGCAGAAATCAAACGGCGCCTCGGTCTGCAGGACCAAGGTTCGATGCTGCCATTTGCTGTGATCGAGAACGCCAGCGGCAAAGCCGTTGGATTGACCACTTACATGAACATCGACAACGGCAACCGACGCGTGGAAATTGGCTCCACCTGGTACCGCCGGCGCGTTCAGCGCACGGCACTCAACACCGAATGTAAGTTGCTGCTGCTGCAGCATGCCTTTGAGCAACTGCAATGTATCGCCGTTGAATTTCGAACCCATTTCTTCAACCAGCAAAGCCGTGCCGGTATTGAGCGGTTGGGGGCCAAGCTGGATGGTGTGCTTCGTAGCCACCAGGTGAACCCGCACCCTGATGCCAAAGGTACTTTGCGCGACACCTGCGTTTACAGCGTGATCGCGCCAGAGTGGCCCACGGTGCGCGCTCATTTAAGTTATCAGTTGAGCAAGCCGCGCGAGCCAATGGCAGGAGCCTGAGCAAGGGGGATATAACATCATGCTGATCGATTTTTTCTACACGCTGCGTTCAGCCAAGTTGCCTGTGTCGGTCAAAGAGTTCTTGACGCTGCTCGAAGCCCTGCAAAAGGGCGTGGTTGGCCCGAACGCAGCCACGCCCCTGAATGAAGCTGAAGCGACGGGCTACAACATTGACGATTTTTACTACCTGAGTCGCACCACACTGGTGAAGGACGAGAAGAATTACGATAAATTTGACCGCGCCTTTGGCAGCTACTTCAAGGGCGTGGAGGCAATCGCCGACTTCACCCGGGACATTCCGCTCGAATGGTTGCGCAAAAACCTCGAACTCAACTTGAGCCCCGAGGAGCGCGCCAAAATTGAAAAAATGGGCTGGGATGAGCTCATGGAAACGCTCAAAAAACGCTTTGAAGAGCAGAAGGAGCGGCACGAGGGCGGCAGCAAGTGGATTGGCACCGGCGGCACCAGCCCCTTCGGCGCCTTTGGGCAAAACCCGCAAGGCATCCGGATTGGGCAGGACAGGAGCCGCAACAAGAGCGCGGTCAAAGTTTGGGACCAGCGCGCCTACAAGGACTACGACGACACCCAGGAACTGGGCACACGCAACATCAAGGTCGCGCTGCGCCGCTTGCGCAAGTTTGCCCGAGAAGGTCACGAGGAAGAGCTTGACCTGGACGACACCATACGCTCCACCGCAGCCAATGCGGGTTACCTGGACATCAAAATGATGCCCGAGCGCCACAACAATGTGAAAGTGCTGC
The DNA here is from genome assembly GCA_964201255.1 of Rhodoferax sp. Classification (GTDB taxonomy): domain Bacteria; phylum Pseudomonadota; class Gammaproteobacteria; order Burkholderiales; family Burkholderiaceae_C; genus Rhodoferax. The sequence goes on from CAXNFT010000242.1 coordinate 2,907, forward strand.
TGTTGATGGATGTGGGCGGCACCATGGACGAGCACATTGCGCGGGTAGAGGAGCTGTTTTCTGCCAGCAAGACCGAGTTCAAGCACCTGGAGTTCTATTACTTCCACAATTGTGTCTATGACTACATGTGGAAAAACAACCGACGTCGCTTCAGCGAAAAATTCCCCACGCTGGACATCATTCGCAAGTACAACAAGGACTACAAGCTGATTTTTGTCGGGGATGCGACCATGAGTCCCTACGAGATCCTGCAACCCGGCGGCAGCGTGGAGTACAACAACGAAGAGGCGGGTGTCGAATGGCTGCAGCGGCTGACCAAGGCTTTTCCTAAGTTTGCCTGGATCAACCCCGAGCCCCAAGGGGTCTGGCAATACCGGCAAAGCATCAGCGTAATTCAGCAAATCATGAGCCAGCGCATGTACCCGCTGACCCTTCGCGGCCTTGAAGAGGCTATGCGCCTGTTGACCAAATGAAAGCGCTGGGCTGAGGCAGATCCCAGCGCCCGATCAGCGCGGTGTCAGAATAGCGGGATGACCAATCGTTGGCGTCCTTTTTTGTTGCACAACGTGCTCACGCTTGCCGTTCTGGCGGCCTTGCCGGCTCTGTCCCTGGCACAAGCCGCCGTGGCTGCCGGCGCATCGGCAAGCGAAACACCCGTCGCCTTTGAACTCGAGATCAGCGCACCCGCGGAACTGACCGAGCTTCTGTCACGCCACCTCGAGCTGCTGAGATACCGCGCGCTGACCGATCTGGGTGATGCTGAATTGCTCAGGTTGCTGACAGCCGCAGAAGAAGACACCCGCAAGCTGGCAGCCACCTTGGGTTACTTCGCACCAACAATTGGCCTAGAACGCGTCGCCACACCGCCCGGCGCGACACGCCGGATCAAACTCAGTGTGACGCCTGGCCCGGCCACGCTGGTCACGGCGGTGCAGATCACCTTCAGTGGCCCGATCCGGGACGACCCAGCCGCGGCTGCACAGCGACGGCAGATTGAAAGCGATTGGCGCTT
>CAXNFT010000243.1:0-3894 GCA_964201255.1 Rhodoferax sp.
AGTCGAAGGTGGCCATGGTCTACGGTCAGATGAATGAGCCCCCGGGCAACCGTCTGCGCGTGGCACTGACCGGTCTGACCATTGCTGAGTCGTTCCGCGACGAAGGGCGTGACGTGCTGTTCTTTGTGGACAACATCTACCGCTACACCCTGGCCGGTACCGAGGTGTCAGCACTGCTGGGCCGTATGCCTTCTGCTGTGGGCTACCAGCCTACCCTAGCCGAAGAAATGGGTCGCCTGCAAGAGCGCATTACCTCCACCAAGGTCGGCTCCATCACCTCCATCCAGGCGGTGTATGTGCCTGCCGATGACTTGACCGACCCGTCGCCTGCCACCACCTTTGCCCACCTAGACTCCACCGTGGTGCTGAGCCGTGACATTGCCTCGCTCGGTATCTACCCCGCCGTGGACCCGCTGGACTCGACCAGCCGCCAGCTCGACCCGAACGTGGTTGGTGAAGACCACTACAACACGGCACGTTCAGTGCAGGGCACGCTGCAGCGCTACAAAGAATTGCGCGACATCATCGCTATTCTCGGTATGGACGAACTCGCCCCGGAAGACAAGCTGACCGTGGCCCGTGCCCGTAAGATTCAGCGTTTCTTAAGCCAGCCTTTCCACGTGGCTGAAGTGTTTACCGGCTCGCCCGGCAAGTACGTCAGCCTGGCTGAGACCATCCGCGGCTTCAAAATGATTGTGGCCGGCGAGTGCGACCATCTGCCCGAGCAGGCGTTCTACATGGTTGGCACGATTGACGAAGCGTTCGAAAAAGCCAAGAAAATCTAAAGGACGGCGCGAATGAACACCATCCACGTCGATGTGGTCAGCGCAGAAGAGTCCATCTTCTCGGGCGAGGCACGTTTTGTGGCCTTGCCCGGTGAGGCGGGCGAGCTGGGCATCTACCCGCGCCACACGCCACTGATCTCACGCATCAAAGCCGGCTCGGTTCGCATTGAAATGGTCGACGGCAGCGAAGAGTTCGTGTTCGTCGCTGGCGGCATCCTGGAGGTGCAGCCTGACGGTGTGACGGTGCTGTCTGACACCGCCATCCGCGGCAAGGACCTGGACGACGAGAAAGCTAACGCCGCCAAATTGGCCGCGCAAGAAGCGGTTAAAAACGCCAAGACAGACCTCGATCTTGCCAAGGCGACATCCGAGCTCGCCGTCATGGCCGCGCAAATAGCTGCACTGCGCAAGTATCGCCAGAAAAAATAGCTTGTCTTCAGCCCAAATGGGGCTGGTCAGGCAGTTCGTTGAGGTTGTCGGCACCGGATTACAGGGAGAAGTGCTGCAAAGGCAAACCTCATCTGTAAGGCGATACGCCATGGGTCCGACCCAAGCGATCGAAGCCAGGCAAAAATAGGCCTTTGCAATTCGGGCCAGTTGCACCACCAAATTGGCTTCCAGCCCTTATCCACATTGGTTTTGTAGCTATGAACTATATAGCGCCGCTTTGGTTGCCAGGCGGCAACCTGCAAACCATCTGGCCGGCGCTCTGGGCGCAGCGCGTGGTCGGTGTGCCAGTGAGTTACCGGCGCGAGCGCTGGACGGCCCCGGACGGCGATTTTGTTGATGTGGACTGGCTGGATACGCCGGCTGCCGAGACCCTGCTGGTGCTGTTCCATGGTCTTGAGGGCTCATCGCGCAGCCATTACGCCGAAGCCTTTGCCGGATTTGCCCGCGCCCGTGGTTTTGCCTACGCTGTACCGCACTTTCGCGGCTGCAGTGGCGAACTGAACCTAGGCCCGCGGGCCTACCACTCCGGTGATTTTGAAGAAATCGATTGGATTTTGTCGCGTCTGCGCCTACAACACGCTGGCCCCATCGTCGCCGTGGGCATATCGCTGGGGGGTAACGCCTTGCTGCGGTGGGCCGAAGAAATGGGCGAGCAGGCCGCGCGGGTGGTGCAGGCGATAGCCAGCGTGTCAGCGCCGATTGATCTGGCTGCCAGCGGCTGGGCCATTGGGCGGGGTTTTAACCGGCTGGTCTACACCCGCATGTTTTTGAACACCATGAAACCCAAGGCCTTGCGCAAGCTGGCCCAACACCCGGGACTTTTTGACGCCAGGGCCCTGCGGGCGGCGCGCGACCTGTATGAGTTTGACAACCTTTTCACCGCGCCGCTACACGGTTTTCGCAACACCGACGACTACTGGGCGCGCGGTTCGGCCAAGCCGCATCTGCACCGCATCAGGGTGCCTGCCCTGGTTCTCAATGCCTTGAATGACCCCTTTGTACCCGCCTGGAGTTTGCCAGAGCAGCAGCAAGCCACACCGTGGGTTAAGCTGTGGCAACCAGCGCATGGCGGCCATGTGGGCTTTACGCAGGGCCGTTGGCCCGGCCATGTTCACCAGCTGCCCGACACCGTCGGCGCTTGGCTGGCAGATCAACTCTCCTTGTAATGGCACCGCACCATGGACGATATCGTCAAACAGGCCCTCGCCAAATGGCCTAATGTGCCAGACTGCTACGGCTGGCTCGGTCTCGATGCCCGGGGGCATTGGTACATGCGTGACGACCGGGCCCAAGCGCTGGGACCTTTTGCGGGTGGCAGCCCGCAAAGCAAGGGGTCCCAATTGCGGCATGAAAAACTGATCGATTTCATCGGCCGCAATTACCAGTCGGATTTGTCTGGACAATGGTATTTTCAAAATGGACCGCAGCGCGTCTTTGTCGAACTGGAAGCCACGCCCCTGATCTGGCGCGTCGAGGCCGATGCGTCGGTGCACGACCACACCGGCCGGCCGGCCCGGGTGCAGCGTTGCTTGTTAGACGAGCTGGGCCGCCTGTACCTGGAGACCGACACCGGCTTTGGATTGGTTCACACCATGGACATGGGGCAGGCGGCGGATGCGGTTGAGGCCGGACTGTGGGTGCCGGAGGACGTGCTTGCCCCCGATTTGCCGGCACGCTATGGCTACTGCCTTATCCCGAATTTGCTACAAAAAAAGTAGCTCTACCCTTATATTTGACGGGGCCTACAGGCCAAAAACATATAAAAAAAGCCGGTCTCGTACCGGCTTTTTGTGGGGCTGTGGCAGGCGCTTTACTTGGCTGGCTCAGCGGCTGGGGCTGCCTTGGGCTCGCCGAACTTGCCCCCGCTGCCATTGGCCAAATAAACCACGGCCCGGCCGATTTCAAGTGTTTCAAGGTCTCCGCCGCCTTGTGCGCCCATAACACCTTTGCCCTTGACTGCCGAAGTCAGCAAGGCCTCGTAGCCGGTCTTGACGCGCGGCGCCCAAGCCGCAGCATCTCCAAACTTGGGCGCACCGGCTGCACCGGACATGTGGCAAGCAGAGCACTGGGCTTTGAACACCTCTTCACCGGACTTCAGTTGACGATTTGCATCACGTATTTCTACTGCGCCGATTTTTTGAATTCGTTCAGCAATGGCTTTTTCCATGTTGACAGCGCCGGCCGCGGGCTTTTTGTCAGAGGTGACAAAGTAGACCAATCCGATGATGGCGAAAACCGGGACCACAAACGAGAAGAAAACGGCCAACAACAGCTGCTTTGGGTTTTTGACGGGACCGGTGTGGTCCTCTTCGTGCGCGTTGGCTTGGCTGGTGTCGCTCATGGTGTCCTCAAAAAAATCTGCTGCCCGGAGTTAACCCAGGATTATAGCCGCCGCTCCTCTGAAAGCACCTACAATGAAAGCTTGAGTTGCGGCTGTAGCTCAGTGGATAGAGTATTGGCCTCCGAAGCCAAGGGTCGTGGGTTCGATCCCCGCCAGCCGCACCAATCAGGGCTTTGCCAGTGAGTAACCATTCACATTGCTGTTTGGTTGCCAAGCGCAAATACGTCAACAGCAAATGGCGGTGGCATAACGCGCAGGTCCCGTGTCATTGACCGTGGCCGCCGTGGAAGAGCTTGCATCTGCCAGCAGCACGAGCCC
>CAXNFT010000244.1:0-3879 GCA_964201255.1 Rhodoferax sp.
TGATCGGCTCGCCTGATCGCCTCACTGCCGCTCTCGTCTTCGCCCAGTTGGGCCACACCGGCACTGAAGGTGATCAAGATCTTTTCGCTGCCTGCCATGAAGAACCGTTTGGTCAGCTCACGCTGCAGGCGGGTCATGGCCTCAATGCCGTGGTCAAGCGCGGTGTCGGGCAGCAGCAGCACAAATTCCTCGCCGCCGTAGCGGGCCAGAGAGTCCTGAGGACGCATGACCTCGCGGGCCACATTGGCCAAGTGGGTCAGCGCCGAGTCCCCTGAAGCATGACCCAGCCGGTCGTTCAGCAACTTAAAGTTGTCGATGTCAAGCATGCCCATGCACAGCGGCAGCCCCTTTCGGCGCACATTCGACACCTCCCGCTCCAAGGCCTCATCCAGGCCCTTGCGGTTCAGCGCGCCGGTGAGCGGGTCGTGCCGGGCTTGGGCACTGATGCGGTCGAGTTGTTGGTGAAGTTTGGCCAGTTCGACCTCGGAGGCGTCCACCCGATCCTGCATGCCGCGCAGCTGATCGCGTGCCGAAAGAGTGTCGTTGGCCAAGGTTCGGGTGGTGCCAACAATCTCCTTCAAGACCGGCGTGATCTCGGCGAAGGACTTGGCCTGCTCGATCAGGCGTGCAGTTTCTTCCAGTTTGCCGTGGTAAGCACTGGTGGACTCGGTCATGTGCGACAGCCGTTCGACAAACATGGCCAGCATTTGTCGCATTTCAGTCTGCGCATCGAGCAGCCGTTCCTTGGCCTGAGACTGCTTGAGGATCACATCTTTGAGCCGGCGCTCCACGTCGTCCAACCGGCGCAGAGTCAGGGGCGGCATGGCCGCCTCCATCAGCGCGTCGGTCTGACCTTTGAGCCAACGGTCATCCACGCACAGCGCGCCGATGTTCTGGATGATCAGTTGCAACAGCTTGAGCAGGGTGGACTTGACCTCAAGCTGCTCCTCTGCGGCAAATGAGACACGGTGGCTGAAATTGGCCAGCATCAGTTTCACGCCGCCGACATCGGTCTCTGCAGCAGGGCGACGCATGGCCGCCAGCAGGGTCTGGGCTTGTTCCCCAAAGCGCTCGTCCTCTTCACCCATGGCAGGCAGCATGAACTCGATCATGCGGGCGATCTGGCCCAGAAACTCTGCCGTGAGCGCGGGCGCACTCTGGGCAGCGACCGGGGCGACCGCACCTGGGGCGAGGAGGGCGCCAGCGCTACCGGGTGCCGCCGCCGGGGTGAAGCCGCCATAGGCGACCAGGGCGTTTTTGACCCCTGACCAATTGAGTTGCCCGATGGCGGATTCAAACAGCGCGCGCTGTTTGAGCTGGCCAGGGGTTTTGGCCGGCAGGGCCCGCGCGATGTCGCGCAGGCGCTCCATCGGGAACGGGGGGTCGTTGGGTGTGCCGGCAATCTCGTTGTAAATCGCCTGGTAATTGGCCGGCGTGGGCAACATTTTGCGGGCCGATATCTGCTTTAAGGCATCGCGCGCAATTTCAAAAGGCTTCCGGTCACTGGTGGTCATCATTACGCTATCAAGTTCGTAGCTAAAAAGGTCCGCTGGTAAAGGGCAAGCGTCCGAAACCTTGTTCTAAAACCGTGCTGGCAAAGCATCAGTGAAGGCTTCAACGGCAAGGGCAGCGGCGGACGCAGCCAGAGCAGACGCTGAGCCATGATACCAAGCGAGGTGAGAAGCGAGGCGGCTGTGCCTACGGACTGAAATTTTATGACAGCGTTCGTGCCTAAAGGGCCTTGAAAGGACCTTGGCCCGTGGGTAAATCAAACCCTCCCCCGGCCTCCGGTAGCGCTTAGCGCAGGCCAGGGACTACGCGCAAAATGCGGATGTCTTCGGGCGGCTCCGTGCCCCGGGCCAACTGCAGCATGCGCGGCAGCAGGCCTGTCTTGTCGACCACCCAGCGACCTTGCGCCACGGACTCCACCTGTCCCGGCAAATGGGCCACTTGTGCCAGCTGTGCCGCGCGGATGACCAGGTAGTAGGGCTGCCCCACCGCAGGCAAGCGCGGACGCTCACTCACGGAGAAGGTGGGCGCTGGGCTGTAAAGCCCCAGTTCCCGGGCTACCAGGTCCATCTGCCAGACGTAAACCGCACCGGGGGGCTGCGTGGCCAGCACCCGGTTGGCGTTGTAGGCCAGCCCGACCGACAGGTAGGTCAGGGTCATCAATACAGTGATAAAGCTGTACAGCAGACTTACGCTGAATACCGGAAGCAGAAGCAAGGCCCGGGCCCGCCAGGGCGCACGCCACAGCCGGCCCAGCGCCAGTCCGACCAGCAAGAACAGCAGCACCATGCCGGTCACCACCGGCTGGCCGACATACAGGGCCAGGGCCAGCGCCAGACCGGCCGTCAGCGCCGCCGTGCCAAGCTGGGCCAATTCCAGCCCGCGCCGGCCGTCGGGCTGGGCCAGCACCGGGGCCAAATACTGGCCGCACAGGATGGCGGCAAACGGGAACACGATCACGGCGTAGTAATCCAGCTGGAAGCTGGTCAGGCTGAACAAGCCAAAAGTCACAGCAAATGAGGCGCCCAGGACCACCCACTGGCCCCGCGCGCGCCCGTCGCTGCTGCGCCAGCTGCGCCAGGATTGCGCCACGGCGGCGGCAGCGACGGCCACCCAGGGCAGAAATGCCCACAGGAACACATGCAGAAAGAAGGCCGGGTTGCCATCGGTGTTGCGAATGGGCCCGGTGTTGAAAAACCGGCCGAACTGGCTGTCCCACACAAAAAAGCGGATGCCCGAGACGCCAGTGCGGCCAAACACCAGCTTGTCGGGCTGGGCGTCAAACTGCAGGTACAGGGTCAGCAGCTCGGGCGCAGTGAACAGCAGCGTCACGGCCAGCGCCAACCACCAGCGACCCTGCCACAGCACGCGCCAGCGGCCCTGGTACAACCACAGCGCCAACAGGCCGCTGCTGATGGTGATCAGCGTGAAGATGCCCTTGGTCATCACCGCAGTGGCACTGAACAAGGCGCCCAGCAGCAGGTACTTCAGCTTGGGGTTGGTGTCGAGGCGCAGCCAGTAGTAGCTAGCGCCCATGATGCTGCCCGTGAGGTAGGTCTCGGCGCGCACGTCGGTTGAGGTCAGCATCACCTGGAACGCCGACACAAACACCAGCACCGCCAGCCAGGCTGCCTCGCGCCCATAGAAAAGGCGGGCGACGCGGTAGGTGTAGTAGGCCCCGAGCAGGTGGAACAGAAAGCCCGGCAGGTTGTAGCTGATGGCGTTGACACCGCCCAGCTTGAAAAACAGCGCCGTGACCCAGAAAGGAAAGTGCGGTTTGTCCAGCCAGTCCTGCCCGTCCAGAACCAGGTTGACCCAGTCGCCGTGGCGCACCATGTGCTGCGATAGCGCGGCATAGGTGACGGAGTCACCGGCGTTGATGATGGGCGTGACCAGGCCGATGGCATTGACCAGCAGCGACAGGAGGACCAGCCAGCGGACGAGGGGAAGGGTGTTCAAGATGGTGTGGCGAAGAACCGGCGCAAATCAGCCGATGATGAGCTCCAGATTCTAGGACCCGGTACTGGTTTGCCGACCTCCCGGTTGTCTTGCGATGAATGCGCCAGCCGCGTTGATCAGCGCTTGCGGCTGGTCCCGCTGCGGCGAGTGGCCGCAGTCGGGTAGCGCCAGCAGCTCGGTGCCGGGTACGGCGACGGCAATGCCCTCGATCTGGGCCAGTGTGCCGTACTCGTCGTCCAGCCCCTGCACCGCCAGCACCGGGCAACGGATGGTGCTGAGTTCGGTGTCAATGCGCCAGTTTCGAAAGGCGGGGGCTAGCCAAATGTCGTTCCAGCCCCAGAAGGCCGAGTCGGGGTGGTCGTGGTAGCGCGCCAGCCGCTGACGCAGGTCGGCGCGCAGGTAGGCCTCGCG
>CAXNFT010000245.1:0-3842 GCA_964201255.1 Rhodoferax sp.
GCAAGGCTGTTTGTTCACTCGAGACACGATTTCTCGCTGGACGTAGTGATTAAGCCTGCCCAGCCAATGATGCATCTGGCTCAACGTGAAACTGGCTTCGCTTTTACCGGTCAGTTTCTCACTTTGCAATAAAAAGAGTTCGCTAAGCAGATATAAGATGCGTTCAAAGGCGGCCGGGTATCCCTCATCAGCCTCACCTTTACCCTGAAGTAATCGCAGATCGTTGGCAATCGATGCTAAGGACTCGTCGGTCAGGTCGCAGGGCAGATACATCCGGGCAAAACCATTCCGGGCAAGTTCTGCCAAGCGATCTCTGTCATCATAAAGTTTATTCATGAGCAAAATGCTACTCAAAGTCTGTAGACGCAAAAGCATCATAGCAAGAAGCTACCTGCATGACTACGCAGGTACGAAAGAATTTTTCTGCTCGAAATCGTCTGGCATCGAACATGCGCAGACTGCGGGCGGGACTCGGCATGTCGCAGGAAGCGCTGGCTGACCTAGGGGGGCTTCACCGAACCTACGTTGGTTCGGTGGAGAGATCCGAAAGGAACGTGTCGCTGGACAACATCGAGAAGTTGGCGCAGGCACTGAATGTGGATATCACTGACTTGCTCGCCAATAACACGGGGGAATTCCAGGGTCGATGAGCTATGCTCGTGCCTGCGCAGTCGAGCGGCTTCAATTCAGCTAAAGCGGTCTTTCAGTCCCTCCCCAGTGAACTACAGCACCACAATGACCGAGCGGGAGAATACTATGACTGACGACCTGTTTCTAATGTCGTTATATGTTGAAGCGGCTATCTATGACCTGATTCAGCTGAATTGGGATAGTCGTAGTACGTTCTCGCTCATATAATTCCCCATACTTATAGAATGGGGCCTGCCAGGGATTGTAGACAAGCCTTGTAAGCACCCTATACAACCCCATCCCCGTTCAATGGCCAAGAAACCCGATCCCGCTGCCCGCATCGCCGATAACAAAAAGGCGGCGTACAACTACTTTTTTGAAGAGCGTTTCGAAGCAGGCTTGGTGCTGGAGGGCTGGGAGGTCAAATCCCTGCGTGAGGGCAAGGTACAGCTCACCGACGGCTATGTGGTGATCCGTAACAGTGAGTTGTTCCTCATCGGCCTGCAGATCCAACCCCTCAACACCGCCTCCACCCACATCAGCCCGGACAAGGTTCGGACCAAAAAACTGCTGATGCACAAGGAAGAGATCAAGCGCTTGATCGGCAAGGTGGAGCAAAAAGGCTACACCCTGGTTCCCCTGAACCTGCATTGGAAAACCGGTAAGGTGAAGTGCGATATCGCGTTGGCCAAGGGTAAGGCCGAGCATGACAAACGCGACACCATCAAGGATCGCGAGGGTAAGCGCGAGGTGGAGCGGGCCATGAAGGGCCGTAACCGCTAGCCATCCGCCAGCAAGGCCGGTGTGTCAGGCGAGGTCACGCAGGGGATGCATCTGTGCTGGCCAGGGGCTGACGAAAAACGGCGCCACCATCTCAGGTGTGACGTATTCAATCCGGGTCGGTTGCCACTTCGGCCGGTGGTCTTTGTCCACCGCCAGCGCCCGGATGCCTTCCACCGTCTCACTGCTGACGCCCGATCGGCTTAGGTGCTCGGTGAAAAAACAATGCCTTACCAAGTCGCGCTCCAACCGCAGATCATCAGCCAGGCTCAGGCTGCGGGCTCGCCGGATCTGCTCAAGCACCACATGCAGCATCAGCGGCGATCGCTGGCGCAGGGTGGCTGCGGTCTGGGTGGCCCAGTCGCCACCGGCGCTCTCCAAGGCCTGCACAATATCGGACACCGTTGCCCGGGGGAAAAATGAGTCAAATTGGCCCTCAGGCCTTGTCGCAGCTGAATTGTTAGCTATTGAATATGTAGCGAGCCAGTTTGTAAGGGATTGGGAGTTTGTCCAATCCAGCCTAGGCAGGGCAGCCCAGGCCACCGGCAGGGCGCCCACGGGCAGACAGGCGTCGGCCAGACCGAGCCAGAGCGCTTGTGGGCCGTCCAGTACTTGCCCGGTCAAGGCAAGCCACTCGCCGGCGGATCCCGGCAACCGGCTTAAAAAATAGCCGCCTCCCACATCGGGAAACAGCCCAATGCCCGTTTCTGGCATACCCAGCTTGCTGCGCTCGGTGACGATGCGGGTGCTGGCACCCTGGCTGATGCCCATGCCGCCACCCATCACAATGCCATCCATGAAAGCAAGATAGGGTTTAGGGTAACGGTGGATCAGGTGGTTGAGTGTGTATTCTTCGGTAAAGAAGTCTTCCAACCGGGGGCTGCCGGCCAGTGCGGCCTGGTGAAAAAAACGAATGTCGCCACCAGCGCAAAAGCTGCCAAACGGGCCGTCCCGCCCCATGCCCCGTATGGCCACCGCGGCAACGGCTGGGTCGTCACGCCAACGCAAAAGGGCGCTGGTGAGCGCGCGGACCATGGGCAGTGTCAGTGCGTTAAGGGCCTTGGGGCGGTTCAGGGTCAGCAAGCCGACCCGGCCTTCGACCGTTGCGATGATTTCAGGACAGTCCCACATGCCAAGCCTTCTGTTTTGCCAAAAGCCGGCATTGTGCCTTGGCGCTAACTGCAAACCTGGCGCCAGATAATGAGCTTATGACCGACTTTCCTGCTGCTCAGCGCTTTAGTTTCTTGCTGGTGCCCAATTTCTCACTGATCGCCTTGAGTTCGGCTGTCGATCCCCTTCGCCTGGCCAATATGGCGCTGGGTCGGCGGGTGTTTGACTATGTCACGATCGGCGTGAGCACCGAGCCAGTGCTGTCGAGTGACGGCATCCGGGTGCTGCCTGATCAGGTGATGGGCGAGTCCAGTCGGTTTGACACGGTGTTCGTGATCGGGCCGAACCCGATCCCCCGGCAGGGTTTTGGCGAGGTCACTCAGTGGCTGCGTCGACTGGCCGCGAAGGGTATCACCCTGGGTGGCATCGACACCGGTTGCTATTTTCTGGCCAAGGCAGGCCTGCTCGACGGCTACCGCTGCACCATCCACTGGGAAGACCGGGAGACGCTGCTTGAAGAGTTTCCAGCCCTGTTGCTGTCGAGCCGGCTGTTTGAAATTGACCGCGACCGCTACACCTGCAGCGGTGGTGTCAGCCCCTTGGACTTGATGACATTTGTGTTGCGCCGCCCGCCAGGCAACCGCGAATTGGCCCAGAAAGTGTCGGACCTTCTGGTGGCCTACCAGCGCAGCCCCAACGACAACCAGTCTTTGCCCATGCGCTACCGCTACGCCAATATGCCCGAGGTGCTGCTGGAGGCCTTGGAAATGATGGAAAGCAATGTCGAGGAACCACTGAGTCCTGCAGAAATCGCGGCCTACCTGAAGGTATCGCGGCGCCAGTTGGAGCGCCAGTTCAGGGATTTCCTGAAAACCAGCCCCTCGCGGAAATACCTGGAAATCAGGCTGGCGCGAGCGCGCCTGTCGGTGCTGCGCACGAACCGGCGGATCGACGACATCGCGGCGAGTTGTGGTTTCGCCTCCACGGCGCATTTCATTGCCCGATACCGGCTGGTCTATGCCCAAAGCCCCCAGGCTGAGCGCATGGCCAGCCCGAGCGTTGACAACTGAGGCAGCGCTATCGCAATTGCGATATCCTATGTCGCAAATAAGAGCTTGGCCTGCCCTGACTGCACCTAAAGTCGTCAACCAACATTCACACGTCCCGGAGAGAACCATGATCGAGAACATGCCCCATTTGATTCGCCTGCGCAACGGCGAAAAAGTGCAGAACACTTTTTCCGCGCAGGAGTACGCCAACCGCATGGCCAAAGTGCGCAAGCACATGGTGACGCAGCATCTCGACGCCGTGTTATTCACGTC
>CAXNFT010000246.1:0-3829 GCA_964201255.1 Rhodoferax sp.
ACCGTGGCAAGCACCGACAACCGCAACTGGGAACTTCTGCCCGACAACGGGCCGCAGCGCCGCTTTAGCCAGAGCAGGGCGGTAGCGCTGGACATGGAGAGCGCCACCATTGCCGCCAATGGCTTCCGGTTTCGGGTGCCCTATGGCACGCTGCTTTGCGTCAGCGACAAACCTTTGCATGGCGAGATCAAGCTGCCAGGCATGGCCGACCATTTTTACCGGGAGCGGGTGGACCAGCACTTGCGCGTGGGTATCCGCGCGCTGGAGTTGCTGCGAAATCAGGGCGTGGACCAGTTGCACAGCCGCAAACTGCGTAGTTTTGCCGAAGTGGCGTTTCAATGAGCGTCCCATAAAAACATGACCATCCCTCTTTTTTCAGCCCGGCATTTGTCCAAACGTTATGGTGCCACTACCGTGGTGGATGACCTGTCGTTTGACATTGCCCCCGGCGAATGCCTGGGCGTGATCGGCCCCAACGGCGCCGGCAAGACCACCACCATTCGCATGTGCCTGGGGCTGTCGGTGCCCGATGGCGGCACGATCGAGGCGCTGGGCGGGCAGATGCCGCGCGATGCGCTGGCGATCAAGGCGCAGCTGGGCGTGGTCAGCCAGATGGACACGCTGGACCCGGATTTCAACTGCGCCGAGAACCTGCTGGTTTATGGCCGCTACTTTGGCATGAAAGATGCCGAGATCCAGGCGCGAATTCCTGCCTTGCTGGAGTTTGCCTCGCTCACCCACAAGGCGAAGGCCAAGCCGGGTGAGTTGTCGGGCGGCATGAAGCGCCGGCTCAGCCTAGCGCGCGCACTGGTCAATGACCCACGCTTGCTGCTGCTGGACGAGCCCACCACCGGCCTCGACCCCCAGGCCCGGCACCTGATGTGGGAGCGCTTGCAGTTGCTACTGCAACAGGGCAAATCCATTTTGCTGACCACCCATTTCATGGACGAGGCTGAGCGGCTGTGTTCCCGGTTGCTGGTGCTGGACCACGGCCGAAAAATTGCCGAAGGGCAACCAAGGGCGCTGATTGCCGAGCACCTGGAGCCCGACGTGGTCGAAGTTTTTGGTACCGGTGCGGCAGAGCTGCTGACATCGCCCCTGCGGGCCATGGCGGGCCGGGTGGAGCAAAGCGGTGAAACCGTGTTTTTCTACACGCAGGACGCAAAACCGCTGCTGCAAGCCCTGTCGGGGTACCCGCAATTGCGTACCCTGCACCGGCCAGCCAATCTGGAGGATTTGTTCCTCAAGCTGACCGGGCGCCAGATTCGGGAGGAGGGCTGACATGAGCGCGACCGCTATGACGCCAAGTGCGTCCAGCATCTGGCGCGCGCCTCAGCTGTCGCTGCGCTTTTGGCCGGTGTTTCTGCGCAATCTGCTGGTTTGGCGCAAGCTGGCGATCCCGAGCCTGGTTGGCAATATCGCTGAGCCGCTGATGTGGCTGGTGGCGTTTGGCTATGGCATGGGGGCCTTGGTTGGCCAGGTCAGCGTGGCTGGCGCTGACGGCGGCGCGGCGGTGAAGGTGCCCTACATCCTGTTTCTGGCCAGCGGTTCGATCTGCATGAGCGCCATGAATGCGGCGACCTTTGAGGCCTTGTATTCGGCGTTTTCACGCATGCATGTGCAAAAAACCTGGGACGGCATCATGAATGCCCCGGTCAGCCTGGACGACGTGGTGCTGGCCGAGATGCTCTGGGCGGCGTTCAAGTCTTTGTTCACGGTGAGTGCTATTCTGGTGGTGATGCTGGCTTTAGGCATTAGTGCCAGCCCTAAATTGCTGCTGGCTTGGCCGATTTTGCTGGGTGTGGGCATGACCTTCAGTTGTATTGCGCTGGTTTTCAATGCCCTGGCCAAAGGCTACGACTTCTTCACCTACTACTTCACGCTGTGCCTGACGCCCATGATGTTCCTGAGCGGCATCTTTTTCCCGCTGGAACAACTGCCCTCGGCCGTTCGGCTGGTGTCGCAATGCTTACCGCTGACCAATGCGGTGGCCTTGGTTCGCCCGCTGTTTATGGACGAGTGGCCGCCACAGGCCCTGCAGCATGGCCTGGTTTTGGTGGCCTACGCGGTAGCCGGTTTCTGGCTGGCGCTGGCGCTGACGCGCCGGCGCTTTCGCGGCTGAGTTGGCTCAGTGGTTGTCGCGCGGCACAAAAGAGCCGCGCCGGCCCACCAGGAAGTCAAGGTCGACGCCTTCGTCGGCCTGTAGCACATGGTCGACGTACAGCTTCCAGTAGCCGCTGTCCAGCGGCGGCGGTGGCGCCTTCCACTCGGACAGGCGCTGGTTCAGCTCTTCGTCACTGATTTTCAGCTCGAGCCGGCGATTGGGGACATCGAGTTCGATCATGTCGCCATTGCGAACCACTGCCAGCGGTCCGCCAGCAGCAGCCTCGGGGGCAGTGTGCAGAATCACGGTGCCATAGGCGGTGCCGCTCATGCGAGCGTCGCTCAGGCGCACCATGTCGGTGATGCCCTTGCGCAAGACCTTGGGTGGCAGCGGCATGTTGCCAACTTCAGCCATGCCGGGGTAGCCTTTGGGGCCACAGTTTTTAAGCACCAGCACGCAGGTCTCATCGACGTCCAGCGATTCGTCGTCGATCAGGCGGTGAAACTCTTCAATGTCCTCAAACACCACGGCGCGCCCGGTATGAACCATCAGTGCCGGGGTGGCTGCGCTGGGTTTGATCACGGCTCCGCGCGGTGAGAGGTTGCCGCGCAGCACGGCGATGCCGGCTTTTTCCATGAAAGGCGCATTCAGCGGCTTGATCACGTCTTGGTTGAAGTTTTCGGCCCCGGCAATGTTCTCCCCCATGGTTTTGCCGTTGGCGGTGATGGCGTCCAGGTGCAGGTCTGCGGCGATTTCTTTCATCACCGCAGGCAGACCGCCGGCGTAGCAGAAGTCTTCCATCAGGTATTTGCCAGAGGGCTGCAAATTCACCAGGCAGGGCATTTCGCTGCCCAGACGGTCGAAGTCTTCCACGGTCAGCTTCAAGCCGATACGCCCAGCCATGGCAATCAGGTGGATCACCGCGTTGGTCGAGCCGCCGATGGCGGCCAGGGTTTTGATGGCGTTCTCAAAGGCCTGCCGGGTGAGGATGCGCGACAGAATCAAGTCTTCGTGGACCATGTCCACAATGCGCCGGCCGGCCGAGCGTGCCAGCACATTGCGCCGCCCGTCGACCGCCGGGTAGGCCGCGTTGCCGGGCAGACCCACGCCCAGCGCCTCAATCATGCTGGCCATGGTGCTGGCGGTGCCCATGGTCATGCAATGGCCGTGGCTGCGGTGCATGCAGCTCTCGGCCTCCAAAAACTCTTGCAGTTTGAGGGTGCCGGCACGCACCTGCTCGCTCATGCTCCAGACGCCGGTGCCCGAGCCCAGCTCTTGGCCACGCCATTTGCCGTTGAGCATGGGGCCGCCGCTGACCCCGATGGTGGGCAGGTCGACACTGGCCGCACCCATCATCAGCGAGGGGGTGGTCTTGTCGCAGCCCATCAGCAGCACGACGCCGTCGATCGGGTTGCCACGGATGCTTTCTTCCACGTCCATGCTGGCCAGGTTGCGGTACAGCATGGCGGTGGGGCGCAACAGCACCTCACCCAAGGACATCACCGGGAACTCGAGCGGAAAGCCGCCGGCCTCGTAGACGCCGATTTTTACCTGCTCGGCGATGGTGCGAAAGTGGGAGTTGCAGGGGGTCAGTTCGCTGAAGGTGTTACAGATGCCGATCACCGGCCGGCCTTCAAACTGGTCTTGAGGAATGCCTTTGCCCTTGAGCCAGCTGCGGTAGGCAAAGCCGTCGCGGTCCTGGCGGCCGAACCATTGCTGGCTGCG
>CAXNFT010000247.1:0-3802 GCA_964201255.1 Rhodoferax sp.
TAGTAATCTTCATGTCGGACGCTCCTGTCTGTTTAAGTGGGTTGGTAAACACCTCCACTTTGGCACATTACGATGCCGCTTAGGTGGGAGCGTCCATCCCATTGGTCGTAGCCGGGAATGACAGATAGGATGCAGGAATGACAGATAGGATGCGGGATTGACAGATGGGATGCGGAAGTGACTGAATTAAGTCGCGCCCAGCCAAGGCGGGGCCGGCGTGCCTGGTGCAGCGAGGTCAAGGGGGAGCCCGCAGGGCGGAGGACACGAGCGGAATCAGGCACGTCGGCCACGCCCGTAAGCCAACGCACAAACAAAAGTTCACGAAGACAAAAACGTCAACGGCTCAAACGTCGCCACAGCCGCCAGCTCAGCAGCACACCCAGAATCGCCGCATAAACCAGCACTTCGGCAAAATCATTCTTGCCCGCCCGCATCCAGAAGAAATGCAGCACCGCCAAACCCGCCACCACATAGACCGCCCGGTGCAGCAGCTGCCAGCGCCGTGCACCCAGGGTCTTGATGGCGCGGTTGAAGGAAGTCATCGCCAGCGGCGTGAGGAGCACAAAAGCGCTAAAACCAACCAAAATGAATGGCCGCTTGGGGATATCGCGGGCGATGTCGGCCAAGTCCAGGCCCATGTCGAACCAGGCGTAGCTCAGCAGGTGCAGCCACAGGTAGGCGTACATGAACAGACCGAGCAGGCGCCGAAAGCGCGCCAGCGCCGGCAAGCCGGCGAGCACACGCAATGGCGTCACGGTTAACACCAGGCACAAAAACCGCAGGGCCCAGTCGCCGGTAGAGCGCACCAGAGCCTCGGCCGGGTTGGCGCCCAGCTTGTTGCTGGCGGCACCATAAACGAGCCAGATCAGTGGCAGCAGGCAAAGCCCCCACACCAGCGGCTTGGCCGCCGGGTGCAGCAGCCAGCGGCCCAGCGCGCCCCGCATTAAAAGTTCTTTTTAAGGTCCATGCCGGCGTAGAGCTGGCCCACCTGGGCTTCGTAGCCGTTGAACATCAGCGTCTTGCGCTTCTTGGCAAACAGGCCGTCTTCTCCAATGCGGCGCTCGGTGGCCTGGCTCCAGCGTGGATGGTCCACATCCGGGTTGACGTTGGAATAAAAGCCGTACTCGCTGGCCGCCGCCTTGTTCCAGGCGGTGTCGGGCTGCTTGTCGGTGAAGCGAATCTTGACCAGGCTCTTCCCACTCTTGAATCCGTATTTCCAGGGCACCACCAGCCGCACCGGCGCGCCGCTCTGGTTGGGCAGCACCTCGCCGTACATGCCAAAGCTCAACAGGGTCAGTGGGTGCATGGCTTCGTCCAGGCGCAGCGCCTCCACGTAGGGCCAGTCGAGCACACTGGAGCCGACAAAGGGCATGGTCTTGGGGTCGGCCAGAGTGACGAACTCGACGTACTTGGCACTGCCCAGTGGCTCCACTTTTTTGATCAGTTGGCTCATTGAATAGCCGACCCAGGGAATCACCATCGACCAGCCCTCGACGCAGCGCAGGCGGTAAATGCGTTCTTCTTGGGCGCTGAGCTTGAGCAGGTCTTCCAGCGCGTATTTGGCCGGCTTCTTAACCAGGCCCTCCACCTCCACCGTCCACGGCGTGGTTTTCAGGGTGTGTGCGTTTTTGGCAGGGTCGCCCTTGTCAGTGCCGAATTCGTAAAAGTTGTTGTAGGTGCTGGCGTCTTTGTAGTCGGTCAGCTTGTCCATGCTGATGGCGCCGGCCACCGCTGACTTGGCGCCAGCCAGCGCCGCCAGCTTGCCCGGACGCACCGTGCCAGCGCCCTGAGCCCAGGCATCACGACCAGCCCAGGCGGCCATGACTGCCCCTGCCGAGCCGGTGGCCAGCAGTTGCAGCAACTGGCGCCGCTCGCGGTAGGCCGTCTGGGGGGTGATCTCGCTGCCCACCGGGTGGTGAAAGCCGCTGTCAGGGGTCTTGATCAACATGGTGCCGTCCTCTGGATAAATGTGACCTAAGGCCGCCAGGCTCAGGGAATGCCGGCCGGCCGGCCGGTCAGCGCAGGCCGGCGATGTAGTCCGACACCGCCTTGATTTCGCGATCGTTAAGCTTGGCTGCCACCTGGGTCATCTGCAAGGCGTTCTTACGCACGCCATCGCGGAAACCTGTGAGCTGAGCCGCTGTGTATTCAGCATGCTGCCCGCTCATGCGTGGGTACTGGACCGGAATGCCCGCGCCATTCGGGCTGTGGCAGCCTGAACACGCCGATATCTGGCGCTCAGCAATGCCGCCACGGTAGATGCTTTCGCCCAGGGCCACCAGCTCTTTGTCTTTGGCAAAACCGGGTTTGGCTGTCTTGCTGCTCAACCAATACGCGACATTTTTCATGTCGTCTGGTGACAGGGTGGCCGCCATGCCGGACATTACCGCATTGGCCCGTTTGCCGCTCTTGAACTCCTGCAACTGCTTGACCAGGTACTCGGGGTGCTGTTGGGCCAGTTTGGGGTTGGCCGGGGTGTCAGAGTTGCCATCGGCACCGTGGCAGGCGGCGCACGCCGCTGTGTAACTGGCCTCGCCTTTGGCCAGATCCGGCTTGGCCGCCTTGGCCGCCTTGGCAACGACCGCTTTTGGCGCGGCCTCTTGGGCAAAAACAGAGACAGCAGATGCCGCCAGTGCGGCAGTGATCAAGAGGGAGGCAAGCAGCTTCATAGTGAGTGTCGTGTCAGGTGTGCAGAACGGTCTGATTCTACAATGCGGTCTTGGGTTAACCCCTCGACTGAATGAGTATCCACACCAAACCATCCGCGCGCAGCGCCGCTTCTGCCCCAACCACCCCCGCTGCCGCTGCCGCCCTGGTGGCTTCTGGTTGGCTGCACACCGCCAAATTTCTGACAACCGCACCTCAGTTGCATTTTTTGCCGGCGCTGAGCGTGCCCGAGATTGCCTTTGTGGGGCGCTCCAACGCCGGCAAATCCACTTGCATCAACACCCTGACGCAACAAAAGCAATTGGCCTTTGCCTCCAAAAAGCCAGGGCGGACGCAACACATCAATCTGTTTTCTTTGGGCAAACAGGGCATCACCGACGCGGTGCT
Source organism: Rhodoferax sp. (assembly GCA_964201255.1). Lineage (GTDB taxonomy): Bacteria > Pseudomonadota > Gammaproteobacteria > Burkholderiales > Burkholderiaceae_C > Rhodoferax. The sequence goes on from CAXNFT010000247.1 coordinate 3,055, forward strand.
GGCCGACCTGCCGGGCTATGGCTACGCCGCCGTGCCCAAGCAGGACAAGATCCGCTGGCAGCAGGTGATGGCCAACTACCTGGTGACCCGCGAGAACCTGAGCGCCATCGTGCTGATGTGTGACCCACGCCACGGCCTGACCGAGCTCGACGAGATCTTGCTCGATGTGGTGCGGCCAAGGGTGGAAGAGGGTCTGAAATTTCTGGTGGTGCTAACCAAGGCTGACAAGCTGACGCGCGCCGAGCAAACCAAGGCACTGTCCATCATGAACCTGCAGGCCGGCGGTGGCGAGGTACGCCTTTTTTCCGCCACCAAGCGCCAGGGCATCGACGAGGTCTCTACCCTGCTCTGGCAATGGGCGCATCCGACGCCGGCGCCGGCGCCGGCGCCAGGGCCCGAGTCTGAGCCCCTGCCTGACTCGCTATTGAATTCATAGCTATAAAGCCAATACCAGCAAGGGCTGGAGTCGGTTTTTGTTCACGATGTTATTGCCGGCACTCAGCCGTCATTCCCGTGAAAACGGGAATCCATGACTTCCTGGATCCCCGGTCGTAGCCGGGGATGACGGGATAGTGGGCTGGGGATGGCGTGCCTGGTGCAGCGAGGTCAAGGGGGAGCCCGCAGGGCGGAGGACACGAGCGGAATCAGGCACGCCGTCCCTGCACCACGCCAACCGCCAAAACACAAATCCACCCAGCCGCTCAATAGACCGACGACATGCCCGGCGGGCGGTCTTTGAAGCGTTTGT
>CAXNFT010000248.1:0-3797 GCA_964201255.1 Rhodoferax sp.
TGGCCGATTTCATGTAACGGGGTGATCGGCTGGCTGCGGCCTGAGCGTCGCCGACGGGAATCAAGCGGCTAGCAAGCTGCTTGGCCGTAGCCAGGTCTCCTTGAAACAGGGCCAGCGCAAGCGCCTGGAGTCGGGCCGCCGGGGACGCCTGGGCCAGCGTGACAGTGCCCACTTCCATGCCAACGGGTGACGCCACGGCGAGCCCTGCCGGGAACACACCCGCACCGTCAATAGTGGTCGGGCTGCTGGGACTGCTGGACGAGCCTCCACCGCAACCCGCCAGCCCGAGCAAAAGGGCCGCCGTTAAGCCAAGAGAGGGGAAATAAAGCTTTGAGGTTTGTTTCATGACCATGCTCCATATGAGGGTTTGGAAATTCTGTCGCACAAAAAACGCTTTGTCAATTTTGATTTCCGGCTTTTGACTTGTGGCTTTGCTTCAAGGCTTTTCTGTCCTGCCATTGCGAACGTGCCCGTGGCCGGCCGGTTTACTGGCCTGGCGCCTAGCGCCTATGATGTGAGGTTGCCTGCGCCACCCAAACTCATGCCCGTACCTGACACCGACTCCCCCCGCCTGCCCCAGCCGCGCCACGCCCACCAGATCAGCATCCGGGGTGCGCGCACCCACAACCTCAAGAACATTGACCTGGACATCCCGCGCAACCAGCTGGTGGTGATCACCGGCTTGAGCGGTTCGGGCAAGTCCAGCCTGGCCTTTGACACGCTGTACGCCGAAGGGCAGCGGCGCTATGTTGAGAGCCTGTCCACCTACGCCCGGCAGTTTTTGCAGTTGATGGACAAGCCCGATGTGGATGTGAGTGAGGGCCTGAGCCCGGCGATCTCCATCGAACAAAAAGCCACCTCGCACAACCCGCGCTCCACCGTGGGCACGGTGACCGAGATCCACGACTACCTGCGGCTGCTTTACGCCCGCGCCGGCACGCCGTTTTGCCCGGATCATCAACTCCCGCTACAAGCCCAAACGGTGAGCCAGATGGTCGACGCCGTGCTAGCCCTGCCACTGGACACGCGTTTGATGATTCTGGCGCCCTTGGCGCGGGGCAAAAAAGGCGAGTTCCAGGACGTGATCGCCAGCCTGCAGGCGCAGGGCTACGTGCGCTTTCGGGTCAACGGCCAGGCCTTTGAATTTGACGAACTCCCGGCACTGAAGAAAACCGAAAAACACGATCTGGACGTGGTGATTGACCGGATCAAGGTCCGCCCCGACCTGAAGCAGCGCCTGGCAGAGAGCTTTGAGGCGGCGCTTCGGGTCGGCGGTGGGCGGGCTATTGCCGTCGAAATTGATAGCAATAAAACCAATAACGACGGGGCTCAGAGCCCGATGGAGCACTTATTTAACGCCAAATTCTCCTGCCCGGTGTGCAGCTACTCGATCGGCGAGCTGGAGCCGCGCCTGTTTTCTTTCAATTCGCCGCAGGGCGCCTGCCCGGCCTGTGACGGTTTGGGCATGCAGGAGTTTTTTGACCCGGCGCGGGTGGTGGCCTTCCCCACCTTGAGCCTGGCCAGCGGCGCCATCAAGGGCTGGGACCGGCGCAACGGCTATTACTTCGCGCTGCTGGAGAGCCTGGCCCGGCATTACCGCTTTGACATCGAGGCGGCGTTCGAGACCCTGCCGCCCATGGTGCAGCGCGCCGTTTTGCATGGCTCGGGCGAAGAAGACATCAAGTTCAGCTATGTGATCGACTCGGGCGCGAGCCAGGGCAAGAAACTCAGCAAGAAGCACCCGTTCGAGGGCATCATCCCGAACATGCAGCGGCGCTACCGGGAAACCGATTCCGCGCTGGTGCGCGAGGACCTGGGCCGCTTGCGCAGCACCCAGCCCTGCCCGGAGTGCGCCGGCTCCCGGCTGCGCCGCGAAGCCCGGCACGTGAAGATCGGCGAAGGGACGCAGTCGCGCGCCATCTTCGAGGTCAGCCACATGACGCTGGCGCAGGCCCAGGCCTACTTCGACCATCTGCAGATGGCCGGTGCCAAGGGTGAGATTGCCGGCAAGGTGGTGCGCGAGATCGGCCTGCGCCTGAAGTTTCTGAACGATGTCGGCCTGAACTACCTGAGCCTGGACCGCAGCGCCGAGACGCTGAGCGGCGGTGAGTCGCAGCGCATCCGGCTGGCCTCGCAGATCGGCTCGGGCCTGACCGGCGTGATGTATGTGCTGGACGAGCCCAGCATCGGCCTGCACCAGCGCGATAACGACCGCCTGATCAGCACCCTGCACCACCTGCGCGACATCGGCAACAGCGTGCTGGTGGTCGAGCACGACGAAGACATGATGCGCGCCGCCGACCATGTGATCGACATGGGGCCGGGCGCCGGCGTGCATGGCGGGCGGGTGGTGGCCCAGGGTACGTTTGAGGACGTGCGGGACAACCCCGCGTCACTGACCGGGCGCTACCTGGCGCATACCCTCTGCATCGCCATCCCCAAAAAGCGCCACCGACTGCAGGACCAAGCCAGGCCACACTGCTTGCGCATCGTCGGTGCCACGGGCAACAACCTGCGTAGCGTGACCGTCGAGATCCCAGTGGGTCTGTTCACCTGCGTCACGGGTGTGTCTGGCTCCGGCAAGTCCACCCTGGTCAACGACACGCTGTACACCGCCGTGGCGCGACAGCTCTACCGGGCGCATGATGAACCAGCGGCGCACGAGGCGATCGAGGGCATTGAGCACTTTGACAAGGTGATCAACGTCGACCAGTCGCCAATCGGGCGCACACCGCGTTCCAACCCGGCCACCTACACCGGCTTGTTCACCCCGATCCGCGAGCTGATGGCCGAGGTGCCGATGGCGCGAGAGCGTGGCTATGGCCCGGGCCGCTTCAGCTTCAATGTCGGCGCGGCCTCGGGCGGCGGCCGCTGCGAGGCCTGCCAGGGTGACGGCATGCTGAAGGTGGAGATGCACTTTTTGCCCGATGTTTATGTGCCCTGCGATGTCTGCGCCGGCAAGCGCTACAACCGCGAGACCTTGGAGGTCCAGTACAAAGGCAAAACCATTGCGCAAATTTTGGACCTGACGGTAGAAGCCGCCGCCGAGTTCTTCAAGGCAGTGCCCAACATCGCGCGAAAGCTGCACACCCTGCTGGATGTGGGCTTGAGCTACATCCGGCTCGGGCAGGCGGCCACCACCCTGTCGGGTGGCGAGGCGCAGCGGGTCAAACTGGCGCTGGAGCTGAGCAAGCGTGACACCGGGCGCACCCTTTACATCCTGGACGAGCCCACCACTGGCCTGCATTTTACCGACATCGACCTGCTGCTGCGGGTGCTGCACCAACTTCGTGACGCCGGCAACACCATCGTGGTGATCGAGCACAACCTGGACGTGATCAAGACCGCCGACTGGCTGATTGACATGGGGCCCGAGGGCGGCGCCGGCGGCGGCACGCTGGTGGGCGCCGGTACACCGGAGCAGATTGCCGACAACCCGGCCAGCCACACCGGCCGATACCTCAAAAGGCTGCTGTCTGCCGTGTCAGCTTAGCCGCGTCGGCTTAACCATGTCAGCTTCGGCGCTGGCGCTAAGCCCGCGCCGCCTGCAGCAAGTCACGCGTCTTGAGGGCCTCGCGCCGGGCAGCTTGGGCAAAGTCCTCGCCCGCCGACGCGTACAAAATGGCCCGCGACGAGTTGACGATGATGGGCGCCACCGTGCCCTGCGCATCACCACGCCAGCCCGCCTTCACGGTGGCTGCGGCATCCCCGCCTTGGGCCCCCACGCCAGGAATCAAAAGCGGCAGGGTAGGCGCAATGGCCCGCACCCGCTCAATCTCGGCCGGGTAGGTGGCACC
>CAXNFT010000249.1:0-3791 GCA_964201255.1 Rhodoferax sp.
GCAGGGCGGGCCAGCCGGCTTTGGCAAGGGGAGCGCCAAGGTGCTGCTGGAGCCCAATGCCGAGGGTCATTTGCTCAGCTATACCGTGCACGCCTCGGTGGGCGGTAAGGTGGCGCAACTTGGGCAGCGCCTGATCGACGGCGCCGCCAAATCCATGGCCGAAGATTTTTTCAAGCGGTTTGACGCTGAAATGCAGCGCCAGTACCCGCAGGCCTATGCCGAAAAAGTCACGGCGGTAGCGCCGGCAGCGCCGCCTGTGGCAGCTCCGAACGCGGTGCCGGTCTGGGTTTGGGGTGCGGGCGCGGTTGCCGTGGCCGCCGTCATGTTCTGGCTATCTCGCTAAGTTGCCTGCAAGCAAAGACAAAGGCGCGACCATGGAAAACATCGATGTCATGGTTCTGCGCACCCTGCGCGACTGGCGCCAGGCCGGGCAGCGGGCTCTGCTGGCCACAGTGGTACGCACCTGGGGTTCGTCGCCTCGCCCGGTGGGCTCCATCATGGCCCTGTGCCAAGACGGTTCGGTCGTCGGCTCGGTCTCGGGCGGGTGCATTGAAGACGACCTGATCTACCGATTCACCCGGGCCTACGCCAGCGCGGCAGCGGCCCCGGCGGAGGGCGAACAAGACATCCCTGCCGGGCCGCCGCGCCTGGTCAAGTACGGCATCAGCGCCGACGAGGCCCACCGCTTCGGCCTGCCCTGTGGCGGCACGCTGGAGTTGCTGCTGGAATTTGACCCCGACGCCGCCAGCCTGGCCGCCTTGGTACAGGCGCTCACCAGCGGGCAATTGATGTGCCGCACGGTCCAACTGGAGAGTGGCGTGGTCAGCCTGGCAGTCAGCGACACCCCGGCCGACCTGACCCTGGACGCACAAACCCTGGTCAATACCTTTGGCCCCGAATTCCGCATGCTCTTGATTGGCGCTGGCCAACTCACCGAGTACCTGGCCACCATGGCGCTGTTCAGTGGCTTTGCGGTGACGGTGTGTGACCCGCGTGAGGAGTACGCCCGCTCCTGGTCGGTGGCCGGTGTGACGGTCTTGAAAGACATGCCCGACGACGTGGTGCAGGCTTTTCGCGCCGACCGCCGCACCTGTGTGGTGGCGCTGACGCACGACCCCAAGCTTGACGATTTAGCCCTTCTGGAGGCCCTGCAGACCGAGGCCTTTTATGTCGGTGCCATTGGCTCCCGTCGCAACAACCAGGCGCGCCGGCAGCGCATGATCGAGCACTTTGAGCAAACCGAGGCCGGCCTGGCCCGCTTGCGTGGGCCGATCGGCATCTACATTGGCAGCAAAACCCCACCCGAGATTGCGGTGAGCATCATGGCCGAGATTCTGGCGGTGAAAAATGGCGTGGCGCTGCCGCGCGACATGGACGTGGCCCACGCCAAAAACGACTTGGCCATCAGCGCCAACGACCCCGGCCTGCTGGTGTGCGGGGTGCCGACGGCGCCCTGACATCCCCCGCGCGTCCCGCGTCATCTCCGGCGCGTCTCGCGTCATCCCCGGCCACGACCGGGGACCCATGCACCCGGGCTGCTGGATTCCCGCCTTCGCGGGAATGACAGGGAGTCGTCATCCCCCAAGCCCCGTGTCTATTGGTTTTTAAGCTATAAAAAACGAAGCAGTCTTGATGCCGGCCACAGTCAGCAGCAGCGAGCCCAGCAGGTGCAGGGCGGCAGTACCCAGCGCCAGGGCATAGCGCTGCTGCATCAGCATGGCCACCACCTCGGCCGAAAAACTTGAGAACGTGGTGAGTGCACCCAAAAACCCGGTCACCAGCGCCAGGCGCCAGACCGGGTCAAGCTGGGGCAGGACGCTGAACACCGCCACGCAAATGCCCACCAGGTAGCCGCCCAGCAGATTGGCCGCCAGCGTGCCCAATGGCAACAGGGCGACCGGGTTGAGCCACAGGCCCAAGCCCCAGCGCGCCAGCGCGCCTAGGCTGGCACCGATGCAAATGGCAATCACGGCCAGCATGGCAGGCTCAACGTCGAATTGGCTCAGGCGACCTGGTCACGATGGGGGTACATGTCATCAATACTCCACAGACGGGGATGGGTGGCCTTGAATGTAAGGCGGATTCAAAAGGCATAGATCGGTGTTTTCCCTAAACGTTGGCAAATTGTCGATGAAACGTCGTTGATTTATCTACAATCAAGTGATGCAACAAGAATCCCAAGTCGGGCCGTCGCAGCAGCCCTCACCCATCGTCTCCTCCGCCCATCTGGTGTCGCCTCGCAGCGCCGAGATGAGCGAGTTTGAATTTGGCCTGATCGTCGCCGGTAACGCTTTTCACCGCTGGATCGTGCATTGCATGAGCGCGGCGGGCCTCAAAGACCTGACGCCGCTCGACGTGATGGTCTTGCACCATGTCACGCACCGGGCCCGCGACAAGCGGCTAGCTGACATTTGCTTCATCATGAACGTGGAGGACACCCATTTGATCAACTATTCGCTCAAAAAACTGCAAGGCCTGGGTGTGTTGGCCTCGCAAAAAAACGGAAAGGAGGTGACCTATGCCGCTACCGACTTGGGTCGACAGTTTGTCGAGCGCTACCGCGAGATACGGGAATCCTGCCTGATCGACGCGCTCAATGCCGATGACGCGCTGAACCGCGACATTGGCGAGCTCGCCCGTTTGCTGCGCCTGCTGTCCGGCATTTACGACCAGGCCGCCCGCTCGGCCGCCAGCCTCTAAACCGCATACCCCATGACACACGACAACAGCCAACGCTGGCAGTTCTGGATCGACCGGGGCGGCACCTTCACCGACGTGATCGGCCGCCGGTCCGAGCCTGACGGCAGTTTCACGCTGCTCACCCACAAGCTGCTCAGCGACAACCCCGAGCAGTACCGCGACGCCGCTGTGGCCGGCATCCGCCACCTGCTCGGCCTGAAACCAGGCCAGCCGGTCACGCCTGAGCAGGTGGTCTGCGTCAAGATGGGCACCACAGTGGCCACCAACGCACTGCTTGAGCGAAAAGGCGAGCCCACGCTGCTGGTCACCACGTGCGGTTTTCGTGATGCGTTGCGCATCGCCTACCAGAACCGGCCACGCATATTTGACCGCCATATCCAGCTGCCTGAGTTGCTCTACAGCGCGGTGGTGGAAGCGCACGAGCGAATGGGCGCCCATGGTGAGCTGTTGCAGCCGCTCGACGAATTGCTTCTAAAAAAGGAGCTAGAAACCCAATACCAGCAAGGGCTTAGGTCGGTTTCTATTGTTTTTATGCACGGCTACCGCTACACCGCGCATGAGCTGGCGGCCAAGCGGCTGGCGCAGGCGGTGGGCTTCACGCAGATCAGCACCTCGCACGAGACCAGCCCGCTGATGAAGTTTGTGAGCCGCGGCGACACCACGGTGGTGGACGCTTACCTGTCGCCCATCCTGCGCCGCTACGTGGCCCAAGTGGCAGCCGAGATGCCGGGCGTGCCGCTGTTTTTCATGCAGTCCTCGGGCGGTCTGACCGGGGCGGATCAGTTTGCCGGCAAGGACGCCATCCTCAGCGGCCCGGCCGGCGGCATTGTCGGCATGGCGCGTACCGCACAGCTGGCGCTGACCGAGGCCAGCGAGGCGGTTGCTCCCGATGCCGCAGTGCGTGTGATCGGCTTTGACATGGGCGGCACCTCCACCGACGTGTCGCACTTTGCCGGCGAGTTTGAGCGCGAGTTCGAAACCCAGGTGGCCGGCGTGCGTATGCGCGCGCCCATGATGAGCATCCACACCGTGGCGGCTGGCGGCGGCTCCATCCTGGCGTTTGATGGCGCGCGCTTTCGTGTCGGGCCGCA
>CAXNFT010000250.1:0-3785 GCA_964201255.1 Rhodoferax sp.
GCCATGTACTCGTCGGCCAGGTCATAACGGTCATCGTGCGCGGTCTGGCCGCTCAGGCCAACCGCACGGGCCGCGCTGTCCAGGTAGCCGGTGACAATGTTCCAGCCGATGCGGCCCTGGGTCAGGTGGTCCAGCGTGGTCATGCGGCGCGCAAACTGGTAGGGGGTTTCGTAGGTCAGGTTGGCAGTGACGCCAAAGCCCAGGTGCTGGGTGACCGCCGCCATGGCCGGCACCAGCAGCATCGGGTCGCCCACCGGCACCTGCACGGCGCCACGCACCGCGGCATTGGGGCTGCCGCCCAGCACGTCATACACGCCCAGCACATCGGCCAGAAAAATGCCATCAAACAGACCGGCCTCCAGTCGCCGCGCATAGTCGGTCCAGTATTGGATGTCGGTGTAGCGCGCCGACTGGTCGCGCGGGTGGGTCCACAGCCCCTGCTGGATGTGGCCGACGCAGTTCATGTCGAAGGCGTTGAGGTGGATCTGTTTGGGCATAGGGTCAGGGTTTGCGGGTCGCCTTGAATTCGGCGCAGTAATCGCGCGGCGGGATCGGGCCGGTGGGCCAGACCAGATCGAATTTTGCTATTGATTCTATAGCTGCATCACCTTGACTGGCAAGGAGTAGCACCGTTTTTGCTTTAAAAGTGGGTGGCAGGTGCTGCGGCACGCCCAGCGCCGGTGCCACATGGCCGTGACCGGCCAGCAGCAGCACGGTGCGGCCGGCTTGCGCAGCCTCGGTGATGGTTTGGGCCATGGCACGGTCGCGGGCAATCTGCATGCGCGTCATGGGCGCAATCTGGCTCTCGGGCAACATGTCGCAATGGCCGGTGCGGATGCGTTGCTGCTGCTCTGCCAGCGCGGCACTGGGCAGGCGCTGGTCGAGGCTTGTGTCGCGCGTGGTGGCGCGCAGTGCGCTCATGGGCAGGTTGGCGCCCAGTACCGGCACGCCTGCACGAACCGCGCTCACGACGGCAGGACCATAGGTGCCCCAAGGCCAGGCGCGTTCGTCCCAACGCAGGGCGGCCTGGATGTCGGCCTCAGTGGCCTGGGCTGGCAGGCCGCGTGTGCTGCCGCCCTGGTTGGCCATTTCCAGCACCAGGGCAGCCAGTTGGCCCTGCGCTGCCAGCACTTGTACTACTTGCTGGTGGATGCGTTGGTGCGCTGGCGCGTCGTGTTGCTCACCCAGCAGCAGCGCATCAGCCGGCAGCAGTTGGCGCAGCTGCGTCAGCCTTGGGTCAGGCGCTGGGTCGGTCGGTGGGGTAGGGAGCGGGCTGCTGCAGGCTGACAGCGCAAGCAGTACCGAATACAGGCTGGCTTGGGTAATGCGCCAGCAAAGCGGCATGGCACAGATTCTGATCAGTGCACCACGACCGGGTTTTGTGCCAGTTCAGCGTACTGTTCCAGCGTGTCCTCAACTTCTTCTTGGGTCGGGGTATTGAGCTGCCAGGCCACGATGTGCTGTTGGAACAGTTCGGCCCAGGAGCCGTCGAGGTACACCTCTTTGCCGGCTCGTTTGTCCACAATTTCAAAGCCGTGGCGCGCCAAGGTGGGCACCACCACGCTCTGGGACGCGCTGTCGCGGCTGGCGCCGGAGGGGCTTTCGGTGGGCACCGCGTTGGCCAGCATGTGCGTTACTGAGTAGGTTTCAGAGTCGTAAAGCATGTGCATGATTCATTATCCATCAATCGGTTTGGTTGCGCCCAGACGAATTGTGAAGGTTGGTCGCGCGCGGTGGCCAGCGTCAGGGCCGTCATGAGGGCGCTTGGCTCGATTCCCATTTCTGGTCCAGGTAATCGCCATTGTGTTCGGTGATGCGCAGGCGAACGGGCAACCAGTTCATGGCTGGCGCCAACCAAATGGCCACTTCCTGGTCAAACTGCCGGCGCGGATGGCGTACCAGCTTGAGAGTGCCCTGCTCGCCACCGGGTAGGCGCAGGGTTTCCTCGCGCTCAACGGTGAAAAGCCACACTTCAGCATCGCGTGGCCCCGCGACCTGAACGGTGATGGCCGTTGCGACGGGGTAGCGCGCCGGCTCGCCGCCAATCACGCTCGCCAGTTGGAGCATCACGCTCAGGAAGTCCTGAGCGCCTGTCAGCAGCGGCACAGCAGGTGTGTTGGCACTGAAACTGATTCGCCCTTTGTCGCGCTCAAAGTGTGCCGCTACTTCGCTGCGCTGCTTTTCGGAATAGCGCAGTGGTAGCAAGCCCTGAGCCCCCAATTCGCCCCGGCTGGTATAGACCCATGACAGAACGAAGGCACTCATCGTCAGCCGGGCGTCATAGCCCAGGCCGTCCTGGCGCCAGACCAGCTCCCCGCTCACGCGAAATGGAAATTTGTTGGACTCCCCCCTGTACAGCAGCCGTGTCGGCGGTGGCACAGCCACCGTGCCGAGTGTGAGTGCGGACTCACGTGGTGGTCTTGACGGCACCGGGGGCTCGGGTGTTGGGGGTGGCTGCGGTGGCTGAGCGATGCTGGCCAACTGCTGCGGCGCCGGCACTGACACCGTCACTGGCGCCGGGACCGGTACAGCTACAGCTACAGCTACAGCTACAGGCACAGGCACAGGCACAGGCACAGGCTCCGAAACTGGCTTTTGTGCTGGCATTGCCGTGGGGAGTGGTTCTGGCGCGGTGGCCGGGCTGGCGGTCACTAAGGGCGAGGGTGCGGTTGGAGCGGTGGCTAGAGCGACGGCCTCAGTCGCCGTAACTGGCGACATTGCCGCCACGGGCGCCGGTGTTGGTGCTGGTGTCGGTGTCTGGGCGCCGGCGACGGGTGGGGTGGGACGTTTGAGGTCCGCCGAGGCCGGCTTAACAGTCGGCGCTTTATCCGGCGTTTTGTCAGGCGCCGGGGCCAGGTTGGCGCCCAGCTCAATCACGCGGGTGTTCAACGCAGAGACTTGCAGCGGCACCGGGCGCGCCCTGTCCGGCTGCAGCAGGTATCCATGCCCCATGGCCACCATGGCGCAGAGCACCGCCAGCGTCTGCCAGTTCGGGCGACCACTTGGTGCACCTCTAACCCCTGGTGACGGTGAATGCAGTAGCTGCGACATGTTCATCCGATGACTAAGACGACTGATAGGCGACGACTTATGATGGTCCCAAGCCCTAAAACCCGATTAACGCCAAAGCGGGCCACCACCCGCCCCAACCATGAAACTTGCCACGTACAAAGACGGCTCCCGCGACGGCCAACTGCTGGTGGTGTCGCGTGACCTGACCAGCGCCCATTATGCGACCGGTATCGCGGAACGCTTGCAACAAGTCTTGGATGACTGGAACTTTCTGTCGCCCCAGCTGCAGGACCTGTCCGACGCCCTCAACCAGGGCAAGGCGCGCTATGCTTTTCCCTTTGATGTCAGGCGCTGCATGGCGCCACTGCCACGGGCCTATCAGTGGGTTGATGGCTCGGCCTACCTCAATCATGTTGAACTGATGCGGCGCGCCCGGAACACCGAGATGCCCGCGAGTTTTTCGACCGATCCCCTGATGTACCAGGGTGGAAGCGACGATTTTCTGGGGCCCTGTGACCCGGTGGTCTGCGCCAGCGAGGCCTTTGGCATCGATTTTGAGGCCGAACTAGCCGTCATCACGGGCGATGTGCCCATGGGTGTGTCGCCCGGCCAAGCGCTGGACGGCATCCGGCTGCTGATGCTGGCCAACGACGTGAGCCTGCGCCACCTGATTCCGTCTGAGTTGGCAAAGGGCTTTGGCTTTGTGCAGAGCAAACCGGGGACTGCCTTTAGTCCGGTGGCGGTGACGCTGGACGAACTGGGCCCTGCCTGGG
>CAXNFT010000251.1:0-3770 GCA_964201255.1 Rhodoferax sp.
TGGGTATCCCAGCTGCCAAGAGCCGGGTGCATGAATACCCGCACCAGTTCTCTGGCGGCATGCGCCAACGCGTCATGATCGCCATGGCCTTGGCCTGCAAACCCGATGTGCTGATTGCCGATGAGCCCACCACTGCACTGGACGTGACCGTGCAGGCGCAGATCTTTGACCTGATTGCCGAATTGCGCGAACGCACCGGCACCGCCGTGCTGCTGATCACGCATGACATGGGCGCCATCGCCGAAATGGCCGACCGGGTGGCGGTGATGTATGCGGGCCGCATTGTGGAGGAAGGCTCGGTGGCCGAGGTGCTGCAAGCGCCGATGCACCCCTATACCCAGGGCTTGATTGCCTGCGCACCCGGGCGGCGCACCGCCGGCTTTGGCGAGCCCTTGCTGGAAATACCGGGTACCGTGCCCTCCCTGTTAGAACGCGGCAGCGGCTGCGCCTTTGCCGATCGGTGCAGCCAGGTGCAGCCACGGTGCCACCAACAGTTGCCGCCCGAGACCCGGCTGGACGGCGGGCGCCGGCGCGTCTTGTGCTGGCTGCATGTGCCCGGAGCTGCCGCATGACCGACAACACACAGGCACTGTTGCGGGTGCGCGACCTCAAGGTGCATTTCCCGTTGGGCGGACGCATCTTTGGTAAAAAGTCAGTGGTGAAGGCCGTTGACGGCGTGAGTTTTGACATCCCCAAGGGCACCACCTTTGGCATCGTGGGCGAGAGCGGCTCGGGCAAAAGCACCACGGCGCTGGCCGTGATGCGACTGGTGAACATCACCTCGGGCAGCATGCATCTGGGAACTGATGACATTGGCAGCCTGGAAGGCGAAGGCCTGCGCCGGGTACGCCGGCGCTTCCAGATGGTGTTCCAAGACCCGTTTGCCTCGCTGAACCCGCGCAAACGCGCCGGTGACGCGATTTTGGAGGCGCTGGAGTTGATGGACGTGGGCGAGCCGGCCGCGCGGTCTGAGCTGGCGCGCCACCTGTTCATGCAAACCGGCCTGCGCCCTGAGCAACTGCAGCTGTTTCCGCACCAGTTCTCTGGCGGGCAACGCCAACGCATCGTGCTGGCACGAGCCCTGGCGGCCAAACCTGAGTTGGTGGTGTGCGACGAGCCGGTGTCGGCGCTCGATGTGGCCATCCAGGCCCAGATTCTGAACTTGATGCAGCGCCTGCAGCGCGAGCTGGGCCTGACCTACCTGTTCATCTCGCACGATCTCGGTGTGATCCGCCACATGTGCGATGAGATCGGCGTGATGTACCTGGGCCAGATCGTCGAGCAGGCCGACCGCCAGTCGCTGTTTGAGCGGCCGCTGCATCCCTACACGCTGGCACTGTGGTCGGCGGCGCCCTCCTTCAACCCCGGCACCCGCAGCCGACGGGACCGCATCCGGCTGCAGGGCGACCCACCCAGCCCAATCAACGTGCCTCCGGGCTGCCGCTTTGCCGGGCGCTGCCCGTTTGCCGAAGCCCGTTGCCACACCGAACCACCGGCCCTGCGTATGGTGCTGCCAGGCCACCAGGTGGCCTGCCACCGGGTGTCTGACAGTGGCGCTCCGCTCTACCCCGTTTCTGTCCGACCCGTCTGAACACCATGCACACCACCATTTATTCTGCGCGCAAGATCATCACCATGAACGCATCGCGCCCAAACGCCACCCACGTGGCGGTACGCGACGGCCGCATTCTGGGCGTCGGCTCGCTCGACGAACTCAAGGGCTGGGGCCCGCATGAGCTTGATGACCGCTTTGCCGACAAGGTGCTACTGCCGGGGCTGGTCGAAGCCCATGCCCACCTGATGGCCGGTGGCCTGTGGCGCTACACCTACTGCGGCTATTTTGACCTGCGTGACCCAGATGGCCGCAACTGGCCAGGCGGACGGACGCTAGAGGCCGTGATCGGCCAACTAAGCAGTGCCAGCGCACGGCAGGCCGATGGCCCCCTTTTGGGCTGGGGCTTTGACCCCATCTACTTTGGCGACCAAAGGGTCAGCCGCAATGATCTCGACCGCGTCAGCACGGCCCGCGCTGTGGGCGTGCTGCACGCCAGCGGCCACATCCTGAACGTCAACAGTTTTGTGCTGGAAAAAGCCGGCCTGCTGCGAGCTGGCGTCGAACATCCCGGCATGCCGCTAGGCGCAGATGGCCTGCCCACCGGCGAACTCAAGGGACCGGATGCGATGACGGCCGCCTTTGCCATCGTGGGGCTGGACCGCTCCTTTCTGTCAGGCGACGAATTCGGCATCCGGGCCTTCGCCAAACTGGCGGTGCGCGCCGGTGTCACCACCTCCACTGACTTGGCCGCCACCCTGCTTGAGCCTGAGTTGGTCAGCCTGCTTAACATCACCGCGGAGGACGACTACCCGCTTCGGCTGGTGCCGCTGCTGCGCCTGATCGGCATGACACCGACGCAAGCCGTGGAGCGCTCCGTGGCCCTGAGCAGCCGCAGCACCGAGCGGCTGCGCCTGGGCCGCATCAAGGTGGTGGCCGATGGCTCCATCCAAGGTTTTTCGGCGCGCATGCGCTGGCCGGGTTACTTCAATGGCGCACCCAATGGCTTGTGGTACACCGCGCCTGAGACCATCCGCGATTGCTACACCCTGGCGCTGCAAAATGGCGTACAGGTGCACACCCACACCAATGGCGACGAAGCCACCGAACTGGCGCTGGACTGCCTAGCAGCGGCCCTGAAAGCTGCGCCCACGCGTGACCACCGCTTCAACCTGCAACACTGCCAGTTGGCCGATGCCGCGCAGTTCCGGCGCATGAAGGCGCTAGACATGTGCGTCAACCTGTTTGCCAACCACCATTTTTACTGGGGCGACCAGCACTACAGCACCACAGTCGGGCCGGAGCGCGCCGAGCGCATGAACGCCTGCGCCACCGCCCAACGCAGCGGCGTGCCCTTCGCCATCCACAGCGATGCGCCGGTCACGCCGCTGGGCCCGCTGTTTACCGCCTGGTGCGCCGTGAACCGGTTGACTGCCTCCGGCCGAGTGCTGGGCGCCCATGAACGCATCTCGGTGGCCGACGCGCTGCAAGCCATCACGCTGGGCGCGGCCTACACCCTCAAGCTCGACCATGAGATTGGCTCCATCGAATCCGGCAAGCGGGCTGACTTCTGTGTGCTCGACGACGACCCCACCGAGGTGCCGCCCGAGCAGCTCAAAGACGTGCGGGTCTGGGGCACCGTGCAGGGCGGCCGTGTGTTCCAGGCGCCACAGCCTGTGTGATATCCGGTGTGACACCCGGTGTGATTCCGACCCTGATCGTCGGCGGCTACCTGGGCGCCGGCAAGACCACACTGGTGAACCACCTGCTGCGCAACGCCGGCGGCCGGCGCATTGCGGTGATGGTGAACGATTTTGGTGAACTCACCATCGATGCCGACCTGATCGAGGGCGCCGAGGGCAGCATACTGGCCCTGGCCGGCGGCTGCGTCTGCTGCAGCTTTGGCTCGGACCTATTGGGCGCCTTACAAGACGTGCTGCAGCGCCAACCACCGCCCGACCTGATCCTGATCGAGACTAGCGGCGTCGCCCTGCCGGCTGCCGTAGCCCGCTCGGCCCGCCTACTACCGGGCCTGAGCATCGATGGCATTGTGCTGATGCTGGACGCAGAAACGGTGCGCCAACGCAGCGCCGACCCCTATGTGGGCGACCTGGTGCGCCAGCAGTTGCTGGACGCCGACCTGCTGATCCTGAACAAGACCGAACTCTGTAGCCCGAAGGCGCTGGCTGAACTGCACGCCTGGCTGCCCACCATGACT
>CAXNFT010000252.1:0-3761 GCA_964201255.1 Rhodoferax sp.
GCACCATGGCCCGGTATGCCAAATGACCGGTTGGATGCGGTGCGCCGTCACCCAAAAGTTGCTGGCGCACCCGGCTCCACAGCCCGTCGGCACCGACCAACAAGGCGCCAGAGGACTGACCGCCATCGGCATGGTGCAAGCGCACGCCAGACTCGTCCTGCTCAAAACCGGTGATGGGCTGGGCCAGGCCCAGTGTCACGCCTGCCTCACCCTGCACCGCTTGCAGCAAAAGTGCCTGCAAGTCGGCGCGATAGATGGTGGCGTAGGGTGCACCGTAGCGGGCTTGGGCCTGGTCGCCCAGCCTCAAACTCCCCAGCAAGGCGCCTGTGTCAGCACTGCGAATGACCAATTGCTCAGGGTAAGCTGCCACCGCTTCCAGTGCCTTTTGCAGGCCCCAGCCATGCAGCACCCGCGTGACATTGGGGCCGAGCTGAATGCCCGCGCCCACCTCAGCAAAGGCTGGGCTGCGCTCAAAAAGTTGCACCGGTACGCCAGCGCGGGAACAGGCCAGCGCCGCAGACAAACCTCCAATACCCCCACCGACCACCAACAGGGGCGGGGCCATGGACGGATTCACCTCAAGCGCGCCGTGATGGCTGTGGGCATCACCATCAGCAAACGGGCCACCAGCGCCCAAGGCCATGCCGGCACAGCAGCGGTTTGCACCCGGCGCTCAATCAGGTCCACCAGCAGGCGACCACCTTTTTCAACTGGAATGACAAAGGGCCGGCTTTTGGCACCCCGGTTGAGCGGGGTGTCAATGAAGCCCGGCGACAAGGTGGTGACCAAGATGCCGCTGCCCCGAGTCTCAGCGCGCAAAGCCTCCAGGTAATTGGTGACTGCGGCCTTGCTGGCACCGTAAGCGCCGCCGCCAGGCAGGCCCCGAAACGCCGCCACAGAGCTGATGCCCACCAACTGACCGCGACCCTGCGCCCGAAAATGCTGCAGGGCAGCGTCCACCGTGCTCATGAACCCCAGCACATTGGTGGCCATGGTGGCGTGGGCGAGGTGCAGGGGCAGTTGCCCGATACGCCCATGGTTGCCGATGCCGGCATTGGCCACCACGATATCGAGCCTGCCCAGCGCCGTACAGGCCTGGCCAAAGACCTGCGCCACTGCCGCCGCGTCGGTTACGTCCAGCGCTGCCACAAACACATGGGGCGCGCCTGCCTGCAGCAGCTCAGTTTGCAAAGCCTGTAGTACGTCGAGCCGCCGCGCAGTGAGCGCCAGACGGTAGCCGCGCCGCGCAAACTCAATCGCCATCTGCCGCCCCAGGCCTGACGACGCGCCAGAAATGAAGACGCTGGGGGCATTGAGTTTGGTTTGTTCCATGGGGTGTGTCGTCGTCTGTGGGCGTTCAGAAATGCCCGAATGGCGGATTGTGCCTGCATGGGTCAGCCAGATCGCCTACCATCGGCGCTATGACCCAATTTTCAGTGCTTGACCTATCCCCCATCGTTCAGGGCGGCGACGCCGGCCAGTCCTTTCGCAACAGCCTCTCATTGGCGCGCCATGCCGAACGGCTGGGCTTTAACCGTTATTGGCTGGCCGAACACCACGGCATGCCGGGCATTGCCAGCGCCGCCACTGCCGTGTTGATGTCCCACGTGGCCGCCGGCACGCAACGCATTCGTATCGGCGCTGGCGGCATCATGCTGCCCAATCACTCGCCGCTGGTGATTGCCGAGCAGTTTGGCACGCTGGAGTCGCTCTACCCGGGGCGTATCGACCTAGGGTTGGGCCGCGCGCCTGGCTCAGACCAGACCACGGCGCGCGCGCTGCGCCGTAACCTGGCCTCGGACTCGGACGAGTTCCCGCAGGACGTGCTGGAGCTGATGGACTATTTTGCGGCCGAGCCCAAGGGCGCGGTGCGCGCTGTCCCCGGCCAGGGCCTGAAAATTCCCATCTGGATTCTGGGCTCCAGCTTGTATGGTGCCCAACTGGCGGCTGCGCTGGGTCTGCCCTATGCCTTTGCCTCGCATTTTGCGCCGCAGGCCATGCTGCAGGCCATTGAGATCTACCGCAGCTATTTCAAGCCCTCGGCACGGCTGGCCAAGCCCTATGTGATGCTGGGCTTCAACGTGTTTGCGGCCGATACCGATGCGCAGGCCGAGCTGCTGGCGACCTCTATGCAGCAGGCTTTTGTCAACCTGCGCACCGGCCGCCCGGGCCGGCTGCCGCCCCCGCTGCCGGGCTTCCGGGAGCGTCTGGACGGACAGTTGCGGGCGATGCTGGAAAGCGTGCTGTCCTGCTCGGCCATCGGTGGACCGGATGCAGTGCGGCAACAGATGGACGCGTTCGTGGCACTCACAGGCGCTGACGAACTGATGATCACCTGTCAAATGTTCGATCATGCAGCGCGGCTGCGGTCTTATGAAGTCGTGGCCGATGTCAGCAAGGGCTTGGCTGCGCCGCCGCTGCGCGAACTGATGACGGGCTGAAACCGGCTGAGGCCCTTTGCTGGGTCCCTTCGCTGGTTCCATTTGAGCTCAGGGGCGCTCAACCGCCATCAGTTCGCGCCCGCGTAGGCGATCTCGCCCGGGCACACCCAGCTCGGGGTGCAGGCGGCCCGCCACCAACCATGCCGCCAACATGACCAAGCCACCAGCGGCAAAGATGCCCGCCACCGGGCTAAATTGCAGAACCAGCCATGCCAGGCCCGGCGACAAAATACCTGACACATCCCGAAAGCTGGAGTACACAGCCGACATCTCGGTGCGCTGCGACGGCTTGACAGACATCAAAAACGGCAGGCCACCACATATATCCAGCAGCACCAAAAAGTAGGCGCCCAGCATCAACAGCGCCACCGTGGCCCAAGGCAGTGGGGAGAACATGGTGGCTAGGATGAAGCAAACACCGCAGTACAGAAAACCCGTGCGCACCGCCTCTCGGACCGATCGGCGCTGCATCCATCGCAGCATCAGCGGCGCCAGGAACAGTCCGGCATTGGCCAACGATGTGGCAATGCCACCCAACTGATCGCTTAAGCCCTGCTGCACCGCAAAAATGCCGGTGTACACGATGTAGATCCACCACCCGCAGGAGCGCACCACCGCAAAAAACCAACCTGCCACCAGCCGTGGTTGGGCAAAAAAGCGTTGCAGGTAAGCCAGTGGCGCCGCCGAACGGCGTCGCGACGGCACGATCACCCGGCCATTGCCCAGGCGCAGCAGCCAAAAAGTGGTCAGCATGCCCAGCGCCGCAGTGCCCACAATCACAAACGGGGCGCCATGCCAGACCGGCAGCAGCCAGACGCCCAGTACCGGGCCAATCGTCCAGCCCAGCCCGCCATAAAACAGGCGCAGAGATTCGAGCTTGCTGAAGTCAGCCTTGGCCACGTTGTCCAGCACATAAGCGTTGAAGCAGACAAAGGCGGTGGCAGCTGCCATGGCATTGCACAACAACGCTGCCGTGGTCGCCTTGCCGCCCACCATCCCCAGAACAGCCGACAGTACGTAGAGCAGCACGCCGATGGTGTAGACCCAACGGCGCGGCACAAAGCGGGTCAGCGTGGGCACGATCAGCACCGTCAGCAGCGACAGCAGCCCGACCAGAAAGTAAATCTTGGACACCGTGACCGCATCACCCCAGGCGCGGTACATCACCAGCGGGTAGACCGACAGGCTGGTGCCACGCACCACTGCCTCAATGCCACCAATCAGCGCAAAAGGCTGCACGCCACGGGCCGTGTGGCGGCCCTTGGCATTACCAAGGCTTTCGGTCATGCCAACAGAGCCTGCCCCAGGCGCGCCACGCCT
>CAXNFT010000253.1:0-3754 GCA_964201255.1 Rhodoferax sp.
GGTGCTTTGGGCCAAGCCGGTTTTGTTTGGCGCGGCCAAAGATTAGCCCCGAATATTTGTTACGAAGACCTGTTTGGTGAGGAATTGGCACAGCAGTTTCTGGTTGGAGCCAAGGCCCCAAACATCTTTGTCAATATCAGCAATTTGGCTTGGTTTGGCGGCAGCCTTGCGATGGATCAACATCTGCAGATCGCCCGTTTGCGAGCGCTGGAGTTTCATCGGCCTTTCCTGCTCGCCACCAACACCGGCCTCACCGCCATTGTGGACCACCAAGCCCGGGTGCTAAGCCAACTGCCACGCGACACCGCTGCGGTTTTGATTGGTGAGGTCGAGGGGCGTACCGGTACTACGCCTTATGCCTGGTGGGTGGCGCGCTTTGGTTTGTGGCCTTACTGGCTGGTTGCCACGCTTCTGCTCCTTTGGCGCTGGCGCCAAGACCAAATGCGACGACAGACCGATACTCGCAGCGTAGCCGAACGCCCTTAAAATTCAACTTTTATCCAAGATACCTTGGTGCGCCTGTTGCCACTCCCCGGGTTCTGTCCCCTGTGAACCCAGACCAGTCATGTTGACCTTCCAACACATCATTTTGAAATTGCAGTCGTATTGGGACGCTCAGGGCTGCGCTTTGCTGCAGCCCTACGACATGGAGGTGGGAGCCGGCACCTCCCACACTGCTACGTTTTTGCGAGCCATAGGCCCCGAGCCTTGGCGAGCCGCCTATGTGCAACCCAGTCGGCGGCCAAAGGATGGACGCTATGGCGAAAACCCGAACCGCCTGCAACATTATTACCAGTACCAGGTGGTGCTGAAACCCGCCCCGAGCAATATTCTGGAGCTGTACCTGGGCTCGCTGGAAGCACTGGGCTTTGACCTCAAAAAGAACGACATCCGCTTCGTCGAAGACGATTGGGAAAACCCCACGCTGGGCGCCTGGGGCCTGGGCTGGGAGGTCTGGCTCAACGGCATGGAAGTGACCCAGTTCACCTATTTTCAGCAGGTCGGCGGCATCGATTGCAGACCGGTGACCGGGGAGATTACCTACGGTCTGGAACGTCTGGCCATGTACCTGCAGGGGGTAGACAACGTCTACAAGCTGCAGTGGACCGACAGCATGAGCTACGGCGATGTGTACCTGCAAAACGAAAAAGAGCAGTCGGCCTACAACTTCGAGCACTCGGACGCCGACTTCCTGTTCACCGCCTTCACGGCGCATGAAAAACAGGCCAAGCACCTGATCGAGGTGCAGCTGGCGCTGCCGGCCTATGAGCAGGTGCTCAAGTGCGCCCACAGCTTCAACCTGCTCGATGCACGGGGCGCGATCAGCGTGACCGAGCGCGCTGCCTACATGGGGCGTATCCGCAACCTGGCGCGTAGCGTGGCACAAAGTTACTTTGACAGCCGGGAGCGACTTGGCTTTCCGATGGCGCCGCGGGCCTGGGTGGAACAAATGACGAAGAAGGCCGCGTGATGAGCACTGACAACCTGCTTGTGGAACTGTTTGTTGAGGAGTTGCCACCTAAGGCACTTCAAAAGCTGGGCGACGCTTTTGCCCAGGAGTTGGCTGCTCAGTTGCGGGCCCAGGGGCTGGCCACAGCTGATTCGGTGGTGACGCCGTTTGCGTCGCCGCGCCGGCTGGCAGCGCATGTTACGGCCGTAGCAAGTGAGTCGCCTGAGCGATCGACGGTTATCAAGTTGATGCCAAGGAAGGTCGGTTATTCAGATGCCGATACACAAACGGCGGCGCTTACAAAAAGGCTAGAAAAAGAAGGCTACCTGTTCGACGACCATACGATGGAGTTGCTGCCTCATTTCGAGGAAAAGGGAGCCATTTATGTTGCATTGCGTAAGCTAGACGCGCCTGTGCCCCTCAAGGTCGGCCTAGATCGGGCTCTGGGGATCGCCATCGTGAAACTGCCGATCCCGAAGATGATGAGCTACCACCTGGAGACCGATTGCGAACTGTCGGGCTGGAGCAGCTTGCATTTTGTGCGGCCGGCGCACGGCCTGTTGGCCCTGCACGGCAGCACCGTGGTACCTGTGAAGGTGCTGGGCCTGAGCGCCGGCAACCAGACGCAAGGCCACCGCTTCGAGGCGCGCGTCTCGCCGGTGGTGATTGGGCATGCCGACGCCTATGCCGCCACGCTGAGCCAAGATGGCGCAGTGATCGCCAGCTTTGCTGAGCGGCGTGCCGACATAGAACGCCAATTGCAGGCGGCGGCGACCCAGGTCGGTGGCGGTGTGCGGCCGATCGAAGACGAAGCACTGCTAGACGAAGTGACTGGCCTGGTAGAGCGGCCCAATGTGCTGGCCTGCGAGTTTGAAAAGCAGTTCCTCGAGGTGCCGCAGGAATGCCTCATCCTCACGATGAAGGCCAACCAGAAATACTTCCCCCTGCTCGATGCTGCAGGCAGGTTAACGCACCAGTTTTTGGTGGTGAGTAACATCACGCCCGATGATGCCTCCGCCGTGATTCAAGGCAATGAGCGGGTGGTGCGGCCCCGGCTGGCCGATGCCCAGTTTTTCTATGACCAAGACCGCAAGAAGACGCTGGAATCTCGCGTCGACGGCCTGAACAAGGTGGTCTATCACAACAAGCTAGGCAGCCAAGGCGATCGCATGACCCGGGTGTGCGCCATCGCCAAGGCGATCGGTCAGCAACTCGGTGGCGCTGAGCTGGCCGACAAGGCTGTACTTGCTGCGCGCCTGGCCAAGACCGACTTACTGACTGATATGGTGGGCGAGTTCCCCGAGCTGCAGGGCACCATGGGCGCCTACTACGCGCGCAATGACGGTTTGAACGAGGACATCGCCAACGCCATTGAGGACCATTACAAGCCGCGCTTTGCCGGAGATGCACTGCCGCGCAATCCGGTGGGCCTGGTGCTGGCGCTGGCTGACAAGCTGGAAACCCTGGTTGGTATGTTTGGCATTGGCAATCTGCCGACCGGTGACAAAGACCCATTTGCGCTGCGCCGGCATGCGCTGGGGGTGGTGCGGATGCTCATGGATAAGTCATTGCAGATCAATGTTCGGCAACTGATCGAATTTGGGCATGCTGCTTTCATGAATGGGTTGATTGCTCCTCAAGATGAGCTTCGTCCAAAGCTGGAACTCTTTTTTCAAGAGCGCATCGTTGGACTGTTGGAGTCCGAGGGGCATCCCTTTGCAAATGTTTCGGCGGTATTGGCCAGTCCCGATCTCGCAAGTTGGGGTGAGATCCGTGCCAGGCTGGCGGCCGTGCGCGCCTTCGCCGCCCTGCCCGAAAGCGCCGCCCTGGCCGCTGCCAACAAACGCATTGGCAACATCCTCAAAAAAGCGCCCGAGGTGGATGCCCATGTCAGCCCGGTGCTACTCAAGGAGCCAGCAGAAATTGCCCTGTACGGCGCTATGCAGAGCGTGCTGCCCCGGGCGCAGACGCTGTTCGAGGGCGGTGACTACACCGGCTCGCTGCAGGCGCTGGCGGCGCTGCGCTCGCCGGTAGATGCCTTCTTTGATGGCGTCATGGTGAACGCCGAAGAGATCGATTTGCGGCGGAACCGCCAGGGACTGCTCAAAAGCCTGTTCGCGGCCATGAACCGTGTCGCCGACCTGTCCCGGCTGGCGACCTGAGACGCCGGCATGAAACTCGTTATCCTGGACCGCGACGGCACCCTCAACGAGGACAGTGATGACTATGTGAAATCGGCCGACGAGTGGACGCCCTTGCCGGGTGCACTGGAGGCGGTCGCCCGCCTCAACCATGCCGGCTGGC
>CAXNFT010000254.1:0-3754 GCA_964201255.1 Rhodoferax sp.
TACAAAACGCCCACCTACAGCGTCATCCCGCTGGAGAGCAACAACGGCCTGAGCAACCTGCGCGGCACCATTGCCATGGCCCGCACGGATGTGCCTGACTCTGCCAGTTCGCAGTTTTTCATCAACCAGGCCGACAACCTGTTTTTGAACTACAGCACGGCACCACCGGGGTATGCAGTGTTTGGGCGAGTGGTCACGGGCCTGGCGGTGATCGACAGCATTGCGGTGGTGCCACGCACCACATCTAACCAACCCACCACCGACATCACCATCACATCGGTGCAGCAAACACTGGCGGGGAGCGCCCTGGCCGCCGCCGGCAGCACCATCAGCGTCAGCGACCTGGAGGCCGGCGCCAGTTGGCGCTACAGCCTGGACAGCGGCAGCACCTGGACGCCCGGTACCGGCACCAGCTTTGCCGTGCCCGCTGGCAGCTACGCCGCCAACGCCATTCAAGTGAGCCAGACCGACGACTCGGGCAATGTCAGCCTGACCACGGGCAAGCTCACAAGCGCCCTGATAGCGCAAACTGGCCTGAGCAGGGTGACCGTCTCTTTGGCCGACAACCTGCCCAGTACCGCCAACCTGAGCACCAACGCCGTGGTGTACACCCTGGCCTTTAGCGAAGCCGTCACAGGCCTGGACGCCTCAGATCTTACGGTCATGAACGGCAGCGTTGGCGCCATTTCGGGCAGCGGCACCAACTGGTCGGTCAGCGTCACTCCGGCGGCGGGTGTGGCCAATGGTGCCATCAGCCTGATGGTCAAGGCCGGCGCAGTGACCACTGTCAATGGCGGTTACAACACCAGCGCAGTCAACAGCAGCCAGTTGGTGGATACCTTGGCCCCAGTTGCGCCCCTGCTGGTGCCGGGCACCGCCGTACGTTTTTTGCAGGCGCCCCAGCTCACCCTGCAGACCAGCCTGGGCGCGGTACTGATTGAGCTAAACCCAGACAAAGCACCGGTGACCGTGGCCACCGTGCTGGCCAACGCCAACAGCGGCTTTTATGACAGCACCCTGTTTCATACCGTTGTGCCAGGCGTGGCGGTGCAGGGCGGCGCTTATAGCAGCACATTGGCGTACAAGGCGCCCGCCTACAGCACCATCCCGCTGGAAAGCAACAACACCCTGACGCACCAAGTGGGTAGCGTGGCCATGTTGCGGGCCAGTTCTACCTTGTCGGATGGGGCCCAGTTTTTTGTGGACTTGGCGGCCAACCCGTCGCTGAATTACGCCAGCGCTACGGCACCAGGCTACGCCGTGTTTGGCCAGGTACTGTCTGGCATGGGTGTGATCAACAGCATGGCCCAGGTGCCGCTGAGTACCACTGGCGTACCGCTGAGCCCGATCACCCTTACAGCGATGCAGCAGACCCAGACGGGTAGCGCCGTCACCCGAGTCGGCAGCTTTGCCGTGGCCGCTTTGACGTCCACCACGGCCTGGTCTTACAGCCTGGATGCCGGTGGCAACTGGGTCAGCGGCAGCGGCAGCAACCTGGCCCTGCCCGATGGCAGCTATGCCGCCAACGCCATTCAGGTGCGGCAGGTGGATGGCGCGGGCAACCTGAGCCCGGTGGGCAAGTTCAGCAGTGCGCTGGTGGTAGACAGCATCGCGCCGACGGTCAGCAGCTTTAACCCATTGGATGAGGCCACCGGTGTGCCGAAAGCCAGCCATCTGGCGCTGACCTTTAGTGAAAACATTTATCTGGGATCAGGCAATATCACCCTCAAGACCGCCGCCGGTGCCGTGGTGGAAAGCTTTGACACCGCCAGCAGCCCACGCCTGAGCCTGAGCGGCAACACCCTCAGCATAGACCCCACGTTAGACCTGTCACCTGGTACCGGCTACACCCTGGCCCTGGACGCAGGCACCCTGAAAGACCTGGCCGGTAACCCGTTTGCAGGCGGCAACAGCTACAACTTCAACACCGCAATGGCCCTGAATGTGCTGACCTACACCTGGAGAGCACACACCCTGCTCAGCGATGTTTCAGTATCAAATAGGGCTCTAAGCCACGTCACTGCTGGTGATGGCGCTATAAATTTTGAAGTGACGCCCGCTGCCACCCAAACCCTGACCGCCAGCCGGGCTGTGCCGGCGGCAGAGGCCAGCCTGACTAGCAGCGCCGTGAACCTGCAAGACGCCATCGCCATTTTGAAGATGATCGTGGGCTTGGACGTGAATGGTGCAGGCAGACCCCTGTCGCCCTATCAGGCGCTGGCAGCCGACTACGACGGCAATGGTGTTGTGCAACTGACCGACGCCATTGGTGTGCTGAAACACGTGGTGGGCCTGACGGCGCCACAGCCAACCTGGCATTTTGTGAATGAGCTGGACGCTGCGGTGCCAACTAAAGCTAATTTGACCCCAGGCGTGCCGCAGACCAGCATCAGCGCCAACACCAGTGGCAGCAGCCCGGTGCATGTCGGCCTGGTGGGCTACCTGAGTGGGGATGTGGACGGCAGCTTTGCCGGGGCGCCGGGGGCGCTGGATTTGGATGTGCCAGACACCGGCTACTTCACCAGCTTGACGGCGGCGAGTGGGTTGAATATGACGCAGTTTGGGGTTTACGGCGCTTAAGACATATCCGCCGAACTTCAGTACTGTCATGTTCTCCCCCGACTGGAATTGACATGAGTGACGATATTCGCTGGTTGCAACGGTTCACCAATTACACAAAGGCGCTGCAGAGCCTGTCTGACGCAGCGGCGCTGGCTAGCGAGCGCCCGCTGTCCAAGCTGAAGCAGCTGGGCCTGATCCATGCCTTTGAGTTCACCCATGAGCTGGCCTGGAATGTGTTGAAGGACTATCTGGAGCAGCATGGCATCTTTGCTCTGATTGGCTCGCGCGATGCCAGTCGCTCGGCGTTCCAAAATGGTCTGATAACCGATGGCGAAGCCTGGATGGACATGATCAAGGCCCGTAATCTGACGTCGCATACCTATAACCCCGAGGTGGCCGACAGCGTGACGCGAGATATTTTGGTTCGGTTTTACCCGGTCTTTGCTGCTCTGCAGCAACGCCTGGCGCCATTAACCCAAACTGGGCCTGCGCCATGAGCCTGGTCGCGCCAGCCGCTGCCAGCATGGGCTTAAGTGAAACCACGCTGGAAGCAATTTGCGCCACGCTGGCGCGATTTCCCCAGGTGGAAAAGGGCGTACTGTACGGTTCGCGGGCCAAAGGCAATTTCAAACCCGGCTCTGATATTGACCTGACCTTGCGCGGCGATGGGCTGACGTTGTCATTGCTGGGAAACATTGACATGGCGCTGGATGACCTGCTGCTGCCCTATGAGATCGACCTGTCGATTTATGAACAGCTCGACCATGCCGAGCTGCTTGCCCATATTGACCGGGTTGGGCGGGTGATTTACCAGAGACTGTGAAACACTTAGGCTTGTCTGCCGCAGGTCGATCAGAAAAGTCTTGACAGTTCGTATCCCAATGTATACAGTCCAAAGGTGAAATCAATCTACACCACAGACCTGTTTGACAGGTGGTTTGGAGCCTTGCGTGATAAACAAGCAGCGCGGCGAATTCAGGCCCGCATCGATCGAATCGAAGAGGGTAATTTTGGCGATTGCAAACCTGTCTGGCCAAGCAACTTAAGGAGTGACGAATGAACACCCTCAATCTTCGCAAATGGGACAGCGCGGAACACCTCAAAACCGAGGAGGACATGGCGCAGTACCTGGAGGCCTGCCTGCAGGAGGCGGGTGACGACGCAGCCTTTATCGCCAAGGCGCTGGGCAACA
>CAXNFT010000255.1:0-3740 GCA_964201255.1 Rhodoferax sp.
AGCCGCCGCCCGAAATCAAGATCACGATGTTTCTCATACCTGCCTGAATTATGACCCTGACCCCTGCCACCACCCCCCTGTCAGCAGCCGAAGCGCGCGTGCTGGCCACGCTGATGGAAAAAGCCCGCACCGTGCCCGACAGCTACCCGCTCACGCTCAACACACTGCTGCTGGGTTGCAACCAGAAAAGCAGCCGCGAACCCTTGATGGACTTGAGCGAGGCCGACATCGTCGCCGCCCTTGACAGCCTCAAGACCGCCGGCTTGGTGCGCGAGAGCAGCGGCGGACGCACAGCACGGTTTGAGCACAACGCCCAGCGCGGGATTGGCGTGCCGGAGCAATCGGCCGTGCTGCTGGGCTTGCTGATGCTGCGCGGCCCGCAAACTGCGGCCGAGTTGCGGCTGAACAGCGAGCGTTGGTACCGCTTTGCTGATGTCTCGTCGGTTGAAGGCTTTTTGGAAGAAATGCAGGATCGCAGCGACGACAAGGGCGGCCCGCTGGCGGTCAAGCTGCAGCGAGCCCCCGGGGCACGGGAGCAACGCTGGGCTCACCTGCTGTGCGGCTTGCCGGCGGCCCAGGCCAGCGGAACGTCAAGCCAAAGCTCAGGCCGCGATGGTGGTGACGCAAGCACCCAAGCACGGCTGGATCGGCTCGAAGCTGAGGTCGCTCACTTGCAGGCTCAGGTAAAACACCTGTTGGGTGAACTGGGTTTGTCACCGCTTGGACAGCCATAATCGCACGGTCGTGCTAAAAACTGCACCGACCGCAGGAATTAACGGGAGACACCATATGGATTTGGCTTTCACAACAGAGGAACAGCAGTTCCGCGAAGACATTCGCGCCTGGGTGCGCGATCAACTCCCCGCTGACATCTCGCACAAGGTGCACAACGCCCTGCGGCTGACCCGCGACGACATGCAGCGCTGGGCCAAAATTTTGGGCAAAAAGGGCTGGCTTGGCCACGCCTGGCCCAAGGAATTTGGCGGCCCGGGCTGGAACTCCATCCAGAAACACCTGTTTGAAGAAGAGTGTGCGCTGGCCGGGGCGCCCCGCGTGGTGCCCTTTGGCCCGGTGATGGTGGCACCGGTGATCATGGCCTTTGGCAATGCCGAGCAGCAGCAGCGCTTTTTGCCGGGCATCGCCAGTGGCGATGTCTGGTGGAGCCAGGGCTACAGCGAGCCGGGCTCCGGCTCCGACCTGGCCTCGCTCAAAACACGGGCCGAGCGCCGCGGGGATAAGTTCATCGTCAACGGCCAGAAGACCTGGACCACCTTGGGCCAGTACGGCGACTGGATTTTTTGCCTGGTGCGCACCAGCAGCGAAGGCAAACCGCAGACCGGCATCAGCTTTCTGCTGATCGACATGAAGTCGCCCGGTGTCACGGTGCGTCCTATCGTGTTGCTCGATGGCGAAGCCGAGGTCAACGAGGTCTGGTTTGACAACGTCGAAGTCCCCGCCGAGAACCTGGTGGGCGAAGAGAACAAGGGCTGGCACTACGCCAAGCACCTGCTGGCGCACGAGCGCACCAACATTGCTGATGTGAACCGCACCAAGCGCGAGCTGGAGCGGCTCAAGCGCATTGCCCGCGCTGAAGGCGTGTACGACGACACCCGCTTCCGCGACGAAATCGCCAAGCTGGAAGTCGATGTGGTGGCGCTGGAAATGCTGGTGCTGCGCGTGCTGGCGGCGGAGACATCAGGCAAGCAGTCGCTCGACATCGCCGGCCTGCTGAAAATACGCG
This sequence comes from Rhodoferax sp., assembly GCA_964201255.1. Lineage (GTDB taxonomy): Bacteria > Pseudomonadota > Gammaproteobacteria > Burkholderiales > Burkholderiaceae_C > Rhodoferax. The sequence goes on from CAXNFT010000255.1 coordinate 1,742, forward strand.
GCAGCGAGATCCAGCAGCGCTACTCAGAGCTGATGATGCTGGCTGCCGGCCCCTACGCCCTGCCCCTGATCCGCGAGGCCATGGAGGCCGGCTGGCAGGGCGACGCCGTCGGCGCTGCCTGGTGCGCGCCCCTGGCTTCGACCTACTTCAACATGCGCAAGACCACCATTTACGGCGGCAGCAACGAAGTGCAACGCAACATCGTCTCGCAGGTGGTGCTGGGCTAACCCGCCCCGCCGCTGCCACCGAACCAAAAGGACACACACCATGGACTTTGATTTCTCTGAAGACCAGGACCAACTGCGCGACGCCGTGCGCAAATGGGTCGACAAGGGCTACAGCTTTGACCGCCGCCGCGAGACCACGCGCGTCGGCGGCTTTTCGCGCGCCGCTTACACCGAACTGGCCGAACTCGGCCTGTGCGGCCTCTACATCGCGCCTGAGCATGACGGCATGGGCATGGGGCCGGTGGAGGGCATGGTGGTGATGGAAGAGCTGGGGCGCGGGATTGTGCTGGAGCCACTCGCGCACAGCCTCATCGCCAGCGGCGTGCTGGGCGGCTATGCGCCACAGGCCCTGCAGGCGGCCTGGCTGCCACGCATTGCCAGCGGCGAGGCCTTGGTGGTGCTGGCCTACCAGGAGCGCGCGGCCCGCTACCGGCTCGATGTTTGCAAGGCAAAAGCGGCTCAAACCCCCGCCGGATGGACCTTGGATGCTACAAAAAGTATAGTACCCGCCGGTGACCAGGCCGATGCGTTTCTGGTGCCTGCCCTGGTGGGCGAGCGCATGGCCTTGTTTCTGGTGGCACGTGAGGCAGCAGGCGTCAGCACGCGGGGCTATGGCACGCAGGACGGCGCCTGCGCGGCCGAAGTGATGCTGCAGCAGGCGCCCGCCGAACTGGTCACGCTCGACGGCCTGACGGCCCTGGAACACGCGGTGGACATCGGCATCGCCGCCGCCTGCGCCGAGGCAGTGGGCGTGATGGACAAAACCCTGAGCCTGACCACCGAGTACATGAACACCCGCAAGCAGTTTGGCGTGGTGATCAGCAGCTTCCAGGCGCTACGCCACCGCGCTGCCGACATGAAAATGCAACTGGAGCTGGCCCGCTCCATGAGCTACTACGCCTCGCTCAAACTCAACGCCCCGGCGCCGGAGCGCCGCGCGGCCATGGCCCGGGCCAAGTACCAGTTGGGCAATTCGATGCGCTTCATTGGCCAACAGGCGGTGCAATTGCACGGCGGCATCGGCGTGACCGACGAGTACATCGTCAGCCACTACTTCAAAAAGCTGACCCAGCTGGAGCTCACCTTCGGCGACACCCTGCACCACCTGGGCGAGGTGTCCAAGCGCATGCAGGACACGGCCGGCGTGTTTGCCTGAGCTGACCCGCTACTCGTCAGCGCGCTGGCGCACAAAGCTGGCAAAGCGCGGCACACCGGAAGGCGTCAGACCCCGGTAGCGGTAGGTGACCAGGCTCCCGACCGGCGGCGGCGCCATCCGGTCAGCCTCGCTCAGCCCAGTGCCCAAGGCAAAGCGCTGGCCGCCGGGCATTTCCACTTGCAGCGCGCCCAGCTTGCCTTGAAGCCGGCCCTTGCCCGGCACATGGGCCACCACCCGGGCTTCATCGTCTGGCAGGGGCTTTAGTTTGCGCAGCGCGTCGCTGCGGCCGGGCGCCCACACGGCATCGGCCCGGTGCAGCATCAGGCCCTCGGCACCCTGCTCCACCAGGGTTTTCAGTTGCTGCTGCAGGCTGTTGGCATCGGCCACCCGGTCCTGGGCGATGACCTGCAACCACGCCGGGCTGCCGGCGCCCACCAGCGACACGGCGCGCTGCACCCGATCGGCAGACGGTCCGCCCGACCCGGGCAGGTCAAAAATCATGTAGCGCAGCGCTTGCCAGTCGGCATCCACCGGCGTGCTGCGGCGAACAATGCCCGACAGCTGGTCAAAACTGCCCCGCCCCAGCCACAGCTCACCATCGAGCGGTGTGGCCGGC
>CAXNFT010000256.1:0-3739 GCA_964201255.1 Rhodoferax sp.
GCTACGACACCTATGACAACAACGAAATTTTGCATGCCAAGCTGGTGGCCGGCAAAACCGGCTACGACATCGTGGTGCCGGGCTCGCACTTTGCAAAAACACAGATCGAAGGCGGCCTTCTGCAAAAGCTGGACCGCAGCAAGCTCAGCAACTGGGGCAACCTCGACAAGGGTCTGCTGGATCAACTGGCCAAGCTGGACCCAGGCAACGCCCACTTGGTGGACTGGCTCTGGGGTTATGTCACGGTGGGCATCAATGTCAACAAGGTGAAGAAGGCGTTGGGCGACATGCCCATGCCCGAGAACGCCTGGAGCCTGCTGTTTGACCCCAAGTACGCTAGCAAGCTCAAAAGCTGCGGCGTGAGCGTGCTCGACTCCGCCTCTGAGGTGCTGCCAGCCGCGCTGCTCTACCTGGGCAAGCCGCCCTACAGCCGCGACGCGGCCGACTACGCCGAAGCCGCCAAGTTGCTCAAGTCCATCCGGCCCTTTGTGACCAAGTTTTCCTCATCGGGCTATATCGAGGACATGGTCGGAGGCGCCACCTGTCTGGTGATGGGCTTCTCAGGGGACATCAATATCGCGCGCAGCCGCGCCGCTGAGGCCGCCACCACTGCCGACACCAAGACCAAAACCAAGGGCAAGCCCAAAGAGCCGGTGGTGATCGAGGCACTGGTGCCCAAAACTGGCGCCACCCTGTTCTTTGACACCATGGCAATCCCGAAAGACGCCAAGAATGTGGAGAACGCTCATCTGTTCATCAACTACATCCTGCGACCCGAAGTGCACGCCTCGCTGACCAACAAGGTGTTTTATGCCAACCCGAACGCAGCCTCGCTGAAGTTCGTGAAAAAAGACGTGGCCGATAACAAGTCTATTTTCTTGGACGCCGCCGCCACCAAGACCATGGTGGCGCCGGATGCTTTGCCGCAGGACACACGGCGCGTGCAAACCCGCACCTTCACCAGCTTCAAATCGGGCAAATAAGGGCTAAGCTTGCCAGCCTCGTGCCATCAGCCACTGGCTGGTGGCACATGCCACAGCCATGGCCGCATAACTGACCATCTTGCCGTCCCGGCCCATCAACCATAAGCCCAGTGCCAGCACCACAACATTCGCTATGATATTAATAGCTAACTGTGTATATGGGGCAAGGGCTAGCGGCCTTTTTTTCATAAAGAAATGTGCGCCTAGCGTGACCAGCAGCGCCAGGCTTATTGCCGGTGCGACAAAGTTCGACAGATGGGTCAAAACGGCAATGGGACCCATCAGCCATGAAACCTTTGTGTAAGTGGTGGATGCGTCACCGCCTGATTTTATAATCCGGTTATGCCAGTCTGGGCCCTTGGGCTAAACCACACCACCGCGCCGCTTGATTTGCGTGGCCGTTTCGCCTTTGCGATCGAGCAGATTGAGCCCACCCTGCTGGCCCTGCGCCGCGCCTTGTCGCGCCCTCCCGAGGCGGCGCTCATCTCCACCTGTAACCGCACCGAGATTTACTGCGCTGGAGAGCAGCCCGAACTGGAGCGCACCCTGGACTGGCTGGCCAAATCGGGCGGGGTGTCGCCCGCCACACTTCGCTCCCACGCCTACACCCTGCAAGACGGGCTGGCTGCGCGCCACGCCTTTCGGGTGGCCAGCGGGCTCGATTCCATGGTGCTGGGCGAGCCGCAAATCTTGGGTCAGTTCAAAGACGCGGTGCGTGCCGCTGAGGCCGCAGGGACCCTGGGCAGTACCCTGAGCCAAATGTTCCAGCGCTCTTTTGCCGTGGCCAAAGAAGTGCGAAGCTCTACCGAGATCGGGGCCCACTCTATCAGCATGGCAGCAGCGGCGGTGCGCCTCTCAGGGCAGTTGTTTGAAGACTTGGGCAAGGTCAATATCCTGTTTGTGGGCGCGGGCGAGATGATCGAACTGTGCGCCACCCACTTTGCCGCCAAAAGCCCCAAACGCATGGTGATCGCCAACCGCACGCTTGAGCGCGGCGAAAAGCTGGCCAGTCGGTTCGGCGGGGAGGTGATGCACCTGTCAGAAGTGCCCGCACGGCTGCATGAATTTGACGCAGTTGTCAGCTGTACCGCCAGCACCCTACCCATCATTGGCCTGGGTGCCGTAGAGCGAGCCCTTAAACAACGCCGGCGCCGCCCCATGTTCATGGTTGACCTGGCAGTGCCGCGCGACATCGAGCCCGAAGTCAAGGCCTTGGGTGACGTCTACCTCTACACGGTGGACGACCTGGCTGGCGTCGTTCAGACGGCGCAAGCCAGCCGGCAAGCCGCAGTGGCGCAGGCCGAGGCCATTGTGGATGCCGGAGTGCAGAGTTTCATGCACTGGGTGGACCAGCGCAACGCCGTGCCACTGATCCAGCAGCTCAATGCCCAAGCTGACGAGTGGCGCGCTGCTGAAATTGCCCGGGCGCGCAAGCTGCTGGCCAAAGGTGAGAACGTGGAGGCCGTGCTGGAGGCGCTGTCCCGGGGCCTGACGCAAAAAATGCTGCACGGTGCACTGGCCGAGCTGCATGCCGGGGACACGCTGGCCCGCGAACGTGCCAGCTCGGCGATCCAGCATTTCTTTTTGCGCCGAGAACGTTAGCGACCCTGTCCGCTGCCCCTGGCAGCCAATGCCGGGGTAGTGCCCTAGCACACGGTTGCACCCCGCAACCGCCCCATCGAACAGCTGCTCACCCCGAAGCCATCACCGCCCCGCACGACCGTGAAACTATTTTTCCGACAACAACTCGCACGCTACGCCGACCGCCTGGGCGAACTGGAGTTTTTGCTCTCGCGCGAAGACATCATGAAGGACATGGCTCAGTTCCTGGTGCTGTCGCGCGAGCACACCGAGGTAGCGGCGGTGGCTGGCCGTTGGGCCCGCTACGGCCAGCGCGAAGCCGATCTGGCCAGCGCGAAGGAGATGCTCAGCGGCTCGGCCGACGACCCCGAGATGGCCGGCATGGCGCAGGAAGAGCTTGACGCCGCCCAAGCGGAGCTGCAGGTGCTGGACGACGAGCTGCAGCGCATGCTGCTGCCCAAGGACCCGGACGACGCACGCAATGCCTTTGTCGAGATCCGCGCCGGCACCGGCGGCGACGAGTCGGCCCTGTTCGCCGGCGACCTGGCCCGCATGTACACCCGCTACTGCGACAAGCAGGGCTGGAAAACCGAGGTCATCAGCGAATCGCTGAGCGAACTCGGCGGCTACAAAGAGCTGGTGCTGCGAGTCGAAGGAACGCGGGTGTACGGTGCGCTCAAGTTTGAATCAGGCGGCCACCGGGTGCAGCGCGTGCCGGCCACCGAAACCCAGGGCCGCATCCACACCAGCGCCTGCACGGTGGCCGTGCTGCCCGAGCCGGATGAGGCCACCGCGGTGCAGATCAACCCGGCCGACCTGCGCATCGACACCTACCGCGCCAGCGGCGCCGGCGGCCAGCACATCAACAAGACCGACTCTGCAGTGCGCATCACCCACCTGCCCACCGGCATCGTGGCCGAATGCCAGGATGACCGCAGCCAGCACCGCAACAAAGCCAAAGCACTGCAAGTGCTGTCCGCCCGCATTCAGGAAAAAGACCGTTCTGAGCGCGCCGCACGCGACGCGGCCCAGCGCAAAAGCCTGATCGGCAGCGGTGACCGCAGCGACCGCATCCGCACCTACAACTTCCCGCAGGGCCGGTTGACCGACCACCGCATCAACCTCACGCTGTACAAGTTGCTGACCATCATGGAGGGCGACCTGGACGACGTGGT
>CAXNFT010000257.1:0-3711 GCA_964201255.1 Rhodoferax sp.
TGACGCTGGACTTTCGCATGAGCACGACCTGCCTGTATTCGGACATCGTGCTGCCCACCGCCACCTGGTATGAGAAGAACGATCTCAATACCAGCGACATGCACCCTTTCATCCATCCGCTGTCCACCGCTGTGGATCCAGCTTGGCAAAGCAAGAGCGACTGGGAGATTTACAAAGGGTTTGCTAAAGCCTTTAGTGAAGTGTGTGTGGGCCATCTAGGCGTCGAAAAAGAATTGATGCTCACACCACTCATGCATGACACGCCTGCCGAGCTGGCACAAGCCTTTGATGTGAAAGAGTGGAAAAAAGGCGAGTGCGAACTGATTCCAGGCAAAACCGCACCACAAATCTCAGTGGTTGAGCGCGATTACCCTAACACCTACAAACGCTTCACCGCGCTTGGCCCTTTGATGGAAAAAGCGGGCAACGGAGGCAAGGGTATTGGTTGGAATACCGCCGACGAGGTGCACCAACTCGGGGAGCTCAATGGCAAGGTGCGTGCCGAAGGCGTGACCAAGGGCATGCCCAACATCAGCACCGACATCGATGCTTGCGAGGTGGTGCTGCAGCTGGCCCCCGAGACCAACGGCCATGTAGCCGTCAAGGCTTGGGAGGCACTCTCCAAAATCACCGGACGCGACCACACGCACCTGGCCTTGCACCGCGAAGATGAAAAAATTCGTTTTCGCGACATCCAGGCCCAGCCGCGCAAGATCATCAGTTCTCCCACCTGGTCGGGCCTGGAGAGCGAAAAGGTCTCGTATAACGCGGGCTACACGAATGTGCATGAGTACATTCCGTGGCGCACGCTCACTGGGCGCCAGCAGTTCTATCTGGACCACCCTTGGATGCTGGCTTTTGGCGAAGGCATGACCAGCTACCGGCCACCCGTGGACCTGAAAACGGTGGACGAGATGATCGACCGCAAGCCTAACGGTCACAAAGAGATTTCGCTCAACTTCATTACGCCGCACCAGAAGTGGGGCATCCACAGCACCTACAGTGACAACCTGCACATGCTCACGCTCAACCGGGGCGGCCCGGTGATCTGGCTGAGCGAAGACGACGCCAAGAGTGCAGGCATCGTGGACAACGACTGGGTCGAGCTGTTCAACAGCAATGGCGCGATCGCTGCCCGCGCCGTGGTCAGCCAGCGGGTCAATCCTGGCATGGTCATGATGTACCACGCTCAGGAAAAAACCATCAACACGCCCGGCTCGGAAATCACCGGCATCCGCGGCGGCATCCACAACTCAGTCACGCGCATCGTGACCAAGCCGACCCACATGATTGGCGGCTACGCCCAGTTCAGCTACGGCTTCAACTACTACGGAACCATTGGCACCAACCGCGATGAATTTGTTGTGGTGCGCAAGATGCGCAAGATCGATTGGCTCGATGGTGAAGCCCCTGCCACCGTGCAGGCTTGAAGGAGAAATAACATGAAAATTCGTGCGCAAATTGCGATGGTGCTGAACCTGGACAAATGCATCGGCTGCCACACTTGCTCGGTCACGTGCAAAAACGTCTGGACCAGTCGACCTGGCGTGGAATACGCCTGGTTCAACAACGTGGAAACCAAGCCTGGCATTGGCTACCCTAAAGATTGGGAAAACCAGGACCGCTGGAACGGTGGCTGGACCCGCAAGACCGATGGTTCGATTGAGCCAAAGCAAGGTGGCAAATGGAAACTGTTGATGCAAATTTTCTCCAATCCCAACATGCCGCAGATCGACGATTACTATGAGCCATTCACCTACGACTACGAGCACCTACAGGGCGCACCAGAGTCCAAGGCGACACCAACAGCACGCCCGCGCAGCCTGATCACGGGTCAGCGTATGCAAAAGATCGAGTGGGGCCCCAACTGGGAGGAAATTCTTGGCGGCGAGTTCAGTAAGCGCAGCAAAGACGCCAACCTGGCCAGCTTCGATCAGGTACAAAAAGACATGGTCGGCCAGTTTGAAAACACCTTCATGATGTATCTGCCCCGTCTGTGCGAGCACTGCTTGAACCCGGCTTGCGTGGCGTCATGCCCTTCGGGCTCGATCTACAAGCGCGAGGACGACGGCATCGTGCTGATCGACCAGGACAAGTGCCGTGGCTGGCGCATGTGCGTGAGCGGTTGCCCCTACAAAAAGATTTACTACAACTGGCAAAGCGGCAAGGCCGAGAAATGTATTTTCTGCTACCCACGCATTGAAGCGGGCCAGCCCACTGTGTGCTCGGAAACCTGTGTCGGCCGCATCCGTTATCTGGGTGTTGTGCTGTACGACGCCGACCGCATCGCCGAAGCTGCTAGCACCGAAAACGAGAAAGACCTGTACCATGCGCAGCTCGACATCTTTCTGAACCCACACGACCCCAAGGTGATCGAGCAGGCCCGGCTGGACGGCATCCCCGAGGCCTGGCTGGAAGGCGCACGCAACAGCCCTGTCTACAAAATGGCCATCGACTGGAAAGTGGCACTGCCGCTGCACCCCGAGTACCGCACACTGCCCATGGTCTGGTACGTTCCGCCACTTTCGCCTATCACGGCCGCTGCCAACGCGGGCCATGTGGGCATGAACGGCGAGTTGCCCGATGTGTCGCAGATGCGTATTCCAGTGCAGTACCTGGCCAACCTGCTAACTGCCGGTGACACAACACCCGTGACCCGCGCTCTGGAGCGCATGCTGGCCATGCGCACTTACCAGCGTAGCAAACACGTGGACGGCGTGGACAACCTGGCGGTGCTGGAGCAAACCGGCCTGACAGTAGCCCAAGTCGAAGAGATGTACCACATCATGGCGATTGCCAATTACGAAGACCGCTTCGTGATCCCCAGCTCGCACCGCGAATACGCAGAGAACACTTTTGACATGCGCGGCGGCTGCGGCTTCTCGTTTGGCAACGGTTGCTCGGATGGCCAGTCAGAGGCCAGCCTGTTCGGTGGCGACAAGCGCCGCACCATCCCCATACAGCCCGTGGTTTGAAGAGAGCTTATTTATGAAAAACAACCGATACACCTTGCGCGTTCTGTCGCAACTCTTGTCTTACCCTGACGCTACACAGCGTGCACAGCTGCCCCAGCTAATTTCAGTGATGCAGAAAGAGGATGCTTTGAGCTCCGGCCGCCAGGCTGAACTGCAAACTTTGGCCACGCACTTGCGGCGCCTAGACAGCATGGACGCCGAGTCGCGCTATGTGGAGACCTTTGACAGAGGCCGTGCCACCTGCCTGCACCTGTTTGAGCATGTGCACGGCGATTCGCGTGACCGGGGTCCGGCCATGATCGACCTGACCAAGACCTATGAACAGTCGGGCCTGTTCCTGTCGCCCGACGAGTTGCCCGACCATTTGTGTGTGGTGCTGGAGTTTGCATCGACTCAGACGCCCGAGGTGGCCAAGGCCTTTCTAGGCGAGATGGTACACATCCTGAATGCTATTTTCAGCGCCCTGCTCAAACGCGAAAGCCCTTATGCGGTGGTGCTGGCGGCGGTGCTGGAGCTGGCCGGGCACAAGGCGCAGGCCGTGCCGATCGTGGCCGACGAACCGCTGGACGAAAGCTGGAGCGAGCCCGAGGCATTTGATGGCTGCAGCACACGCGGGCAGGCCCGGCCGGGTGAGGCGCAGCCCATTCACATCGTCAGAAAAACATCCACCCAGACCCGGGGAGTTGCAGCATGAGCTACTTGGACCATTTCATCTTTGGCGTTTATCCCTACATCG
>CAXNFT010000258.1:0-3704 GCA_964201255.1 Rhodoferax sp.
ATCCGCTGAAAGACTGGGTTTGCAGTTGATGGGCGCGCAATGGGACCAAGCGTTGGCCATGGTGCGAACATGGGGGCCGGCCAGTATGGTGTTTTTGGCAGCCTTCCCGGACTCACCGCGCACCTCCATCGCGGCACTTGCCTTGAGCGGCGTGACGCCCCTGCTGATCTGCCTGATGGTGTTTTTGGGTAAGCTCATCCTCTATGCCGCGCTGTTGGGTTTGATGCATTACTTGCCATCTAGGCTGGGTCAAGGGCGCAACGCAGAGGCTACGTGGAAAAGATGGTTGCAGCGCCGCGCGAGCCGCTTTGTTGCCTACTGCCGTCGCATCCGCTGGCTGGCGCGGCACCCGGATCAACGCTCTTCAGCGTCATAAGGTGCATTTGAGGCGTATCTAAGGCTTGGTGGCATGCTCGACCTCTTTCTTCAGGTCAAGGTACTCTTCGCAGGATGACAGGCAGAGCTTGCCGAGGATGGCCAGATGCTCACGTGCCTTGTCCAACTGGCCAGACTGCACATAGGCAATACCAATGTACTCATGAGCACCGCGGTGCTTGGGGTCCAAGGTCAACGCCTGGCGGTAGGCGGCGAATGACTCGTCATACCTTCTCAAGTTTCGGTAGCTGTAGCCCAGCAGATTGAAACCGTCTGCATCTTGCGGATTTTGTTTGACGAAAATTTCAAACACGGCCGAGGCTTCAGACCAATCGCTCTTGGCAATCAGGGTCTTGCCCTGCGCCAACATCGGATCTTCTGAATCGGCGGAGGTGATATCCCTGGCTTGCGCCAAGCAAACGTAACACGACAGAAAAAAAACAATGGCTATGCGTTTCACAAGGGCTCCTTCGTAGGGCTGCGGCTCAATCCGCAGCCAGGGGTCAATGTTCGGTCTGCGTCAACATCATGAGAAAATCCAGTTCAGCGGCGGCCCAGATTTTGCACCCTCCGGACATGCTACTGCAGCGCCTCATTCAGACTCGGGTCAATCCTGGCATCCCCCCAAACCACTGACGTGATTCACCCAACTGCTCCTGGCCAAAGTGCCGCCGTCCATTACCGCCCAGACATTGACGGTTTGCGGGCTCTGGCGGTCACCAGCGTCTTGTTGTTTCATGCATTTCCTGGCCTGGTCCCCGGTGGCTTTGTCGGCGTTGACATTTTTTTTGTCTTATCCGGCTATTTGATCTCCACCCTGATCCTGCGCGAGCTGGCGGCCGGCCAATTTAGTCTGCGGCATTTTTATGCGCGGCGAGTACGGCGAATTTTCCCGGCGTTGTGCCTGGTCATGACCGTCAGTCTGGGCTATGGATGGCTGGTTCTGACGTCGGTGGAGTACGAGCAGTTAGGGCGGCACGTGGCCAGTGGCGCAGCATTCCTGGCCAACTTTATGTTTTGGCGAGAGGCCGGTTATTTTGACAATGCGGCCGACACCAAGCCCATGTTGCACCTGTGGTCGCTCAGCATCGAAGAGCAGTTTTATGTTTTTTGGCCGCTGTTATTGCTACTGTTCTGGCGCAGCCGCCTTAACCTTGCAGGCTTGTTCAGCCTGCTGATTGGCGCGTCATTGGTTTACAGCCTATGGCTGGCTGGGCGGGACATCGTCGCTGATTTTTACTCCCCGCTGTCACGGTTCTGGGAGCTTATGCTGGGTGGCCTGGTGGCTTATCTTGGCCGTACAGGTTGCCTGGAATCTAAATTTTGGGCGCAATGGGCGGCATGGCTCGGGCTTATCTTGTTGATGGCAGCGCTGGCATTGACGCACCAAGGTCTGGCGTTTCCCGGGTACTGGGCCCTCTTGCCCACCGTCGGCACCGCCCTGGTGCTCGCTGCCGGCATGCATGCGTACCTCAACCGAGCCGTTCTGGCCAGCAAACCAATGGTCTGGGTTGGCTTGATCAGCTACCCGCTTTACCTGTGGCACTGGCCCCTGCTGTCGATGGCCAGGATTGTCGAGTCAGAAACGCCAGGCGCCGTGACGCGGGCGGTCTTGTTGGTGCTGAGTGTTGGGCTGGCCTGGTTGACCTACCGGTTTATGGAGAGGCCGATTCGATTGGGCCAACCTGGCAAGTGGGCCGTTCCCCTGCTTGGGCTGTGGATGGTGATCATCTTCATCGCCGGGCACAACATCAACAGGCAACATGGTTTTCAGTTTCGCCATCATGATTTGCTCAACGCCGACCCGGCCACCATGGTCATCGGTGCCGACCGGGATAAATTAAAACGAGGGTGTTTGCTGAGTCCGGAACAGCAATCTGGTGTGGATTGGTGTTGGAGTGACGGCCGCTCACGTCCGAGCTACATGGTGTTGGGCGACAGCAAGGGAGAAGCGCTGTTTTACGGCCTGGTGCGAGAGGCATCAGCTGACCTTGGCGGGTTCATGGTAGGCCCCATCGCGCTGTTGAGTGACCCCTTAACGCCGATCAACCAAGCCGTCTACAGTGCCATTGATGCGCATCTCGAACTAAAAACCATTGTCTTGGCCAATGCCTTGCGTGGCATGTTTGCACTCAATCCAGAAACGGGTTTTGTGCTTGGTGCGGTAACGCCCGCGCAAGTGGACGAGAAAGCAGCCCGTTACACACAGGTCATTTCCAAATGGCTAGCTTCGGGTCGGCGCGTGGTCTTCGTTAAAGACAACCCGACTTTGCCGGATCCGGACAGCTGTATCGGTGGTGGCATGACCCGCAGTGCGGTCATGAATCAACTCTTTTATCGAAAGGAAAATCCGCGCTGCCAATTGAAATACAGCGATCATCTGGTGGGAACACTGCCCTACCAGCAGTTTGTTGAAAAACTGAAACTGGCCAACCCCAGCTTGCAGGTGTTCGATCCAGCGCCGCTGCTGTGCGATATTCAAGCCGACTTGTGCGGCGTTGCCCATGAGCGCCAGTTTCTATACAGCTACGGTGACCATATTTCGGATCACGCCAGTTCACGTATTGCCCGTGCTATCCTGGCCAGATATCTAATGTTTTAGGCCTCTAGCCCTTGTCAGAACTCAATAGTTTGCTATCAAAATTGAATTTTTTTACCCGCGTGACCATCACTAGGCTCCCGGGTGTTTTTTGTAAGTGACAAAACTGAAATTCATGCCGCCCACCGATATCTGGGGCAGGCGCGCGGTCTCGACCCAGCTGGCGTCCAATTCGGGTGCATAAGCGTCGCCTTCAAAGGGTGCATCGATTTCGGTCACATGCGCTGAAGCGGCCAGTGGCAGGGCCTGGGCGTACAGTTCTGCTCCGCCGATCACCCACACATCGGGCTGGTCCTGGCACTGCCGCAGCGCTTCGATCAGCGAGTGGGCGCAGAACGCGCCCTCGGCTTGCCAGTCGGGCTGGCGCGTCACGACGACATTGCGGCGGCCGGGCAGGGGGCGGAACCTTGGTGGCAAAGAATCCCAGGTTTTGCGGCCCATGATCACGGGGCAGCCCAGGGTGAGGCGCTTGAAATACGCCAGGTCTTCGGGCAAATGCCAGGGCAGGGCGTTGTTTAGGCCGATCACGCCATTGGCGGCGCGGGCATAGATCAGGTGCAGAGCCATCAGCAGGCTGTCAAACCGCCACCGGCGCCTTGATGGCCGGGTGGCACTGGTAGCCAAGCATCTCGAAATCGTCAAGCTCATAGTCGAACAGCGAGGCCGGCCGGCGTTTGATGTGCAGGGTTGGCGCGGGCAGCGGCTGGCGCGAGAGCTGCAAGCTCACCTG
>CAXNFT010000259.1:0-3704 GCA_964201255.1 Rhodoferax sp.
CGCATGGACAGCCTGGACCTGCTCAAGCAGTACGCGCGGGACTGCGAGGCCCTGATCTGTGCCAGCGAGACGCTGAGCTACAAATGGGCCTTCAAGGACTACCTGCAGACCGGCGTGGCCGGCGTGGTGATGCTGGACCTGAGCTGGTGCGGCGGCTTGAGCGAGGCGCGCAAAATTGCCGCCATGGCCGATGCCTGGCAATTGCCGGTGGCCCCGCACGACTGCACCGGGCCGGTGGTCTGGACCGCCTCCAGCCACTTGTCACTGCACGCGCCCAACGCCCTGGTGCAGGAGAGTGTGCGGGCCTTCTACAGCGGCTGGTACAAAGAACTGGTCACTGACTTGCCCGTGGTCAAGCAAGGCATGCTGAGCCTGAGCGACAAACCTGGGCTCGGCCTGGAATTGCTGCCCGATCTGCACCAGCGCGCCGACGCCACACTGCGCGTCAGCCAGTAAGCGCCTGCCTGGAGGGCGCGGTCGGGCGCAACACCTCCCGCGGCAGCAGGGTCTCCCGGCAATGGTGACAGGCCACGCGGCCCAGGGTGGTCTGTGCGCAGCCCTTGTGCACCCAAGAGATGGTGTCCGGCTCAGTGGCCTGGGTTTTGCCCCAGGCGCTCAGGGTGAGCAGGTAGGGGAATAGCGCGCGCCCGGCTGGCGCTAGGTGGTATACCGCGCGGCGGGCATCGTTCGGGTCGGGCTGCCGGGTCAGCAGTTTGAGGGCGCACAGCCGCTGCAGGCGCTGGGCCAGCACCGCACTGCTGATTTCGAGCGCCCGCAAAAACTGCTCATAACGCTCCAGCCCCAGCGTGACAGTGGCGATCAGCAGCAGCGACCAGCGGTCGTCAATGACGGCCAGGAGGTCGCGCCGAAGTCCGGTTCCCTGAGCTTTACGAGGGCTGCGCCAGCGCCGGTTGCGCTCGGTCCGTGGTTTGACCGGGCTGACAGACGGCAGCAACACTGGCTGCATCGTGGGCAGCGACAGAGGCCGGGCGCACTGCGTGCACACCAGCAGTGGCTTGCATTCATGGTTACAGCCCAGATGCACCAGTCGGTCGGGCATGAGAAGGTGGGGCGCGCCCCAGCGCCGGTCCCACAGCCAGCTGGCCAGTACATTGCCATACAGGGCCTTACCAAGTGAGGTCAACCGGTATTCCTCGCGTGCGGGTAGCTGTTGGTAAGGTTCCCGGCGCAGCAGCCTAAACTCGACCAGAGAGCTTAAGCCCAGGCTCAGGGTCTGGCGCGGGATGCCCAGAGCCATTTGGAACATCTCGAACTGGCGCGCGCCCAAAAACGCTGCGCGGATGATGGCGTTGGACCAGGGCTCGGTGATCCGGTCGATGGCTGCCGCCAGGTGGCTGCGCCGCAGCGCCAATCCCCATTCCTCAGCTGATGGCATAGGGCAGATAGCCAGTGAACTGTGTACGGGCTACTGGGTGTAAACGCCGCCGTCAACGATCAGCATTTCGCCATTGATAAAGCTGGCAGCCGGACCCAGTAAGAACATGATGGGCCCAGTCATGTCTTGCGGCTGCGCCATGCGCTTCATCGGCACCCGCTTGCCATACTTGTCGGCATCAATGCCGTCGAAGATTTGTTCTCGGCCCGTGCCGCCGGTCAGAAAGGCGGTGTTGGTCAGGCCAGGTGCAACCGCGTTAACGCGAACGCGCGGTGCGTTCTCGCGGGCCAGGCCCTTGGTCAAGGCCACAACGCCAGCCTTGGCCGCCCCGTAATGGGTGTATCCCTTGACAACGTCGACCGCCATGGTGGACGCGACGCTGACCATGGCGCCGTGACCGGACCGGTGCAACATCGGCAAAGCTGCGCGGGCGCATAGAAAATGGCAGCGCAGGTTGCCAGCAATGATCTCGTCAAAGACGGCCACCGACAAATCGGCAATCGGCTGCCAACCCTTGAAAAACCCGGCCAGATTGACAAAGCCGTCCAACGCCGGCCAGTGCTGGCCCAGTGTGACAAAGGCAGCCGCCACGCTGGCTTCGTCACTACCGTCCATGGCAATGGAAAGGACCTGCGTCGGCGGCGGGTTTTGCACCAGGGAACTCGGCAGGTCCAGCACGGCTACAGCCACGCCAGTGTCCAGCAGAGCCTGTACCAGTTGGCGGCCCATGCCGCCACAGCCTCCTACGACGGCCACCCTGGCGCCGGGTGGCGGTCCCAGGCGCGCCGGATCAAAGGCCGAGCCGGTCACGTTGACTGCAACCCAGTGACCGTGCTCACTGAAGCAGGTCGCTGACCGAGACCCAGCGGCCGCCGCTGGCCTGGTCCACACGCACCGTTTCCGGGTCAATGTGGTTGGTCTTAAAGCTCCTGGGACCATAGAAGATCAGTCCCTTGTCGTCATAGCCTGTGGTTTGCAGGGCCCGGCCCACTTTCTCGGCGGTGATGTCGCGGCCGGCAGCGGTCAGGCCCTTGATGAACCAGTCGGTGTACACATAAGACAGCAGGGCGTTTTCATCGGGCTCCATGTTGTTGAAGCGTTTCTTGAAGCTGTCTTTCCAGCCCTTGACTTCGGGTGCATCCGTGCCGGCTTTCCAGGTTCCGACGCCATACAGGCCCTCTACCGTGTCCTTGCCCAGCTGCAGCACGATGCCGGTGCGGCCAGGGTTGCCTGTCAAGACCTTGACATCGGTCCAGCCCAGCTTCTTGACTTCGGACATGATGCCCACGGTTTCGCGGGTCACGGTGGCAATGACAATCAGGTCTGTGCCTGCGGCCTTCATGCGGGCCACCTGCGAGGAGAAGTCAATGTCGGCCACCTTGTAGCCAGCTTCAGCGACCAGCGTCAGGCCGTTGGCCTGCGCCGCTGACTTGACGCCAGCGCCCATCAGGTCGCCGAGCGGGCCCTCCTGGTAGATGTAGCCCACTTTTTTGGCGCCATGCTTTTTGATCATCCAGTCGACACCTTTGTGCATGACGGTGTTGTAGTTGGGCGTGGTGGTGAACAGCAGGGGGCTTTTGCCAGAAATTTGCTGGATCACGGACGAGGCCGCCCAAGGCGAAAAATACAGCACACCCGCATCCACCGCTTTCTTCACCGTGGCCGCGTTCGGGCCGGAGCCAAAGGGGTTGACGATGGCAAACACGTCGTCGCTGCGGATCAGCTTGTCCACGGCACGCACCGCCAGTTGCGGTTGGCTGCCGTTGTCTTCCACCACCATGCGCAGCTTGCGTCCGTTGATGCCGCCAGCCTCATTGACTTCGTCGATGCGCATCTGCATGCCGTTGCGCAGGTGTGGCATGCCCGCAGCCACCGGGCCAGACAGGTCCATGTGGGTGCCCAGGACAATTTCTTTGTCTGAGACCCCGCCCGCGTGTGCGGTGGTCCCCAGCATGGTCGCCAGCAGGGCAGCTGGCAAAAATTTGAAATAACGCTTCATGACGGTCTCCTTCTCTAGTTAATCGACAGGTGAAAAATAGTGGTACTTGCGGCCTCAGGGCGTGGCGTACATGGTGGCAATCACAGCCGCGTACTTGCTCGCCACCACCTTGCGCTTGAGTTTCATGGTGGGCGTGAGCTCGTCGTCCTCGGCTGTCAGCAACTGGGCAATGATGCGGAAATCCTTGATTTGCTCTACCCGGGCCAGCCGGGTGTTGACCTGCTCGAGTTCGGCCCGGATCATGGCCAGCACTTCAGGCGCACGCGTCATGCTGGCGTAGTCGGTGTAAGGCACCTGCCGGTCTTGGGC
>CAXNFT010000260.1:0-3691 GCA_964201255.1 Rhodoferax sp.
TCGCTCACGCACCTGACCATGGAACTGTTCAAGCAGCAGGTCAACAGCTTCATGGTGCACATCCCCTACCGCGGCGTGGCACCGGCCTTCACCGACCTGATCGGCGGCCAGACCCAGGCCATGTTCCCCGGACTGGCGGCGGCCATGCCGCACATCCGCTCGGGCCGGGTGCGGCCGCTGGCGGTCACAGGCGCCAGCCGCCACCCGCTGCTCAAAGACACCCCCACCCTGGTGGAATTGGGCTACCCCGGCTTTGATGCGCAACAGTGGTACGGCGTGGTGGGCCCGGCCAATATGCCGGTGGCCACCGTGAAGCTGCTCAACGAATCGCTTGAAACCGTGCTGAAGGCGCCTGACCTGCGCGACAAGCTCGCATCTGAGGCGCTGGAGCCCATCTCGATGTCGCCCGAGAGTTTTGCCCAGTTCATGCGGGCCGACATTGCGCGCTGGACCAAGCTGGCGCAAGACCGCAAGATCGACCTGGACGCCTGAGGCTGACTGAGCCCACAGCGGTTCATTGCCCCGCAGCCCTCAGGCCTCAGGCGCGTTGCGCATCCAGTCCGCGGTCTGAAAAAAGGCCTGACCCAGACGCAGCCGCAAGTCTTCGGGCACCCCGGTTTCTTGCATCGCCTGGTTCATGCAGGCCATCCATTGGTCGCGCTCGGTGTTGCCAATGACAAAGGGCATGTGGCGGGCGCGCAGCCGGGGGTGGCCAAAACGCTCGGTGTAATGCTGCGGGCCTCCAAGCCAGCCGCACAAAAACCAAAACAACTTTTGCCGCGCCTGCGCCAGCGTGTTGCCGTGCGCCGCCCGCAGTGCCGCATAAGCCGGCTCCAGGTCCATCAGGTCATAAAACCGCTCAGCCAGTGCCAGCACCTGGGGCTCGCCGCCGAGGGTGTCAAACGGCGTGGCGGCCTTTGGGGGCTCGTCAATGCTCATGATCAATTCGGGCTCTAGGCCACGTATTTAGAGGGTTTAGCCGGGATTGTGTATCAGGTGTTAACCCCGATGCCAAATTGACCCAGAGTCAAATCTACTTCGAGGCCGGCAACACACAAACTGGCGCGCGCTTCAAACGCTCAATCCAAGGCCAGCTTGTAAACCTTCTGTGCGGAGCCCATCACAAAATACATCGTGCTTCCACTACCGAATTTGTATCATTCGTAGACTGTAGGCAGGCTCAGCAAGGCCTGTCGCTGCTAACCTCTTCAATCAAACAAGGTTTTAAGCAAATCGTCGCGAGACACACCTTGCGCCGTTGCTACATCAGCCAAGATGGCAGCAAGAGTGCCGATGCGCAAGGGGTCATGCAAAGGGACAGTGATGTGATGCTGCGCTGGCTGCTCGGATGTCAATCGCACATGGCTTCCAGTTTGCCGTGTGCTTGAATAGCCAAGCTTGGCAAGGGTGCGAATCAGCTGCGCGCCGGTCAAGTCACGAGGCAACCTCATCGTCAGGCCTAGGCCGCCATCAACTCGTCGCGTACAAAGTGAAGGCGAATGACTTTGGGCAAAGTGTCTCCATCAAAATGGCAATGCACGGCATCTTGCACAGCCACACGAAGCTCAGCCTCGGTATCGGCCTCGGTAAAAATAGAAACACCCAAAGCACGAGCTGTGTAACCACCCTCTGGAGCAATCTCCACAACAAATACGATTTCAGTCATTTCAGTAGTTCCTAGTCAAATTACGCCAGCAGAGAAATACAAAGCTTCATGAGCGGCGATACCTACATCGCCAAAATAAGACAGAGTATGCGTCAAAGCGGCTTGCAAAGATGTTGGTGCCGAGGCAGATTCGACCCAGGGTCAATAAGACGCCGGCGTCAATAGGCCATACGGTTACGTCTGCAGCGCTAAGCCATAGATTTAATTGGGTATTTTTCCTTTTTATCCATTAGAAATCCTACTGCGTAGCCCGCCGCAGGGTCTCCACCACCGGCCGGCGCTGCACCTCGCGCAGGCCCCACCAGCCGGCCGCCAGCGCCTGCAGCGCGCGGCTGAGCGAGCCCCACAGCGGCACCCAGAGCGACACCACCCATTCAAACTGGAACACGTAGTGGGCCAGCGCCCATCCCACCACCGAGGCCACCAGCGAAGCCAGCAGGCCAGCCAGCAGGCCCACGCCCAGCAGCTCGGCGCGCTGCACCTGGCGCAGCAGGCTGCTGCGTGCGCCCATGGCCCGCAATATGGCAAATTCACGCGCCCGCTCCTCGCGGGTGGCGGTCACTGCCGCAAACAGCACCACCAATCCTGCCGCCAGCGTGAACGCAAACAAAAACTCAATGGCCCGGGTCACCTGGTCCAGCACGCGCTGCACCTGGGTGAAGGTGCTGCTCATGTCCACATTGGTGATGTTGGGAAAACGCCGCACCAGCGCGTTGTCAAAGCCCGGCGTGGCCGGGGCCTTGAAGGCGCCCATGTAGGTGCTGGGAACATCAGCCATACGGCTGACCGGGTACATGGCAAAGAAGTTGGCTCGCAGCGAGCCCCAGTCGACCTTGCGCAGCGAGGTGATGCGGGCCTCGTTCTGCACGCCGCCAACGTCAAACAAGAGCGTGTCGCCCAGCTTCAGGCCCAGGGTCTTGGCCAGACCGTCTTCCACGCTGATGGCGCCGGCCTCTTCCTCCACCCAGCGGCCGTCCACCACCAGGTTTTGCACCGGCATGGCGGCACTGTGCGACAGGTTGAACTCGCGGTCCACCAGGCGGCGGGCGCGCTCATCCGCGTAGTCCTCGGGCGTCACCGGCCGGCCGTTCACGGCCAGCAGACGGCCGCGGATCATTGGGTACCAGTCAAAACGCGTCACACCGGCCTCGGTCAGCGCCTGGCGGAAGGCATCCCCCTGCTCCGGCATGATGTTGATGACAAAGCGGTTGGGCGCATCGGCCGGGGTGGCACGGCGCCAGCTGTTGATCAGGTCGGTGCGCAGCAGCACCAGCAGCACCAGCGCCAGCAGGCCCACCGACAGGGCACTGACCTGCACCACCGTGTAAGCGGGCCGGGCCGAGATCTGGCGCGTGGCGAGCACCAGCCAGCGCGGCGCCGTGCTCTCGTTCACCTGCCAGCGCAGCAGCTTGACCGCCAGCCAGCTCAGCAGGGCAAACACGCCGGTGGCGCCGGCAAAGCCGCCCACGGCGATCAGGCCCAGTGTCAGGTCGCTGCTGGCAGCCAGCAACAGGGCGGCAAATCCGGCCACGCCCACCGCCAACACGCCCAGCGAAGCGGGCTTGAGCCGGCCCACATCACGCCGGATGACCCGCAGCGGCGGCACCTGCGCGAGTTGCAGCACCGGTGGCAGGCCAAAAGCCAGCAGCAGCGTCAAGCCCATGCCCATGCCAAACAGCACCGGCCAGATGCCGGGCGCCGGCAGGGCGGCATCCACCAGGCCGGCCAGCAGCAGCACAAACACATGGTGCACCGCATACCCGCAGAGCACACCCAAGGCACTTGCCATCAGGCCGACGGCGGCAAATTCAAAGGCATAGGCCGAGGCAATGGTGCGCTGGCTCAAGCCCAGCACCCGCAGCATGGCGCAGTCGTCCAGGTGGTTGGCTGCAAAACCGCGCGCCGACAAGGCCACTGCGACCGCACTGAGCAGTGCTGCCAGCAGGGCGATCAGGTTCAAGAACTTCTCAGCCCGCTCCAGGGTCTGCCCCAGCTCCGGGGGGCCACCCTGTAGCGACTCAACCC
>CAXNFT010000261.1:0-3665 GCA_964201255.1 Rhodoferax sp.
CGCGGAGTTTGCGAGAAATCGGCGCGTTCGGTCATGTCCGTCCTGCGTCGTGAGGCACCAGCGGGTACATCACCAGAAATCATGATGGACTTTGCCGCGTCGCTGACAGGTGTCATTGAACGTACGACCGTCATGCTTCTGGCTGGCAAACAGGTTCGGGTCATTGAAGACGACGAAGCGATCACGACTCAGGAGGCGGCAGACTTGCTGAATGTCTCTCGCCCATACCTGGTCAAATTGCTTGACCGTGGTGAAATCCCGCCTTTACCCAAAGTGGGCCGCCATCGTCGTGTTGCACGTGCCAGCGTCCTCAAATACAAACGCACCCGTGATGCCCAGCGGGAAGCAGCCCTCAAGGAACTCGCTGTTCTATCCCAACACCACGGACTTGGCTATTGAGCATGACTCCAGTTGTCGTGCTGGACGCTTGCGTTCTTTATCCTGCGGCACAACGTGACCTCTTTATGTGGCTTGCAGCCGGGGGGGCGATTCGCGCTTACTGGACAAACCAAATCCATGACGAGTGGATGCGCAACGTTGCACGTGATTACGGTGTAGCCCGAAGCGAGCTTGAAAAAGTCGCCCATTTGATGAACCGGGCCACAGGGGATGCCTTGGTCAGTCGGTATCGCCAGCATGAGGGACTTTTTCCCAAGACCGATGCCAAAGATCGTCATGTTGCTGCTGCGGCAGTTGCGGCACGCAAACAATCGGGGGTGAATGTCGTGACCGTCATCACATGGAACCTCAAAGACTTCAATCGCAAGGAATTGGCGCAGGCCGGGCTGGCCGTGGAAAATCCAGACACGTTTTTGTGTCGCATGATGGCTGACTCACCACACAGTGTCGTTTCGGCTTTCATGCGCATGCGGGACAACCTTCGCAACCCAACTAAAACAACGCAGGAGTGTGCAGACACCCTTTTTGCGCAGGGTTTGAAGGTGTTTTCTGGCTTGATAAAAGGGGCCCCCTCGTTTTCAGTGGAATAAGGCCTGCCGGTAAGATTGACCAACTGAGGCCGGCTGGCCCTGCTCAGCCTAGCGCCAGCCGGGTTGAGTTCTTCACCTCTTCCATCACCGCGTAGGTACGGGTCTCGCGCACGCCGGGCAGCTGCCACAGCACGGTGCCGGCAAAGTCGCGGTAGGCGCCCATGTCGGCCATGCGGGTCTTGAGCAGGTAGTCAAAACCGCCGGCCACCATGTGGCATTCCAGGATTTCCGGGCGCACCTGCACCGAGGCCTTGAAGGCTTCGAACACATTGGGCGTGGTGCGGTCCAGCAGCACCTCGACAAACACCAGCAGCCCGGCGCCGAGCTTGAGCGGGTTCAGTCGGGCCTCGTAGCCCAGGATGAAGCCCTCACGCGTCAGGCGCTGCACCCGCGCCAGCACGGCGGTGGGCGACAGGGTCACGGCCTCGGCTAATTTGAGGTTGCTGATGCGGCCGTCCTCCTGCAGGCAGGCCAGGATTTTCAGGTCGATGCGGTCCAGGTCGGGTGGTGCGGCAGAACCCGCCGCCCTGGTCACCGGCAACACGGTGCTGGCCAAGCCGGCGGAGCAAACGCCGGGTGTGGCGCTGGCGGCGGTACAGCTGCTGCATGCCGCCGGCGTGCCAGAGGGCGCGCTGCAGCTGCTGCACGGCCCGGGCGAGACCGTGAGCGCGGCGCTGGTGGCCGCACCCGGCGTTGATGGCGTGGTGTTCACCGGCTCCACCGAGGTGGCGCGTCTGATCAATCGCGCGCTGGCCGCCAAGGACGGCCCCATCGTGCCGCTGATTGCCGAGACCGGCGGCATCAACGCCATGCTGGTCGACAGCAGCGCGTTGCCCGAGCAGGTGGCAGACGCCGTGATGCAAAGCGCCTTTCGCAGCGCTGGCCAGCGCTGCTCGGCGCTGCGCCTGCTGTGCCTGCATGAGGCCATAGCCGATGCGGTGATCGAGATGATGATGGGTGCCGCGCGTGAGCTGGTGGCCGGCAACCCGGCCGAGCTCTCTACCGACCTCGGCCCGGTGATTGACGCCGAGGCTTTTGCTGGCATCGGGCGCCACCCACATCGTTTAACTTCAGAGCAAAAACGGGCTCTAGGCCCCGTCATTACTAGCGATGTAGCTATTGAATTAATAGCAAATCTGCTGCCGCCGCAGATCTTCGAAATCGTTTCAATAGCCGACCTGCGCCAGGAAATCTTCGGCCCGGTGCTGCACATCGTGCGCTGGCAGGGCGATCCGCAGGCGGTGCTGGCGCGGATCAATGCGCTGGGCTACGGCCTGACGCTGGGCATTCAGACCCGCATCGACTCCCGCGCCCTGGCGCTGGCGCATGCGGCGCAGGTCGGCAACGTCTACATCAACCGCAACCAGATCGGCGCAGTGGTGGGCGTGCAGCCCTTTGGCGGCGAGGGCCTGAGCGGCACTGGCCCCAAAGCCGGCGGACCGCACTACCTGCTGCGCTTTTGCGCCGAGCAGACCGTCACCATCAACACCACGGCGGCCGGGGGCAATGTGCAGTTGCTGGCCTGACGGTATGAAATATTTATACGGCAATGCCGTATAATTTTCGTCCTGCATACAGTCTCAGAGACCGAGATATTTCAAAGGTATGCAGCCAGTGTGTGGTCGGAATCAGAACGCACCGAATTTATCAAGCGTGGTAACAAATGGCTAAGGCAATGGACAAGACTTTGGACAAAGAAATGGTGCAATTTCAGACCGACTTGCTGCAATCGGTGCGGCAAATGAAGGCAGGAAAGGCTGCCCGTACCTCCGTGGTGACACTAACGCCCGCCGCTGAGGCCCGGACAAAGGTAGGCGTATCCCAAGCTGACTTTGCCCAGTTACTGGGGGTGTCCGTACGCACTTTGCAAGACTGGGAGCAGGGCAGACGAGAGCCGTCAGGGGCGGCCAAAACCTTGCTGCGGATTGCAGCGCATTCACCAGAAGTGGTCAGACTTTGCGCTTAACCGATGTCTTGACCATTTGGGCCGGTGGCAAGGTGCCGCCGCGCAGATCCTGAAAATTGTGGGTCACGATGGCCAGCGCCCTTGTCGTGCCGGTGCTGCTAGCACCTTGTGTCGCTCATCTGCCGTGGTGGCATCGCCCCAGACTGGCCGGCCCAGCCGGTCCTGGTATTCCATCCAAAGCGCATTGCCAAACAAGGGTTGGGTGATCGATCCTGCAATCTTTGGAAATGGCGCCAGAACAAGCAAGCACACGAAGCTGCATTAACTTACCTTCCTATTTAGTCAGGGACAAGGACCCGCTCAATCAAATAGCAGAGGATCGGGTCCGAAGTCAGGCAGCCACTGTCGGTGTTAGCCCAGGTCATGGGTTGCCCTCCGGTTCCCAAGGCCGGGATCAGAATCAGCGTGGCAGTCGTGACCGTGGTTGCAGTAGGGGTGACGGTGATGACGCCATCAGCGACAACAACCGATGCCACGTGCGTGGTCGAGATGCTGGCAGGGACGCCCAGCGCGCCAGAGCTGCAGCCGGTCAGAGTACCGGCTTCCTGGGCGCAGGTGGCAACCGCGGTTTTATAGGTGTTTGCCACCGAAACCACTTCAGCAAACTTGGCTTTCTTCGTGTAGTCCTGGTAGGCGGGCAGCGCGACGGCGGCCAAGATGCCGATGATGGCCACCACGATCATCAACTCGATCAGGGTGAAACCCTTTTG
>CAXNFT010000262.1:0-3655 GCA_964201255.1 Rhodoferax sp.
GCCCGTGACACCGAGATTGAACGCCTGGCGAATGAGACCCTTCAGCGCATGGGCGATCTTGATATTTTGGTGAACAACGCTGGCGCAGCCTGGGGAGCGCCGGCGGAGGACCACCCGATCGAGGCCTGGGACAAGGTGATGAATCTCAACATCCGCGGCTACTTTTTACTGAGTCAAGCGATTGCCAAGAAGAGCATGATCGCCCGGCGCAGCGGGCGCATCATCAACATTGCCTCCATAACCGGTCTGGGGGGCAACCCGCCCGAAATCTGCACCATCGCCTACAACACCTCCAAAGGCGCGGTGATCAATTTCACCCGGGCGCTGGGCGCCGAATGGGGCAAGTACAACATCACCGTCAACAGCATCTGCCCAGGTTTTTTCCCCAGCCGCATGACCCAGGGCGCCCTGGCCGAGCATGGCGATGCCCTGGCCTCGCATGCGCCTCTGGGACGCCTGGGCGACGATGAAGACCTGAAGGGCCTGTGCGTGCTGTACGCCTCGGACGCCGGCAAACACATCACCGGCCAGTGGCTGGCGGTGGACGGCGGCGTCAGCATCGTGCGCGGCGGCTAGGCATGGCGGTGGAATACCCTTTCGTCGAGCACCTGGGGATTGAGCGGCAATTGGCCGACCCCGGTTCGTCGGCCTTGCTGCTCGCGCCCCGTGCCGAGCATCTGAACTCCTTTGGCGTGGTGCATGGCGGCGTGCTGATGACGCTGTTGGACGTGGCCATGGCCGCCGCCGCGCGCAGCCTGCAAGTCGGTAGCAGCGTGGTCACGATCGAGATGAAAACCAGTTTCCTGCGCCCGGCGCGCGGTTTGCTCAGCAGCACCGGCCGGGTGATCCAGCGCGGCGCCACCCTGTGCTTTGCCGAGGCCAGCATTGCCGACGCCGCCGGCCGCGTGTGCGCCCGCGCCAGTGGCACTTTCAAATACGTGCGTCGCCAGTCTGCCGCGGCCGAGGCTGCCGATCCACAAGGCTGATCAGCGCCGCGACCCAACTCACCCTTAAGCTCTACCCCAGATTTCACTATGCCCCAGAACACTCAGATCCACCTCGACAACCGCCCGATCGGCGAAGCCCAGGCCAGCAATTTCAAGCGGGTTGTGGTGGAAACACCAGCCCTGCAAGAAGGCCAAGTGCTGGTACGCCATCACTACCTCAGCTTGGACCCGTATATGCGTGGCCGTATGAACGACGCCAAGAGCTATGCCTTACCGCAGGCACTGGGTCAGACCATGGGCGGCGGCACGGTGGGCGAGGTGATCGAGTCGCGAAGCGCGCAGTACGCGGTCGGCGACCAGGTGGTCGGCATGGGCGGCTGGCAGCAGTACAGCGTGGTCAATGGCGATCAGCCCGGTGCCCTGCGCAAGGTGGACACCACCCACGTGCCGCTGAGCGCCTACCTGGGTGCGGTCGGTATGCCTGGCGTCACCGCCTGGTACGGGCTGGTGAAAATCATCGAACCCCAGGCCGGCCAGACCCTGGTGGTCAGCGCCGCCTCGGGCGCGGTGGGCAGCGCCTTTGCCGCCCTGTCCAAGGCGCGCGGCTGCCGCACCGTGGGCGTGGCCGGCGGCCCCGACAAATGCCGTTATGCGGTAGAGGAACTGGGCTTTGACGCGTGCATTGACTACAAGCAGCATGCCAATGCCGCCTCGCTGTCCAAGGCCCTGCGTGCCGAGTGCCCAAGCGGGATTGACGGCTATTTTGAGAACGTGGGCGGCATGGTGTTCGACGCGGTGCTGCCGCTGATGAACGCCTTTGGCCGCATCGCGGTCTGCGGCATGATCGCCGGCTATAACGGCGCGCCGCTGCCACTCGCTTACCCGGCACTCATCCTGACCAACCGGCTGAAAGTTCAAGGCTTCATCGTCAGTGAACACATGGAGGTGTGGCCCACCGCACTCAAGGAACTTGGCATGCTGGTCGCGAGTGGCAAGTTGCGCGCACGGGAGTCGGTAGCGCATGGCATTGAGGCGGCGCCCGAGGCCTTTTTGGGCCTGCTCAAAGGCCGTAATTTTGGCAAGCAGTTGGTTAAGCTGATCTAAACACCGTTCACATCACCTAGGAGATTTCCATGGCCGACATCATTCTTCACCATTACCCGACATCACCCTTTTCGGAAAAAATCCGATTGGCGCTGGGTTACAAGCAATTGGCCTGGAAGTCGGTCTTCATCCCGTCCATCATGCCCAAGCCCGATGTGCTGGCCTTGACGGGCGGCTACCGCAGAACCCCGTTCCTGCAGATCGGCTCAGACGTCTATTGCGACTCTGCCCTCATCTGTGAGGTGCTGGAACACCTGCAGCCCACGCCGGCGCTTTACCCGGCGCCGCAGCGGGGCCTGGCGCGTGTGCTCGCTCAGTGGGCTGACAGCACCCTGTTCTGGGCCGCCATGGGCTATAGCCTGCAGCCGCGCGGTGCCGCTGCCATGTTTGAGGGTGCTCCCCCAGAGGCGGCCAAAGCGTTTGTCGCTGACCGTGGCGCCATGACCGCCGGCATGACCCGCTTGCGCACGGCCGATGCCACCGTGGCCTACAAATCGTACCTGCGCCGCATTGCCACCATGCTGGAAGGGCAAGACTACCTCTTGGGCGCCGCACCCTGCGTGGCCGACTTTGCGGTTTACCACCCGCTGTGGTTCTCGCGTCGGCGAGTGACGGTGATGGCTGGCATTCTGGACGCGACTCCGGCCGTTCTGGCCTGGATGGATCGCATGGAGGCCATCGGCCATGGCCATGTTGACAAACTTTCTGCTACTGAAGCGATAGCAATATGTTCAGCATCCACGGGGCCTGCAGGCCAAATTGATGCCTATTTTCAAGATGAGCACGGTATTCCCCTGGGCAGCCGCGTGACGATCACGGCCGAGAGTTTTGGCCTGGAGCCGACCGAGGGCGAGCTGGTGGCCGCCACCCGCACCCGCTATACGCTGCGCCGCATCGACGAGCGGGCGGGGCTGGTGCATGTGCATTTTCCGCGCATCGGCTTCACGCTCAGGGCAGCACCGGCCGCATGAGCCTCGCGCCGGCCCTTGACTGGCAGCTGTTGCCTTTCGATGCCCTGACCACACGTCAGCTGCATGACCTGCTGCAATTGCGCAGCGCGGTGTTTGTGGTGGAGCAGGCCTGTGTGTTTCAGGATGTTGATGGTGCGGACCCCCAGGCGCTGCACCTGCTGGGCACCCGTGCCGGGCAACTGTTGGCCTATGCGCGCTGCTTTACCGCTGGCGTCAAGTACCCCGAGGTCAGCATCGGCCGGGTGGTGACCGATCCTGCTCACCGTGGGACCGGGCTCGGCCACGCCCTGATCCGCCGGGCGTTGCAGGGGGTGGCCGAGCAGTGGGGTCTGCAGCCTGTGCGCATTGGCGCGCAGGCGCGGCTAGAGGCCTTTTATGCCAGTCACGGCTTTGTCGACGCGCACCGCCCGTATGTCGAAGACGGCATTGACCATCTGGAGATGGTCTCGCACCCCCACAACTCAGGAGCAATTGGATGATCTCGGATTTCAACAACAAAACGGCAGTACTCACCGGCGCCGGCTCGGGCTTTGGCCTGGAATGTGCCCGTATTGGCGCCCGGCTCGGTATGAATTTGGTGCTGGTGGATGTGCAGCAGGACGCACTGGACCGGGCGGCGCAAGAGTTGCAAGC
>CAXNFT010000263.1:0-3625 GCA_964201255.1 Rhodoferax sp.
ATGGCCACCGCAATGTCATGGATCTCATTGTTGGCAAACAGCCGGTCGCGCTCCACCTCCCAGGTGTTGAGCACCTTGCCCCTCAGCGGCAAAATGGCTTGGCTTTCTTTGTCACGCCCCATCTTGGCGCTGCCACCCGCCGAGTCGCCCTCCACCAAAAAGACCTCGTTGTGCGCCAGATCACGACTCTCGCAGTCGGTCAGCTTACCGGGCAACACCGCCACGCCGGAGCCCTTGCGCTTTTCCACCTTCTGCCCGGCCTTTTGCCGGCTTTGTGCCGCCTTGATCGCCAGCTCGGCCAATTTTTTGCCGTAATCGACATGCTGATTCAGCCAAAGCTCCAGCGCCGGGCGGACAAAGCCCGAGACCAGCCGTACCGCATCGCGCGAGTTCAAGCGCTCTTTGATCTGGCCCTGAAATTGAGGATCGAGCACTTTGGCAGATAGCACGTAGCTGGCGCGGGCGAACACGTCTTCCGGGAGCAGCTTGACGCCTTTGGGTGCCAGTGCGTGCAATTCAATAAAACTCTTGACCGCCTGGAACAGGCCGTCACGCAGGCCGCTCTCGTGGGTGCCGCCGGCGCTGGTCGGAATCAGGTTGACATAGCTCTCGCGCACCGGTTGGCCGTCTTCGGTAAAAGCCACACACCAGGAGGCACCCTCGCCATCGGCAAAGCTGTCGTGTTGCGCGTCGGCAAAGCCCTCTCCCTCAAACAGCGGGATCACCGGCTCGCCATTCAGGGTCTGCAGCAGGTAATCGCGCAGGCCACCTTTATAGACCCAGCTTTGCGTCTCTTTGGCTTTTTCGTTCACCAGCGTCACCGTGACGCCTGGCATCAGCACGGCCTTGCTGCGCAGCAGGTGCACCAACTCGGCCATGGGCAGGTTGGGGGTCTCAAAGTAGCGGGCATCGGGCCAGACCCGAACCGAGGTGCCGGATTTGCGGTCGCCCTCGGCCGCCTTACGGGTTTGTAGCGGCTCAATGACGTCGCCGCCCGAGAACGCCAGCTGCGCCACCATGCCTTCGCGGTATGTGGTGACCTCCAGCCGCTTGGCCAGCGCGTTAGTGACGCTGACGCCAACGCCATGCAGGCCGCCGGAGAAACTGTAGGCGCCGCCCTGCCCCTTGTCGAACTTGCCGCCAGCATGCAAGCGGGTAAAAACCAGTTCGATCACAGGTGCATTTTCTTCAGCATGCAGGCCAAATGGGATACCGCGCCCGTCGTCTTCTATGCTGACGGCGCCATCGGCGTGCAAGACCACTCGGATTTTCTTGCCGTGCCCGGCCAACGCTTCGTCAGCGGCGTTGTCCAACACCTCTTGAATGACGTGTAAGGGGTTGTCGGTGCGGGTGTACATGCCCGGGCGCTGCTTGACGGGCTCCAGCCCCTTAAGCACGCGGATCGATGATTCAGAGTATTCGACGCTGGGTTTGACGGCCATGGTGGCAGATTGTAGTGCCGACCAAGCTCAAAGCTGTATAAATTCACAGCCATGCCTCGCCAGGGCGACAGTGGCTCCGGGGCTCGTGGTCTTAGATTCGCTACATTTGGGGGATGAGTAACCCAAGCAAAATGCTGTCCACCAACCAGGTCTTGCTGTGTGGCGCCTGCATCCTGACCTTGTCCATGGGCATCCGCCACGGCTTTGGGCTTTGGTTACAGCCCATCACACAAAGCCAGGGCTGGACCCGCGAGACCTTTGCCTTTGCCATAGCCACGCAGAACCTGGCTTGGGGGGTGTTCGGCATCTTTGCCGGGATGGTGTCAGACCGTTTCGGCGCCTTCCGGGTGATTGTGGCCGGCGCCGTTTTTTATGCCCTTGGGCTCTTTGGCATGGCCCACGCGAGCACGCCTTTGCAGTTCACGATTTCGGCAGGGGTGCTGATTGGCATGGCACAGGCTGGCACCACCTATGCGGTGATTTACGGCGTGATTGGCCGCAATGTGCCGGCTGAGCGGCGCTCCTGGGCGATGGGCATCGCAGCAGCGGCAGGTTCATTTGGCCAGTTCCTGATGGTGCCGGTGGAGGGCCTTCTGATCGAAAGCCTGGGTTGGCAGCAGGCCCTGACGGCACTGGGCCTAGCCGTGCTGGTGGTGGTTCCGCTGGCGCGCTGGCTGCGCGAACCTGGTTTTTCTGGAGGAGCACAGGCTCGGCGCGAGCAAAGCATCTGGCAGGCGGTGCAAGAAGCGTTCCGCTACCGCAGTTTCCAGTTGCTGATGGCGGGCTATTTTGTCTGCGGCTTTCAGGTGGTGTTTATCGGGGTGCACATGCCGAGCTACCTCAAAGACCACGGACTGTCACCCCAGGTCGCCAGCTACGCGCTGGGACTGATTGGGCTGTTCAACATCTTCGGCACCTATGGCGCCGGCATGCTGGGTCAGCGCCTGCCCAAGAAAAACATTCTGGCGTTCATTTACCTGGCCCGGGCCGCCGCCATTTCCGTCTTTTTGCTCGTGCCCCTGTCGCCGGCCAGTGTTTATGTATTTTCCTCGGTCATGGGCCTGCTCTGGCTGTCCACTGTGCCGGTCACCAACGCCACCGTGGCGCAGATTTTTGGCGTGGCCCACCTGTCGATGCTAGGTGGCTTTGTGTTCTTCAGCCACCAGATCGGCTCTTTCATGGGGGTGTGGCTGGGCGGCTACCTGTATGACAAGACTGGCAGCTATGACGTGGTCTGGTACCTGGCCATTGCGCTGGGCGTCTTTGCCGCCCTGGTCAACCTGCCGGTCAAGGAGACCGCCATTGCACGGCAGTCCCAGCCCCTTCGGACGGCGGACGCATGAAACGCTGGCCGGTCTGGGCCGGACCGGTACTGGCGTTGGCCGTGCTGATGCTGGTGTTTTCGCTTTACACCCGACCTGATTTTTTACTAACCATGGCCAATCAACTTTGGTCATGTTTTTAATGATTTTGGCCTCTAGCCCCCGTGGATATTGATGATGCTACTATGGAAAGAATAGCACATGGCGGGCTTGCGCCGTCGGACTGGGTTCAGCGCTGGGGTCGACTGGTGCCCGCTGGCGGGACAGTCCTGGATGTGGCCTGCGGCCACGGCAGGCATGTGCGCTGGTTCGCAGCGCTGGGTCACC
The DNA here is from genome assembly GCA_964201255.1 of Rhodoferax sp. Lineage (GTDB taxonomy): Bacteria > Pseudomonadota > Gammaproteobacteria > Burkholderiales > Burkholderiaceae_C > Rhodoferax. Next base: position 3,092 of record CAXNFT010000263.1, read on the forward strand.
CAGTGACCGGAGTGGACCGCGCCGAAGACGCTCTCGCAGGACTCAGCGGCGTGGCGGAGACTGTGCTGGCCGACATCGAAAACAGCCCTTGGCCCCTGCTGCAGGCCGGGCAGCCACGCCAGTTTGACGCCGTGGTGGTCACCAATTACTTATGGCGACCGCTACTGCCCACCCTGGCGGCCAGTGTGACGCCGGGCGGTCTGTTGATCTACGAGACTTTTGCATCAGGCAACGAGACTGTAGGGCGGCCTTCTAACCCAGACTTCCTGTTGCGACCCGGCGAATTGCTGGCCCAATTTGCGGATTGGCGTGTGATTGCTTTCGAAGACGGGTTCCTGCCACAACCAGCGCGATTTGTCCAACGCCTGTGCGCAGAGCGGCCTGACGGCCCGGCGGCCAATCTGCCGAGGCGATATCCGCTCTCGTTAGAATCCGGGCTCACTCTTTAGCTTTAACACCATGAGCTCTTCATTCAGCCCCATCCGTGGCAGCATCGTGGCACTGGCCACCCCCATGCACGACGATGGCAGTGTG
>CAXNFT010000264.1:0-3613 GCA_964201255.1 Rhodoferax sp.
GGTGAGCCTCCCAAAAAGTCGCTTCACAGCCGGTGGTTTATTCAAAGTAATTTTTGGAGTGAGCCATGAACGCTGTATTGAAACCTATCAAAAACCAAGACCACGCCATTGCCGACTTGTCGTTGGCCGAATGGGGTCGTAAAGAAATCCGCATTGCCGAGACAGAAATGCCCGGTCTGATGGCGATTCGCGCTGAATTTGCCAAGGCGCAGCCTCTCAAAGGTGCGCGCATCACCGGCAGCCTGCACATGACCATCCAGACCGCTGTGCTGGTTGAGACGCTGCAAGCACTGGGTGCCCAGGTGCGTTGGGCCTCGTGCAACATCTTCTCCACCCAGGATCACGCTGCGGCCGCCTTGGTCGCTGCGGGCACGCCGGTATTTGCCTATAAGGGTGAAAATCTGGACGACTACTGGGACTACACCCACCGCATTTTTGAATTTGGCAACAAGGGCAGCAAGTCCGAAGGCCCGAACATGATTCTGGACGACGGCGGCGACGCCACGCTGCTGATGCACCTGGGTGCCAAGGCCGAGACTGACATCAAGGTGCTGGCCAAGCCCGGTAGCGAAGAAGAAATTTGCCTGTTCAACAGCATCAAGGCCAAGCTCAAGGTCGACCCAACCTGGTACAGCCGCCGCCTCAAGCAAATCATTGGCGTGACCGAAGAAACCACCACGGGCGTGCTGCGCCTGAACGAGATGTCGGCCAAGGGCACGCTGGCCTTCCGTGCCATCAACGTGAATGATTCGGTGACCAAAAGCAAGTTTGACAACCTGTACGGCTGCCGCGAGTCACTGGTGGATGCCATCAAGCGCGCCACCGATGTGATGATCGCCGGCAAAGTGGCGGTTGTGGCCGGTTACGGCGACGTGGGCAAGGGCTCGGCCCAGGCACTGCGTGCGCTCTCCGCCCAAGTCTGGGTGACCGAGATCGACCCGATCAACGCGCTGCAGGCCGCTATGGAGGGCTACAAAGTCGTCACCATGGACTACGCCGCCGACAAGGCCGATATTTTTGTCTCGGCCACTGGCAACAAGAGCGTCATCACCTATAAGCACATGGCGGCCATGAAAGACCAGGCCATCGTCTGCAACATCGGCCACTTCGACAACGAAATCGATGTCACTTCTCTCGACAAGTGCAAATGGGAAGAGATCAAGCCGCAAGTCGACCACGTGATTTTCCCGGCCAAGGGCAAGACCCCGTCCAAGCGCATCATCTTGCTGGCCAAGGGCCGGCTGGTGAACCTGGGCTGCGGTACCGGTCACCCCAGCTTCGTCATGAGCTCCAGCTTTGCCAACCAGACCATCGCCCAGATTGAGCTGTTCACCAAGCCCAAGGACTACAAGGCTGGCCACGTTTATGTGCTGCCCAAGCACCTGGACGAAAAAGTGGCGCGGCTGCACCTGATGAAGGTCGGCGCCATGCTGACCGAGCTCAGCGAAGAGCAGGCCGCGTACATCGGCGTCAGCAAGGCAGGCCCCTACAAGGCCGATACCTACCGCTACTGATGCGCGCTGACCAGCTGCTGGTGCTGCGTCAGCACGCCAGCAGCCGCTCGCAAGCCCAACGCCTGATTGAGGGGGGTCTGCGCTGGCGTGTCGGCGAGGTCTGGAAAACCGTCACCAAAAATGGTGATGAGATTCCGCTTGACGCCGAGCTCCAACTGCAAGACCTGTCCGAAGCGCGCTATGTGTCGCGCGGCGGCCTCAAGCTGGAAGCGGCCTTGCTTCGGCTCAAGCTTTCGGTGGCCGGCTGGACTTGCCTCGATGTCGGGCAGTCCACCGGCGGCTTTACCGATTGCCTGCTGCAGCAGGGCGTAGCCCGGGTGGTGGGGGTGGATGTGGGCAGCGCCCAGCTTCACCCCAGCTTGCGCGCCGATCCGCGTGTGCTGTGCCTGGAAAAGTGCAATGCCCGTGCGCTTGATGCTTCTGATTTGATAGCTGCTGATCAAGACGCGACAAGGGCTGGAGGCCAATTTTATGCTGATCCAGACGCTGTGGCGCAAATGCCTTTTGAGCCGTTGTTTGACCTGATCGTGGGCGATTTGTCCTTCATCTCGCAAACACTGGTACTGCCGGCCCTGGTGCCGCTGCTCAAACCGGGGGCCGGACTGCTGATGCTGGTCAAACCCCAGTTTGAGTTGCAGCCGGGCCAGGTCGGCAAGGGCGGCATTGTGCGTGATGCGGGTCTGTACCTGTTGGTGGAGCAGCGGCTGCGCGATTGTTGCGCTGCGCTTGGCCTGCAGGTGTCTGCGTGGTTCGACTCGCCCATTGATGGCGGCGACGGCAACCACGAGTTCTTCATGTATGCCCACCGCGTGGGCGACCCGATACCCGGGAGTTAGTTCACCATGAACGTCATGTCCAAAACACCCCTGAGTCTGGAGTTTTTTCCAGCCAAGACGCAGGAAGGTGAAGCAAAGCTGCGCCTGGCGCGCCAGCAACTCTACGCCCTAAAGCCCGAATTCTGCTCGGTCACCTATGGCGCGGGCGGCTCGACCCAGGCTGGCACGTTCCAGAGCGTGCGCGAGATTTTGGCCGAGGGGGTGAGTGCGGCCGCGCATTTTTCATGCATCGGCGCCACCCGCGACTCGGTGCGCCAACAACTGCTGGCCTTGCGCGCCATGGGCGTCCAGCGTCTGGTGGCCCTGCGTGGCGACTTGCCGGCTGACCATGGCGGCAGTGACGAGTTCCAGTACGCCAGCGATCTGGTGGCCTTTATCCGGGCCGAGACCGGCTCGCATTTCCACATCGAGGTGGCGGCCTATCCGGAGACGCACCCGCAAGCGGCAACGCCCAATGCCGACCTGCAAGCCCTGGCCGCCAAGGCGGGGGCCGGGGCCAATTCGGCGATCACCCAGTATTTTTACAACGTTGACGCCTACTTTCGCCTGGTCGATGAGGCGCAGTCCTTGGGCCTCACACTGCCGATCGTGCCCGGCATCCTGCCCATCATCAACTCGGCGCAGCTGATTCGCTTCAGTGACGCCTGCGGTGCCGAGATCCCGCGCTGGTTGCGGCTGCGTCTGAATGCCTTTGAAGACGATGCTGCGTCGATCAAGGCGTTTGGCCTTGATGTGGTGACCGGTCTCTGCCAGCGCTTGCTCGCCGGCGGTGCGCCTGGCCTGCACTTCTACACCATGAACCAAAGCGCGCCGACTCTGGAGATCTGCCGCCGGCTCGGGCTGTTGCCGAGCGGGTCGGAGGCTGGTACCGACCACGCGGCAGACGAGCTTGCGCTAGCCTAGCTCGGCGCCTGGGTTCCTGAGTCAGGCCCGGGCGTCGCCCCAGCGCAGCGGGCTGGTGTCGTCGCCCCGGTACAGGGTGTCACCATGGCGGTCAACGCAGTAGTCGGGCGAGACAATCATCTCGGTGAAGCGCATGTCCGCAGCGATACGGGTGTACTCAAACAAAATGCTGCGCACCACCCGGGCGCCTGTGCGGATGTGGCTGCCGTGGCCGATCCAGCAGGGCCCGGTGATGGTGGCGCCCGGCTCGATGCGAACGCTGGAGCCAATGTAGACCGGCCCCTCGAGCTTGATCTGGTCCCAGGCGACCGAGGTGTTCAGGCCCACCCAGATGCCGGGCCGCACCTGGCGCCCGGGCAT
>CAXNFT010000265.1:0-3578 GCA_964201255.1 Rhodoferax sp.
TGGTGGTGGAGCTACTTTCAGGTTTTCATCATGCAGGGTGTGACCGTTTGGCTGTGGTCCCTGGGCCTGGTCCTTGCCGTCGCATCAGGCTCGCAGGCGCTGGGCTGGCAGCATGTCCTGGCACTGCCAATATTTGGCCTGGGTTTTTACTTTCAGGTGGTGGGCGACCTGCAACTGCAGCGCTTCAAGGCCAACCGGACTGACCGCCTCATGGTGCTAGACACCGGCTTGTGGCGCCTGTCGCGTCACCCCAACTATTTCGGCGAGGCCGTGGTCTGGTGGAGCTTTGGTGCGCTGGGGTTGATGCACCCCTGGGGTTGGCTGGCCCTGGCTTGCCCCCTGTACGTGACCTGGTTCATGAGTGCCGGTTCGGCCACACCCATGCAAGAGCGCTACCTGGCACGCACCAAGCCCAGCTATGCAGATTACATGGCACGGGTACCGGCCTTCTTCCCATGGGGCAAACCGGGGTGACCACGCTGGACCTTCAAGGCCAACGCGCCATCGTCACAGGCGCCGGCAAGGGCCTGGGCCGCGCCTATGCCCTGCATCTGGCCAGCCGTGGCGCCCGTGTGCTGGTCAACAACCGGCGCCATGCGGGCGAGGCAGATGCAGCCACCTCGGCCAGCCTCACGGTTGAGGCCATTCGCGCGGCAGGTGGTACCGCGCAGGCCAGTTGGTGTGATGTCGCCGAGCCTGGGAGCGGCCTGCAGATGGTGGACGAAGCACGTCAGTATTTTGGCGGCGTGGACATCGTGGTGGCCAATGCAGGCGTCGACCACGGTCGCACCTTTGTCAAACAAAGCATGGATGAGTTCCGCCACATCTTTGACACCAGCTTTTTCGGCAGTTTGCACCTGGCGCATGCCGCTTGGCCGCAGCTGCTTGGGCAAGGCTATGGCCGGCTGATCCTCACCACGTCTAGTGCAGGCCTGTACGGCAACGTCGGTCAGGCAGCCTACTCAGCCGCCAAGGCGGCGGTGATCGGCCTGATGCGCGCGCTGGCCTTGGAGGGCCGGCGACACGGGGTATTGGTCAATGCCATTGCCCCCTATGGCTTGTCGCAGATGACCGCACCGCACCTGAATGCCAGCATGGCCGGCGCACTGGACCCTGGTCTGGTCGCGCCCCTGGTGGGCTGGCTGGCCAGCCCGGCCTGCGACGTGTCGGGCGAGGTGCTGGTGGCCGGCGCCGGCCTGATCCGCCGCGCCGGCGTGGGCGAGACCGACGCACTGCGCATGCAAGCCGGGCAGCTGGCATCGCAGCTGACAGACCTGAGTGCCCTGCCCCTGCATGGCTACAACTGCGCCAACGATGCCTTCACCACCCTGATGCAAACCCCAACCCACTGAGCTGGACCATGCCATGAACCCTGTTTACATCGCACAGGCTGTGCGTACGCCGCGCGGCAAAGGCAATGACAAAGGCAGCCTGCGCGCCATCAAACCAGCACTGCTGCTGGCCCGGGCCCTGTCGGCCCTGAGTTCCCGCACTGCGCTGGACACCCGCCAGGTGAGCGACGCCGTCTTCGGCTGTGTCACCCAAACCGGTGAGCAGGGGGCCAGCGTAGGCACCCTGGCACTGCCGCTGGCCGGCTGGGATGACGCGGTGGGCGCTGTCACCATCAACCGCTACTGCGCCTCCGGTTTGTCGGCGGTGAATTTCGCTGCGCTGCAAGCCAGTCACGGCGACGCACTGGCCTTGGGCGGCGGCGTCGAGATGATGTCACGCGTGCCCATGGGCAGCGATCAGGGCGCGTTAACGCATGACCTGGCGCTCCAGACCCTGGCGCACCTGGTGCCCATCGGCATTGCCGCAGACGCCATCGCCACCCAACGTGGCTACACCCGGCAGCAACTCGACGATTACGCGGTCAGCTCGCAGCAACGGGCCGCCGCTGCCGCCGCACGCGGCTCATCCCCCTCCATGGTCCCGGTGACTGATGACGATGGCCAACTGCTGCTGGACCGCGACGAAAACATCCGGGCCAGCACCACGCGCGCTTCGCTCGCCACCCTGGCGCCGTCTTTCGCTGCGTGGGGCGCCAAGGGGGGTGACGACGGTTGGGACGCGCAGCTGTGTCGACGCTACGGCTTGGCTGCCGTGGAGCATAGCCACCACGCCGGCAACTCACCCGCCATGGCCGATGGTGCCGCGGCTGTGCTGGTGGGATCGGCCGCCGCGCTGACACGCGCCAGCTTGCCAGCGCGTGCGCGCATCCTGGGTATGGCCGACACCGGCTCGGACCGCACCCTGGCGCTGACCGGCACGGTACGGGCAGCCCAGCTCGCCATCGCCCGGGCGCACCTGCAGCCCGAGGACATTGACCTGTTTGAAATCAATGAAGGCTTCGCCGCCATGGCACTGCACTTCATGGAGGACATGAAGGTCGACCACGACCGTGTGAACGTCAATGGTGGCGCCATTGCCATCGGTCATGCCATGGGCTGCACTGGCGCAGCGCTGGTCAGCGTGCTGCTGGACGAGTTGGACAGGCGTGAACTGCGTTACGGTTGCATTGCCATTTGCGGTGCAGCAGGGGTCGCCAGCGCGCTGGTGGTAGAGCGGCTAAGCAACGTCGGTGTTTACCCTTGATTGGGCACAACATGGCCCCCGACAGGTAGACGCAACAAAGTGAATGTGAAAAAATATCACTTCGCAAACTAGACTTAGTCAATCCAGACTCAAACCTTGAATTCAGACCTTGCCCAATTCATTCAGCTGACCCTCAACGGGGTCGCCATCGGCGCCATTTATGCGCTGGTGGCCTTGGGACTGGTCCTGACTTACAAGGCGACCGAGGTCCTCAATTTTGCACATGGTGACGTGCTGATGGCGTCCTCATTTGTGGGCTGGGGTCTGATTGTCGGGCTGGGCTGGCCTTTCTGGCTGGCCACGCTGGCCACCGTGCTGCTGGCCGCAGCCCTAAGCTGGCTGATTGACGCCCGCATCATGCGCATGATCGTCGGGCAACCCCAATTTGCGGGGGTCATGCTGACCATTGCCATCGCCTTCATGCTGCGCGGTTTGGTCAGCATGTTCTTCGGGCCAGACTCACGCACCTACCCCACCCCCTGGACCGGGCAGAAAACACAAGTGGGCACACTGGTGATCAATGACCTTAGCCTGGCCATTGTGGGAAGCTCGCTGCTGATCACACTGGTGCTGTTTTGGTTTCTCAAAAAAACCGCTCTCGGCACCTCGATCCAGGCGGCTTCGCAAAACCAGCTGGCCGCCTACCTCAGCGGCATTCGCGTCAAGCGTGTGACCTCGATGGTGTGGGCTATCTCTGGCGCCATTGCGGCCGTCTGCGGCCTGCTGCTGGCGCCGATTGCGCTGGTTGACATCGGCCTGTGGATCGTGGTGCTCAAGGCGCTGGCGGCCTTGGTGTTGGGCGGGTTCGGCAGCGTACCGGGTGCGATCCTGGGTGGCCTCTTGCTGGGCGTGATCGAACAGTTTTCCGGGGTCTACCTGCCCGACGGCTTCAAGGATGCCATGGCCTACATCGTGCTCATCGGTGTGCTGATCCTCTGGCCGCGCGGGCTATTGGGCGAAGCCCACGGACGCCGGGTCTGACA
>CAXNFT010000266.1:0-3577 GCA_964201255.1 Rhodoferax sp.
TAAAGCGATTGCCGATGGGAAGGTTGCCAGAGGGCACTTTGGGCGTAAAAGTGAGGTTGAAAAACCTTGAAAATATTTACTAACAAAATTCTTATATTTATCAACAACTTACTCACGTAGTAAATTTACAACTAATCTTAATTCATGAACAAGAACCCGGTCATTCTGGAAGTCGCCATCAACGGCGGTGTTACCCCAGATCGCAATCCACATGTGCCGCTGAGCACCGAGGCCATCATTGAGGACAGCCTGCGCTGTTTCGATGCTGGCGCCTCAGTGATCCATGCGCACAATCACGACATCAGGCTCAATGGACAAGCTGGTGCCGAGGCTTACCTTCAACCCTGGCGCGTGATACTCGCAAAAAAACCAGACGCCCTGTGGTACCCGACTCTGTCGGTCAATCAGGCAGACGGCGCCAACCTGGAGCCGATCCAGGACCGTTATTCACACTATCCCTTCATTGCAGCTGAGGTACCCATGCCATTCGGCGTGGTGGATCCCGGCTCGACCAACCTGGGTTATCCGGGTCCTGATGGTTTGCCGGTAGGCTTCAGCTATGTCAACAGTTATGAAGACCATGCCTATGCCTTTGGGCTGGCTGAGAAACTGGGCTTTCTGCCGTCGCTGGCCATCTTTGAGCCCGGGTTCCTGCAGACAACGCTGGCCTGGTACCGAGCCGGCCGCTTGCCCAAGGGAACCATGGCCAAGTTCTATTTTGGCGGCGAGTGGGGTTTGTGGGCCCGCGCCAAGGGCGTCTCTTTCGGACTGCCACCGACCGAAAAGGCGTTGGCCGCCTACGTGGAAATGCTGGAGGGCACAGATATCCCCTGGTCAGTATCGGTATGGGGCGGCGATCTGCTGCAGACGCCGGTCGCGCGCATGGCCCTGGAGCTTGGCGGGCACCTGCATGTCGGCATCGAAGAACATTTCGACCCGAACCGTACGCCAACCAATGTGGAGCTGATCGAAGAAACCAAGGCACTGTGCACGGCCATGGGCCGGCCATTGGCAACTTTTGCGCAGACCCGAGACATCCTGGGCATGCCGGCGTACCGCTGAACGGCGCAAGGCCGTCGCGATCAGTGTGACGGCCGTTTCTTTGGTGTGAACTCGATGTGCAACTCTTTGAGACAGCGCAGATAGAAGTTAGGGACATGCCGCAGATGGTTTTTGCCGGGCGCAAGCCGGAAAACCTCGATACGCTCGAGAAAAGCCGTGAAGCCCCACCACAACTCACGGCGGGCCAATGGGGCGCCAAGGCAATGGTGAACGCCAGAACCAAAGCCCAAATGGGTGGCCGCGTTCTTGCGCTCCAAATCGATCCGGTCTGGGTCCGGAAAATGGGCCGGGTCCCGGTTTGCCGCAGCGTAACGGACATTGATCACCGACCCCTTCGGAATCGTGACACCGTGGAAGCTCACGTCACAGGTCGTAAAGCGCTGAAGGCCCTGAACCGGACCTTCGAGACGAATGACCTCTTCGATGAAGGTTCGCAAGTAGCGTTCTGGGTCGGATTTCAGGAGCGCAAAACAGTCCGGGTTTTGCGCCAGCAACATAATGCCGGCCGACAAGGCGTTGGTCGTTGTCTCTGAGCCACCCACAAACGTATCGGCGGTCATCTCTGCGTGCAATTCGTTGTCGTTGAGCTTACGGCCCCATTCAGGAATCTCGCGGTTGACCAGCTCTGACAGCAGGGTGTCGTTCGGTTCACGCCGAAGTTGCTCAAAGATAGGCTGGAAGTAGTGTTGCTGCTCAATTTCCATCTCGGCCGACCAAATCGCCTCAGCATCCGTCTGCATCAGGCCTAGCCGCTTGACCCACGCGTCGGTCCAGGCCTTGATACGCCAGATGTCCTTTTCTGGTGCACCCATCTGCTTTCCGATGATGATCAAAGGCATAGGCACCGCGAACTGGCGAACCCACTCGCAATGCCCATCCGCAATGAATGCATCGACGAGTTGGTAAGACAAATCCCGCACATACGGGTCCATCAGTTTGATTCGGCTGGCGCGGAAGGTGTGGTCAAACAGGGCCCGCATCTCCTTGTGCTCTGGGTTGTCTCGGCCTGACAAGGTAGGCGCCGGCAACCAGCCTTTTTCGCGAAACAACTTGGCGATCATCTGCACCCGTTCGGGTGGAATATGGTCGGGGCCACGGGGCCGGAGGTTGGAGAAAGTCGCCGGGTCTTTGAGGATCTCGCGCAAGTCTTCATAGCGGGTCAATACATAAAAACCCGTCAGCTCGTCCCGGTAAACCGGCGCCTCCTCACGCAGCGTCTTGTAGGCCGGATAAGGGCATTCCTGAATCTCGACGTCCATCAGGTCCACTTCTGCCACGTTTTGCGTAACAACTGGGCACTCCATGCGGTTAATCGGGATCATTAAAAGGGTCTCCTATGTGGTCAAGCCAGATGCTACCGTGTGATTTGCGGCTTTTCAAGGGTGGCGCTTCGTGGCGCTTCGTTCCGCTGAATTGTTCTATTGACAGAACAATATGGGTGATGCATCATGATTTCCAACACGTTTCCCGGTGCTCGGCGCCAGGCGTGAACTCCCTTCAACCCTTCAGAAAGACCCGGCCATGGAGCAATCCAACCTGACCAGCCGCCAGCTCTACCAAGCGTTCAAAGCCAACCCCACGCGCAAGCGCTTCGGCTTTGGCCGCAAGCCCGCGCTGATCAACATCGACCTGCAAAAAGCCTACACCTGCGTCGGTGAGTTCGCCACCGCCTACGAGACCGACCCGCGCCAGCTGGAGCATGTGAACACACTGGCGGCCGAGTTTCGCGCGCGCGGTTTCCCGGTGGTCTGGACCTACGTGGCCTACATGGACTCTGGCGAAGACTGTGGCGTCTGGGGCACGCGCACCAACACGCCGGATTCGCTGCAGAACATCAAGGTCGGCAGCCGCCGCTCCGAGTTTGACGACCGGCTGGTGATCGACCACCAGCGTGACATCGTCATCAACAAGCGCATGGCCTCGGCTTTTTTTGAGACCAACCTGGGCTCGGTGTTCAACTTTCATGGGGTCGACACTGTGGTGGTCACCGGCGGCTCCACCTCGGGTTGCGTGCGTGCCACCGTGGTGGACAGCCTGTCGCGCAGCTACCGCACCATCGTGCCCGAGGAGTGCGTGGCCGACAAGCATGAGGGCCCACACTTTGCCAACCTGTACGACATGGTCGTCAAATACGCCGACGTGCTGTCCCTTGACGACACGCTGGCCCAACTGCGGCAGGTGGCCCCAGCGGTGGGGGCTGGCCGGTGAAGCGCGACCCCGGCTTTTACGACTACCTTCCCTACAACAACCGCCCGCGCATTGAATGGCCGGGTGCCGCCCGTGTGGCGTTCTGGGTGGCCCCCAATGTCGAGTTCTATGAACTCAACCCGCCCAAAAACCCAGCGCGTGCCGCCTGGGCCCGACCGGCGCCCGATGTGCTGAACTACTCGTACCGCGACTACGGCAACCGGGTCGGCTTCTGGCGCATGTTAGAGGCCATGCAGCGCTGCAATATGCGCGGCAGCGTCTCGCTCAATGTGGCGATGTGCCAGCACCACCCCGAGGTGATCCAGGC
>CAXNFT010000267.1:0-3574 GCA_964201255.1 Rhodoferax sp.
GTAAAACCATGCGTGTGCTTGTGCCATTCAAGCGGGCGATATCGATTTTTGGCATGGTTGTTTTTGGTCTGACCATGATTGCGCCGGCTTCGGCACAGCAAAGTACCGCCTCTCTCAGGATCGGGGTCCTACCCAACGTCAGTGCCCGAGTGATCCTCGCCAGCTATCAGCCCATGCGCGAGTATTTTGAGCGGGAACTCAAACGCGGTGTAGACATCGCCACTGCGCCGGATTTTCGGGCTTTTGCCGAGAACACCCGGCGTGGCGATTACCACTTGGTCGTGACGGCGGCCAACCTGGGGCGGGTGGCTCAAGTGGACAGCAACTGGCATCCGCTGGCCATCTACGACCCCAAAATACCAGCCATCCTGGTGGCATTGGCCGACAACGCCAACGCCTCAGTCACGCAGTTGCGTGGCAAGTCCCTGGCCTTGGCCAACCCCCAATCGCTGGTAGCGCTGGCTGGCTTGGAGTGGCTGGGCGTCCAGGGCCTTCGCCATGGTGCTGATTTCAAAACCGTGACCGCCGCCAACGACGACAGTTTGGGTGCGGTACTGCGGACGGGCGAGGCGCCACTGGCCATCATGAGCCTGGGCGAGTTCCGCGCCAAACCAGAGGCCATGCGCAACACCCTGCGCATCGTCACTGAAATCGCCAAATTGCCAGGCTTTCTGGTGATGGCCAACCCGGTGCTACCGGCGGCAGAACTTCAACGCCTCAAGACATTGATCCTGGCTTTTCCTCAAACAGAGGAGGGCAAAAAGTTCTTTGCCTTGTCAGGTTTTGCGAACATTCGTGATGTCGCTGAGCCAGAGCTCAAAACCTTGGATGCGTTCAATGACGCCACACGCAAAGGGCTGGGTGGCTGAAACACATGAAGGGTCGTCTTAGTCTTAAGGTCAAGCTGGTTCTTGCCGGCATGGCGGTCCAGCTGTGTGTGCTGGCACTCGTTGGCGGTAGTACCTTCTGGTGGGTGGCCCGTTTTCTTGATGCCGATCAGCAGGCTCACGCACGTCAGATCAAACCGCTTTTGGTTGCCGCGCTGGCGGTGCCTATGGCGCAGCGCGACTACGCCTCGGTGGCAGCCATCCTCAAAGAAAGCCGGGCGGCCAGTGAGTTGATGTTTCTGAACGTGTGCGATGCGAGTGGGAATCTGATCGCCGAAGATGGGGCCGCACCACCTGCCACAGCCGATGCGCCAGAGCTCATGGCGGCCAAACTGATTTACGACGAATTTTCTGTCCCGCTGAGCTTGGGCGGCCAAGTATTGGGCGTCATCAAGTTTGGTTTGTCCCGATCCAAAATCGAGCAGACCGCCCGCAGTGTGAGCGTCCACGTCCTGCAGGTTGGCGCCTTGGCGCTGCTGGTGTTTTCATTGCTGCTTTGGTGGATCAGTGTGGCCCTGACCCGGCCACTGCAAATGTTGGTGATGGCCACCCGCGATATCAGAGCCGGCAATTACGACATCGATCTTGTCAGTGGCGGTGGTGATGAGATCGGTACCCTGGAGTCGGCTTTTATTGTTATGAATCTGGAGATCCGGCGCAAGGTCGCCGAGTTGATCGAAAGCGAGGCCCTGCAGCGCCGTTACCTGCGGGAGTCCCTGGCCAAGCAGGGGCAGGTCGAGCAGGCCTTGCAGCAGGCGGAGGACGCCACAACCGCCAAATCGGAGTTTCTGGCCAACATGAGCCATGAAATTCGCACGCCGCTGAATGCCATTTTGGGTTTCTCGCAATTGCTGCAGTCAGCGCCCTTGGAGGGCCTGCATCGGGAGTACATCGTCAGCCTGCAGCAGGCGGGGGAATCGTTGCTGCGCATACTGAACGATGTGCTGGATTATTCCAAGATGGAAGCTGGCCAATTGGAGTTGGTCAACGAGAGCTTTGATCTGAGAAAACTGTTGAGCGTGGTGGCCCAGTTGTTTTCTTTTCACTTGCTTGAGAAAAACTTGTCCTTGCGGGTGCGGGTCGATGACGCCGTGCCGATGCACCTGCTGGGCGACGCGCTGCGCTTGCGTCAAATCCTGGTTAACTTGGTGAGTAATGCAATCAAATTCACAGAGGGCGGTGCGATTGAGGTCACTGTGGATTGCCCGCAACGTACCGACCAGGGCCTAGCCCTGAAATTTTCGGTGATTGATTCGGGCATTGGCATGGATGTACCGCAGGTAAGCCGCATCTTCGCCTCTTTTGCACAAGCAGACAGTTCCATCACCCGTCGCTTTGGCGGCACGGGTCTTGGTCTGTCTATTTGTCGCCAACTGGTCGGGTTAATGGGTGGCGTCATCAGCGTTGAGAGCGTGCCCGATGTGGGCTCATCGTTCAGCTTCACGGTCAATCTGTCCGAGTCTCAGTCGCAGTTGGGCACGGAGCCATCGGACGAGCCAGCAATGCCATACGATGGGACATCGCTGCGAGACCTGAAAGTGCTGCTGGTTGAGGACAATCCGGTCAATGTCATTGTGGCGCGGGCCTTTTTGGACGGGCTTGGCATGCAGGTCACCACGGCAGTGGATGGGCTCCAGGCGGTCGAGCAGGCGCTGGGCGCAAATTTTGACGTGATTCTGATGGACCTACAGCTGCCAGGCATTGACGGCCTGGAGGCAACCCAGCGCATTCGGGCCCAGTTGGGCAACTCAGCCCCGCCGATCATTGCCCTGTCTGCGGCCGACATGAAAACCGACCATGACGCCTGTCTGGCGGTCGGCATGGTGGACCATGTCTCGAAACCGATCATGCGAGGCCAACTCATCCGAGTGTTGCTTAAGTGGGTCGGCCGCCTCAGGGCGTCCGCTGTGGCTACCGGCGTCGGCCCTGCTGAGCTGGAGCAGGCCAGCATTGACCACAGCTTGCTGGCGCCTCAGCTGCAGGAACTCGAGCGCTTGCTGGCCAGTAATATGTTGGCGGCCAGGCGCCAACTCGACCAGATTGAGCCGCTGCTGGCGCAAACGGCCTTTGAATTGCCGTTTGCGCCCGTCGCCCAGGCTACCCGCAAGCTTAAATTCAAAGCCGCCTTGGCGGCGCTCAGTCAATTCTCGGCTATGCTGGGATCCAAGTCCCATTGATCCCGACATGCCGAACGAAGCCCGAATTCTCATCATCGACGACATCATCGAGAACGTGGAGGTGCTCGGGGAGGTCTTGGCCAGCCGCTACGAGGTTCAGTTTGCCACTTCGGGCGCTGAGGGCCTGGCGCTGGTGAGGCACCAGCGGCCGGACCTGATCTTGTTGGATGTCATGATGCCTGGCATGGATGGGTATGCGGTGTGTGCGACGCTCAAAGCTGACCCGGACACGCGCAATATTCCGGTAATTTTTGTCACGGCCAAGAACGATGCCGAAAGCGAGTCTCGCGCCTTGGCCGAAGGTGCGGTGGATTTCATCCACAAACCTATCAACCAAGAGGTGGTCCGGGCCCGCGTAGGCCTGCACCTGGCCCTGAAAAATCGTGAAGACGAGCTGAGTCAGCTCAATGAGGACCTGGAGCAAAAGGTCGCGCAGCGCACCCTGGCCCTGCGCGACGCCCTGACCCAGGCCGAGGGTGCGACGCGCATGAAGTCGGATTTTCTGGCCAA
>CAXNFT010000268.1:0-3573 GCA_964201255.1 Rhodoferax sp.
AACAGCACTCCGGCGAAGGGCAGGGCCCACAACGCGGACAGTTGGCTGCCATTCAGATCAGCGGCCCAGGTAGCGCCCGGTGACAGCGGCAGCAGGAGTCGAAATACGGTCCGGTAGCTTAGTAAGGTCAAAAGAATATCTCCTGGTTAGCCAAGCCGGCGTCAAGGCTCATGAGGTCTGCTCAATGTCAAACACCTGACGCAGATAGGCCAGGTACTTCTCGTCATCGCACATATTCTTGCTCGGCGTATCGGACAACTTGGCCACAGGCTGACCATTGCAGCGGACCATTTTGATCACAATTTGCAGCGGCTCATAGCCCAGGTCATTGGTCAGATTGGTACCGATGCCGAAAGCCAACTGGCAACGTCCCTGGAAGCGATGGTACAGCTCGATGGTACGCGGTACGGTCAGCGCATCGCTAAAGATCAGCGTTTTGGTGCGGGGATCGACGCGATTACGGCTGTAATGAGCCAGCATGCGCTCGCCCCATTCAAACGGGTCGCCACTGTCGTGGCGGGCGCCATCAAACAACTTGCAGAAAAAGAGGTCAAAGTCGCGCAAAAAAGCGCTCATGCCGTAAACATCGCTCAGCGCAATGCCAAGATCACCCCGGTATTCCTTGGCCCATGATTCAAACGCATAGGTCTGGCTGTCACGCAGACGCGGTCCGAGGGCTTGGCAAGCCTGCAGGTACTCATGGGCCATCGTCCCCAATGGCACCAGTCCCAGCTTCATCGCATACAGCACATTGCTCGTGCCGGCCAGTTGTCCGCCCACACCAGCGGCATGACCAGGGCTGTGCCCTGTGCCCAACCGTGCCGACAATACGCGCAGCACTTCCTCGTGCCAGGCATTGGAAAACCGCCGCCGGGTACCGTAGTCGGCAATCTTCAGGTCGCTCAGGCCTTCGCCCCGCAGCTGTCCAATCTTCACATCCAGCCGGCGCCGCCCCTCGAGCAGGTCTGGCAATCTCTGCGTATTGCGGAAGTAGACCTCGTTCACAATCGCCAGGACCGGGATTTCAAACAATATCGTGTGAAGCCAGGGTCCCCGGATCGCGATGTCAATCTCGCCCGAGGGGAGCGCTGACACGGTAACGTACTTCTCGTTGAGCCGGAACAGCCCCAGAAAATCAACAAAATCGCTCTTGATGAAACGCATCGACCGCAAATAGGCCAACTCGGCATCCTGAAAGTGCAGATTGCACAGCAGCCGGATTTCATCGCGTATTTCGCTGACATAGGCCGCGAGTGGTCGCCCTGATTTGCCGGTTTCAGGGTCAAGAGCCGGGTTTCGACACTTGAACCGGTATTCAACCTGAGCGCCAGGAAACTGATGCAGCACCACCTGCATCATGGTGAATTTATAGAGATCAGTATCGAGCAGGCTGCTGATAATCATGGGGTGACTTTATCAGTCCAGCCAGTGGGTGAACCGCTCTACGGATTCTCGCGGGGTGGTCAGCGTATTGACAATCGCGCTTTGGTCAGCGTAGCCCAAGGCCATGCCACAGACCAGCATTTCATCCGGTGTCGCACCAATGTGCGGCATGATGATTTTTGCAAAGCCGTTCCATGCGGCCTGCGGACAGGTGTCCAGGCCTCGGCCTCGCGCCGCGACCATGAAGTTTTGCAAAAACATGCCGAAGTCCACCAGCGAACCCCGACCCATCACCCGATCCATCGTGAACATCAAACCAACTGGCGCATCAAAAAATCGGTAGTTACGCTGATGTTGGGCATGCATTTTGTCTTTGTCGGCTTTGCCAATACCCAGCAACCCGTAAAGACTCCAGCCATTTTCCCGGCGACGGTCAATGTAGGGGCTAACCCATTTCTGGGGGTAATAGTCGTACTCTTCCTGATACTTTGCGGCCAAAGTTGGATCTTGTCGAGTGGCATCGTGCACAGCGCAGACCTTGTCAGCGAGTTCAGTCCGACTCGCTCCCTGCAACACATAAACTTTCCATGGCTGAGTGTTGGTGCCAGACGGTGCTCGGCTGGCGACTGCCAGCAACTCGGCAACAACCTCTCTGGTCACCGGTTGCGCTGTAAACGCACGAATCGACCTGCGCGAAAGAATGGCTTCGTCTACGATGTTTTGGCTCATACCAGTTTCTCCAATACTGCCTTTAAGGCCTTGGGTAAGGGCACCGGGCGCCGGCTTTGCCTGTCCACATAGACATGCACAAAGTGCCCTCTTGCTGCGGTCGATGACGCGCCAGCCGCAAACAACCCGATTTCATAGCGCACGCTGCTCGACCCCAGCCGCGCCACGCGAAGGCCAGCCTCAACCACCTGAGGAAAGGCCAGTGCCGCAAAATAATTACATTGGGTCTCCACCACCAAGCCGATCGTCTCGCAATACTGAACATTGAGTACGCCGTGCTCAATCAGGTGGGCATTGACGACCGTGTCAAACCAGCTGTAATACACCACGTTGTTCACATGCCCATAGGCATCGTTATCTGACCAGCGGGTGCCAATTGAGCGGAAAACTCGATAAGCCGAACGTTCGTCGGGCTGTAATTTTTCAGAATCAACATAGGTCATGTGTGTGATTTTGCCAGCCCTGCGCCTGTCAGCTGCAAATCTTGCCATTTCAACCAGTAGTCCAGAGCGACCTGGTAGGTGTTGAGCTGAACCTGAATGGTGTCCTCAAGCCTGAGGCCATACCCGCCGCCCATCACAACAGCCAGCGGGATGCGCCGCGCAAAGCAAGCGTCAAAGGTAAGACGATCTCGCGCCTTCAGCCCCTCGAAACTGAGTGCCAGTCGACCCAGCCGATCCCCACTGTGGGGATCGGCACCCGCCAGATAAAAAACCAGATCCGGGCTGAAGCGTGCGAACAACTGCGCCAAAGCATCGCCGAGGGCCCGCAGGTAATCGGCGTCACCGCACCCGTCCGGAAGTGCCACATCCAGATCACTGACTTCCTTGGCAAACGGAAAATTTTTTTCTCCATGCAGTGACAAAGTAAACACCGTGTCGTCAGCCGCGAAAATGCGAGCGGTGCCATTGCCCTGGTGAACGTCCAAATCAATCACCGCCACGCGCATCGGCCGCTGTCTTGAGGCATGACGGCCCCACTCAGCTTGCATCAGGCGAGCCGCCACGGCCACATCGTTGAACACACAAAACCCGCTGCCTCGGTTGGCGTAAGCATGGTGGGTTCCCCCTGCAAGATTGGCTGCCACACCTTCGCACATCGCCTTACGCGCCGCGGCAATGGTCGCGCCAACCGACCGCCGAGAACGCTCCACCATGGCTTCGCTCCAAGGGAACCCAATGGCACGCACCACGGCAGGGTCGATCGTCCCGTCTTTCAAGGACGCCACATAGGCAGGATCGTGAACCATAGCAAGCTCACCATCGCTGGCGCGCGGCGCTTCTGACAGGCAGACCTGAGGCAAAGTAGCCAACAAACGGTCACGAAGCAGCCGATACTTGGCCATGGGAAACCGATGCCCTTCAGGCAAAGGCAAGACAAAATGGTCCGAGTAAAAGGCCTTCATAACGCGATTGTGGCGCCAAGCTTGCCGTACTTTTTTTAGGATAACAACTCTAATTT
>CAXNFT010000269.1:0-3563 GCA_964201255.1 Rhodoferax sp.
GAAATGGCAATACCAGCCTGAGCAGCCGAACTCAGGGACACTTGGGACCGTGTCACGATGGTGGTGCTCACGGCCTGCGCAGCCAGGCCAGTGATCGCGCCGGTGGCAACAGTGCCCATGGCGACGTCAATGTTGCGACCGTCAGCCGCCGTCAAAGCCACGGCACCGGTGGTCGTGCTGAAGGTGGCCGTTACCCCAGTTTGTGAGGTCTTTGCGTTGATGGCCGCTGCAGTCTGGCCCCCGCGGGCCGTGGCGCTACCGGCGGCGGCAATGGCACCAATGTCCACGCCGTTGATGAGCACCTGGCCGGCAGCCAGCGGCGTTGCGAAACCAGCGGCTGCAGTCCCTGTGGTGGTGGTCGCAGCCACGGTGGCCGTGACCTTGGTGTTGCCGGTGATAGCGTTGATGGCCGCCGCCACTGAGATACCGCTGGTGGTGGATGTGTTGTTGGACACGCCGTCAGACGCTGCCGCGCCCACGGCATAGCCGTTGATCTGCAGCTCACCCGCTGAAAGGCCAGTTGTCACGGTAATGACCGCACCAGTGACATCTGTGCTGTAGCTGGACCCAGACCCGACCCCCAGCGAGCTGGCCCGGGCGCTGGCCAGCGACTGAACCGTGACGAAATCGTTGCTGGTGCCGTTGGCGCCGATCTGAAAAGTTTGGGCCGTAAAAGTGCCGTCCAACAATTTGATGCCGTTGAAGGCCGACGTGCTGGCCAGGCGGTCGTTTTCAGCCACCAGGGCGGCGGCTTCGTTGTTGAGGGAGGAGCGGTCCGAGGTGCTGTTGCTGCCGTTGGCGGCCTGCACCGCCAGTTCACGAATGCGCTGCAGGTTGTTGGAGATTTGTGCCAAGTCGCCCTCGGCGGTTTGCGCCAGCGAGATGCCGTCATTGGCATTGCGCGCGGCCTGGCTGACACCACGCACTTGGGCGGTCATGCGCTCTGAGATCGCCAGGCCGGCGGCATCGTCCTTGGCGCTGTTGATGCGAAGCCCCGAGGACAAACGCGCCATCGAAGTAGCCAGTGCGGCCTGCGACACGCCCAGGTTGCGCTGCGCGGTCAGCGAACTGATGTTAGTGTTGATGATAGACGCCATGACAAAACTCCCTGAACCTTGATTTGTCCGATCAGGGCTTGGTTCACTGAGCCCCCCGGCATGTCCAACGTGGTGAAGAACATGAGCTAGACGATAAACAAGGCTCCAAGAATCTAAAGCGGAAATAGAGCGGGTTTTGGCTTACTTTTCCAGTCTTGCCGCGGACCGGTTTGCCCTAGATGTGGGTCATCAACTTGGCCCGTGTTTCTGCGCCACGGGCCAGGCCGTCGGATCAGCCGAGCGGCAGGTAAAGGGTCAGGGGCGCATCCGTACAGGCCGTAAAGCCATAGTGCAGATAAAAGGCCTTCGCCTTGTCGTCTTTGGCATCCACCAGGAGCGCATAGGCACCCACGAGGCTGCGGGCGTGCAGACAACGGTCGACCGCACAACCCATCAGCACCTCGCCCAAGCCGGTGCCCGCATATGCGCTATGGCGGGCCAATCGGCCCATCCGAAAACACGGGACAGGGTAGCGGGGCAGCTTCTTGCGTCCCGCGTCACTGTGATGTTGCAGGTCCACCTCGTCGGCGCTGAGTGTGTCTAAGCACCAAATCCTGCCGGGCCCAAAATCACCGACCAACACCGTGGCCTTTGTATAAACACCATATGAGCAGCCCAATTAAGGTATGGTTTCTATAGTCGGCGGTGACGACCTACCGGGGAGAGCACATCCGATTAATCTCAGTTCGTCGTGCACGTTCAGAAGAGGTGGCACTGTATGAAAGCTAAAACCTTTGAGCAACAATTTGACGATGGCCTGGACGTCACGCCTGCTTTGGATCTGTCTGGGGCCAAACGTGTGCTGCAGGAACAAAAACGGGTGAGTGTCGATTTCCCGACTTGGATGATCGACTCCCTGGACCGGGAAGCCAGCAAACTCGGTGTCACCCGGCAATCTGTGATCAAAATTTGGCTGGCAGAGCGATTGGAGGCTGCAGGGCCGATGGTGCCGCTCCCACGCAAACGGGCGAGCGCGGCCCAGCGCTGACATCACAACCCTAGCGTCAGCCACTTCCCAAACCCAGGCCCCTCTTTGGGCCACTGGTCGGCCCGCTGCACCTGCCGCACGCCCCGGTGCAACTGGCTGGCGGCGCGGATCACACCGGCGTGGGTGATCCACGCCACGTCCTGGCCGGCCTGCCGGGTGGCATCCCAGGCCAGCGCCACGCGTTGCATCACCTCAGCGACGCTTTCACGACCGCCAAAGCGGTGGAGGGCAAAGTCGGCCACCCAGGCGTCCAGGGCACTTTGCGGAATGCTGCTCCAGGCCTGGCCCTCCCAGTGGCCAAAATCCATCTCGGCCAAACAGGGTTCGGTTGTTTTATAAGCCAAATCGGGCCGCAGCCCTTGCAGCGCTTGGGCTAGCTGCTCACATCTTTGTAGCGGAGACACCCACAGCGGCAATTCTGGAGGCAACTCGGCCGCTAAGGCCTGTGCGGCGCTCAGGGTAGCGGCGGCATCGGCGGCCACGTCGGTCGCGCCGTAACAGATGCCCGGCGGCAACAGCACCTGAGCATGGCGCACCAGCCAGAGCTTCATGCGCTCAAAGGGCCAAGGCCAGACCAAGGTAGAACGCGATCTCGCACACCTGCTGCGTAGTGCCCAGGCAGTCGCCGGTAAAGCCCTGCAGCCGGCGCCAAAACCAGCGCCCCAGCACGACACAGGCCAGGCCGGACGCCAGCAGTGCCCCCGCCAGCGGCGCAGCCAAGCTGACTACCGCCGCATCCATCACTACTAATTCAATAGCGTCCGAACCATACAGGGCAAGGGCTAGCGCCCCAAAACACCAGATAAAAGCCGTCAGCAGGCCGGCGCCACTGATCTGGTCGGCCAGAGGTTTGGATTTGGAGCCGGCCGCATCGCCCACATGGGGCATCAGCCGGATCAGCAGCAGCGGCCAGGTGCGCGACACCACATGGCCCAGAAACAGTGCCACACACATCAACTCCGGGTTAAGGTGGCCCAACAGAGCCAGCAGGGGTACCTTCACCAGCAAGGCCAGGCCTACGGCAATCGCGCCAAATGCGCCCACGCGGGAGTCTTTCATGATGATCAGCGCGCGTTCCCGGTCCAGGCTGCCGCCCAGTCCGTCAGCCACGTCGGCCAGGCCGTCCTCATGGAAGGCGCCGGTCAGCAGCACACCCGCCGCCGTGCCCAAAGCGGCAACCACCAGCGGGGTCATCACGCTGTCGGGCAACAAGACCAGCAGCAGCCAGCTCAAGCCCGCCAGCAAACCACCCACCAGCCAGCCCACCCCAGGAAAATGCCCAGCACTGTCGCGCAGCATGGCCGGGCTAAAGCCAACCCACTCGGCCAACCGGCCGGTCACCGGAATACGCGTGAAAAACTGCAGAGAGAGCAGGTAATGCCTGATAAAGCGGCTCAAAAACATCATGGCGTGGCGTTCAGCACCGCAGCAACATGGGCGTCGGCAGCAGACTTTTCAGAGACGCCGGCCGACTCAAA
>CAXNFT010000270.1:0-3556 GCA_964201255.1 Rhodoferax sp.
CGCTTTAATTTCTCGACGGATGCTGGGCATCGATTTGAGCGCGGCGTGGACCCAAGCCAAACTGTTGAGCACATCGAACGCATCACGCAACTGATCATCGACATCTGCGGTACGCCTGAGACGGTCTGCGGGCCGATCGACGACCAACAAGTTAGTCTACCCAAGGCCTCGCCAGTGCAGCTGCGTGTGGCAAGGGCTGCCAAAATTATTGGCATGCCGCTGACCCAGGCGCAGTGCGTGCAAGCCCTGGCCCGCCTGGGGCTGCCCTTGACCGAGTCTGGCGGCGTCATCACCGTGCTGCCGCCGCCCTACAGATTTGACCTGCAGATCGAGGAGGACCTGATTGAGGAGGTGGCGCGCATGGTGGGCTACAACCAGCTGCCACACACGCCGCCCTTGGCGCCCATCACGGCCAAGATCCGACCCGAGGCGCAGCGCAGTTCCTTTGCCGTTCGGCGCAACCTTGCAGCTCTGGGCTACCAGGAAACCATCAACTTTAGTTTTGTTGAAGCGCGGTGGGAGCACGAGTTGGCGGGCAACCCCGAACCGATCAAGCTGCTCAACCCAATCGCCAGCCAGATGAGTGTCATGCGCTCATCATTGCTCGGCTCGCTGCTGCAGGTGCTGAAATTTAACCTGGACCGCAAGGCCCAGCGGGTGCGTGTGTTTGAACTGGGCCGCATTTTTCTGCGAGATGCCTCGGTGCCAGATAGCGATGTCTCCGTGCAAGGTTTTCAACAGCCCATGCGTGTTGCGGGCCTGGCCTGCGGCAATGCCAATGCGCTGCAGTGGGGGCACCTGGAGCAGGGCGTGGACTTTTTCGACATCAAAGGCGATGTCGAGGCCATACTGGCTCCTGCTCAACCCGTGTTCCAGCCGGCGGATCATCCCGCCATGCACCCTGGCCGCTGCGCTCGTGTGATGCTGGCCGGCCGGGCGATTGGCTTTGTAGGCGAATTGCATCCGCGGTGGCGCCAGGGCTACGACTTGACGCAGGCGCCGGTGATGTTTGAGCTGGAGCTCGACGCTGTTTTGCAGCGGCATGTGCCAATATTCAAGCCTGTCGCCAAACACCAGCCCGTGCTGCGTGACATCGCGGTTTGGGTGCATGAGAATCAGTCCCATGCCGACCTGTTGCACGCAGTTTGGTCGGCGCCGACGGGAGGCTTGTTGCGCGACGCCCTGCTGTTCGACATCTACCGTGCCAAACCTGCTGCGCCTGCCGACCTGGCGCTTGATGGTGCTGCAGCCCAAAAAAGCATGGCCCTTCGGCTGACGCTCAACAGTGATGATGCGACCTTGACTGAAGCGCAGATTGAAGCTGCAGTGGATGCCGTGCTGGCGACGCTGGTTGAGCAGGTCGGCGCGCGGCAACGGGCTTGACGCTCACCGCCAGCACCAGACACCAGAAGGACGACATGGACATTTCTGTTGACAGCTTGGAGACCCCGGCGCTGACCAAAGCCCAACTGGCCGAGCTTTTGTTTGAGCAGATCGGCTTGAACAAGCGCGAATCTAAGGACATGGTCGATGCCTTCTTCAACTTGGTTTCGGCGAGTTTAGTAAACGGGCAGGACGTCAAGATCACGGGCTTTGGTAATTTTCAGATTCGCACCAAGGCGCCGCGCCCCGGCCGAAACCCGCGAACCGGCGAGGCAATTCCGATCGAGGCACGTCGGGTGGTGACCTTTCACGCAAGCCAAAAACTCAAAGAGCAGATTCAAGACGATGGCGCCGTGTTTGAGATGGCGGGCCCGCTGCGCTGATTGTTTTTCGTGTTCGCATCAATTCTGGCTTTACAGTTTGGCCTAGCTTAGAGTAACCTCGTAGCTTTCGTCCACACTGCATTGATTTCAATGGAGATATCTCTCCCGCCCATCCCGGCCAAGCGCTATTTCACCATTGGTGAAGTGGGTGACCTGTGCGGTGTAAAACCGCATGTCCTGCGTTATTGGGAGCAGGAGTTCACGCAACTGCGGCCTATGAAACGGCGCGGCAACCGGCGCTACTACCAGCACCATGAGGTGTTGATGATTCGGCGTATCCGTGACCTGCTCTACGACCAGGGGTTCACCATCAGTGGCGCGCGCAACAGGATGCAGGAAATCATCCAATTCGAAAGAGACAAAAAGCGTAACGGCGAAGTGTTGCTTGACGGTGTTGAAGACTTCGATGCCATGGATACCGGCCTGCCGTTACATGCAGAGTCGGGTGCAGGCAGGCTTGATCACCTCAATGCCAGCGGCAACGATCACATCATGACACTGCGCCGTGAGCTGTTTGAAATTCGTGATTTACTGTCACCAGCCTACTAGGCGGGTCGCGGTCGTTTTCGGCAGGTCAGGTTCGTCAGACGAGCTATAATTTATATCCGGATCGGTGTGTGGCGCAGCCTGGTAGCGCACTTGCATGGGGTGCAAGGGGTCGAAGGTTCGAATCCTTTCACACCGACCATATGAATCAAGGACTTAGCTTCGAAGGGGGCTAAGTCCTTTCTTTATTCTGACTTTGTTACCCCCCGCACTCCCCAAGAAAGCCTTCATGCCCCAGCCGGTCCAACCGCCCCTGTCACGCCGCCGAGAACTATGGCTATTGTTCACCCTTGCCGGGATCCAGTTCACCAATATTCTGGATTTCATGATCATGATGCCGCTGGGGCCCCAGTTCACCCGGATTTTTGCCATCAGCGACGCCAGCTTCGGCCTGCTGGTGTCGGCCTACACCCTGGCCGCTGGCGTCTCAGGCCTGTTTGCGGCCACTTATCTGGACAAGTTTGACCGCAAGAAATTGTTGCTGGTGCTGTATGCCTTGTTTGGTTTGGCTACTTTGGCTTGCGGACTGGCGCCCGACTACCCGAGCTTGATGGCGGCGAGGGTTCTGGCGGGTATTTTCGGTGGGGTGCTGTCGGCGCTGGCACAAACGGTGGTGGCCGACGTGATTCCGTTTGAACGACGTGGTCGCGCCATGAGCATTGTGATGACCTCATTCTCTGTGGCGACCGTGGCCGGCGTGCCGACGGGTCTGTTCCTGGCGGCGCACCTGAGCTGGCATGCGCCGTTTATTGGCATTGCCGGGCTGGTTGGCTTGTTGTGTGTGCTGGCCTTCGTGACCCTGCCACCGCTCAATGCGCACCTGCAAGCATCCCATCGTCCATCGGCGTTTGGTGCCATTCGTCAGGTGCTCCAAGACCCCAACCACCTTAAGGCATTCGCCTTCTCAGCCCTGTTGATGTTTGCAGGGTTCACAGTGATCCCGTTTATCACTATCTATCTGCAAACCAATGTCGGCTGGCGGTCGGATCAGGTGTTTTACGTGTACCTGTGCGGTGGCCTTGCAACCCTGCTTAGCGCCCGACTGATTGGCGTCTTGACCGACCGGCGCGGCAAGGTGGCGTTGTTTCGTGTGATGGCGGTGCTGGTCATCGTGCCCATGGTTGCCACCACATTGACGGAGGGTCTGCCTATGTGGGTGGTCTTGATCGTTTCTACGCTGTTTTTCACTTGCATGAGCGGGCGCATGATCCCGGGCATGGCCATCATTGCCTCTTGCGCTAACC
>CAXNFT010000271.1:0-3549 GCA_964201255.1 Rhodoferax sp.
GTCATCGAGTTCGGGCTGTCGAAAGCTGATGTCTAGGCCAATGCCGGCGTGCTGCACACCCACCAGGTTGGCCACATAAGCCGCGTGGCGCGCCACATCCACCGCAGTGGGCTGGGCGTTGCCCAGAAAAAACGACACGCCCGAGACACCAACCACGCCACCGGTGGCGGCAGAGGCACGGATCTGCTCGTCGGTGACGTTGCGGCCGTGCTCCACCAGCGACAGGGGGTTGGCATGGCTGAAGATCACCGGCGCGCTAGACGCCGCCATGATGTCCAGGCTGCAGCGCCGGCCGGTGTGCGAGCAATCCATCAGCATGCCTGCGGCGTTGATGGCTTGCACCACCTGGTGCCCAAGCGGCGTCAGGCCCTGCTCAACATCATGGCAGCCACCCGCCACACTGTTGTTGCGGTTATAGGCCAGGTGCATCTGGCGCACGCCCAGGCTCTGGTAGAGCGCCACCATGTCGGGCTGCTCCAGCAGGGGCATAGCGCCTTCCAGGTCAAAGCCGATGGCCAGCTTGCCCTCGGCAGCGGCCTGCTCCACATCCTGCACCGTGTTCGCCAGCACAAAGCGCTCGGGCTGGGCCGCCACGCTGGCCCGAAAGCCAGCAATGGTTTGCATCACCTGCGACAGCGGGTTCATGTCCATGCCGATGTTGATCGACACATAGTGCACGCCAGCGGCATGAAAGCGTTCTATCGGTGCAAAACTGGCCTGCGGGTGCAGGGGCAGGCAGGCGTGGGCTTCCCAGTGGATCATGACAATGCTCCGGTGCGGCGAAAGCCCGCAGAGGCTTCCATCAGGTTTTGGGTGTAAGGGTGGCTGACGCGGCTGGCCGCCAGGTCGGACGAGCTGACCAGCTCCACCGTCTGGCCACGCTGCATCACCATGAGGCGGTCGCACAAGTGAGTGACCACTGCCAAATCGTGGCTGACCATGACAAAGGTCAGGCCACGCCGGTGGCGCAGGTCTTCGAGAAGGTTGAGCACCTCGGCCTGCACCGAGGCGTCCAGCGCCGAGGTGGGTTCATCCAGCAGCAGAATCTGCGGCTCCAAAATCAGGGCCCTTGCAATCGCAATGCGCTGGCGCTGGCCGCCCGACAGTTGGTGCGGGTAGCGAAAGCGAAAACCAGTGCCCAGTCCCACCTCGTCAAGCGCACGCTCAATACGGGCCTCGGCATCGTCCATCTTGTGGATGGCCAGCGGTTCGGCCAGGATCCGGTCCACCGTCTGTCGCGGGTGCAGTGAGCCATAGGGGTCTTGGAACACCATCTGCACCAAGCGGCGAAACGGTTTGCTGCCGGGCTTGGGCAGCGCAGGCGCAGCCACGGCACCATCATTGGTACCCGAGGCTTCACCCAGCAGTTGCACACTACCCGCCGCCAAGGGCGCGAGACCACAGATGGCGCGCAGCACGGTGGATTTGCCCGAGCCCGACTCACCCACCAGCCCAAAGCTGCCACCGGGCGCCACCTGGAACGAGGTGTCGGCCACCGCGACAAAGCCGTCGTAGGTGACGCGCAGGCCTTGCACGGCCAGGCCAACGGGGCGGCTCACAGCGCCCACTCCGGCTGCCGGTCCAGCGTGGGCAAGGGGTGCCGCACGTCGCCCAGCTTGGGCAAGCAATTGAGCAGGCCCAGCGTGTAGGGGTGACGGGCATCGGCCAGGCCGCCCGCAGCGATCTCTTCGACCACCCGGCCGGCGTACATCACCAGGATGCGGTCGCAAAAGGTCGAGACCAGGCGCAGGTCGTGCGAGATGAAAATCAGCCCCATGCCGCGCTGGCGCACCAGCCCGTCCAAAATGGCCAGCACCTGCAACTGCACGGTGACATCGAGCGCCGAGGTGGGCTCGTCGGCAATCAGCAGCTCGGGGTTGGCAATCAGCATCATGGCGATCATGGCGCGCTGGCCCATGCCGCCCGAGACCTCATGCGGGTACAGCCGGAACACCCGGGCCGGGTCGTCGATCTGTACCGATTCCAGCGCCGCCAATGCAGCCTGGCGCGCTTCGCGGCCCGACACCCGGCTGTGCGCACGCAGCGTCTCAATGATCTGGTCGCCAATGGTCATGACCGGGTTCAGCGAAAACTTTGGGTCTTGCAGCACCATGGCGATGCGCCCGCCACGCAACGCGCGGCGCTGGCGCGGCGAGCAGCCAAGCAGGTCAGTGCCATGAAACTGCAGGCGCTTGGCTGTGACCCGGCCCTCGGGGGCCGTCAGGCCCAGAATGGCACGCCCGGTCTGCGACTTGCCCGAACCCGACTCGCCCACAATGCCCAGGCGCTCACGGCCCAGGGTAAAACTGACGCCGCGCACGGCTTCGGTAAAGCCACCATCGCGGTTGGGAAAGGCCACGCGCAAGTCATCAACCACCAGCACCGGGTCGTTGTTGTTGCTCATTTGGCCGCCTTGGGGTCCAGCGCGTCTCGCAAGCCATCGCCCAGCAGATTAAAGGCCAGGCTCACCAGAAAAATAGCCGCGCCTGGCGCTGCCGCCACCCACCATTGGTCCAACACGTAGAGCCGACCGTTGGCGATCAGCGCGCCCCATTCGGGCATGGGCGGCTGCGCGCCCAGCCCCAAAAAGCCCAGTCCGGCGGCAGTCAAGATGATGCCGGCCATGTCCAGCGTGACCCGCACGATCACCGAGGACACACACAGCGGCATGATGTGGCGCACAACGATGCGCCAGCGTGATGCACCGATCAGCTGCACCGCCGCGATGTAATCCGCCTGGCGGATGGTCAGCGTCTCGGCGCGGGCAATGCGGGCATAGGGCGGCCAGGACGTGATGGCGATCGCGATCACCGCGTTTTCGATGCCGGGCCCTAGGGCCGCTACAAATGCCAGAGCCAGAATGAGCCGGGGAAAAGCCAGAAAAATATCGGTGATGCGCATCAGCACCGCATCGGCCCAGCCACCCAGGTAACCGGCCACCGTGCCCACCACCAGCCCAATGGGCGCGGCCAATACCGCCACCAGCACCACCACATACAGCGTGATGCGCGAACCATGGATGATGCGTGACAGGATGTCGCGCCCCTGATCGTCGGTGCCAAACCAGTGGGCGCTCGACGGCGGCAGCAAGCGGGTGGTGCGCAGGTCGCCAATATAGGGCGAGTAAGGCGCCAGCAGGTCGGCAAACACCGCCACCAGCACCAAGAGCAGCACGATCGCCAAGCCGACCATGGCCAGCCGGTTACGGGTAAAAATTCGCCAGGCGCCATAGGCCCGGCCCAGGGCCGCCTGCCGGCGCGACTGCGGCCGCTCGGCCATCAGCCATGCGTGGAGTGTTTCCGGGCGCGACGGCCGCGCGGACTTGGCAAGGTCAGTCATGGTGTGCGTTTCAGGGGGCTCGGGTCCGCGGATCGAGCCACTGGTACAGCAGGTCGGACAGCAGGTTCAAGCCAATGAAGACCGAGCCGACGATGATGGTGCCGCCCAGCACGGCGTTCATGTCAGCGTTTTGCAGCGAGTTGGTGATGTACAGCCCCAAGCCCGGCCAGGCAAACACGGTTTCTGTCAAGACCGAGCCCTCCAGCAAGC
>CAXNFT010000272.1:0-3543 GCA_964201255.1 Rhodoferax sp.
AGTCCACCTGTTCGGCCGCCAGCAGCTTCAAAATGCCTTCGACCAGGTGGCGATCGGTCGCGGCCTGCTGCGCGTCTGGCTCACCCGGCAAGCCGAGCTTGGCCCGCATCCGCGCCGCCAGCGCGGCCGGGAACAAGGTTTTGTAGGATTCGAGCGCGGCCAGCGCCAGCTCTTGCTCGCCGATCAAAGGCAGCAGCGCCTGGCCCAGACAAAACAGGTTCCAGTAGGCGATGTTGGGCTGCTTCTGGAAAGCGTAGCGGCCGCCGCTGTCAGAGTGGTTGCAAATGTGACCGGGGTCGTAGCCGTCCAAAAACTGGAAGGGCCCGTAGTCGATGGTCAGGCCCAGGATGCTCATGTTGTCGGTATTCATCACACCATGGCAAAAGCCCACGGCCTGCCAATGCGCCACCATGTCTGCCGTGCGCTCACTGACCGCTTGCAGCAGCGCCGCAAAGCGGTTGCCTTGAAATTCCTTGGTGTCGCGGCAGGCCGGGTAAAACCGGTCGATCACGTGGTCAGCCAGCGTTTGCAGCTCGGTCAACTGCTGGCGGAAGGCAAAGTGTTCAAAATGCCCGAAACGTATGAAACTTGGCGCTACCCGCGTCACCACCGCAGCGGTTTCGGTGGTTTCCCGGTACACCGGTGCGTCTGAGCCAGTCACGCACAGTGCGCGCGAGGTCGGAATGCCCAGGCCCTGCATGGCTTCACTGCACAAAAATTCGCGGATGCTCGAGCGCAGAACGGCGCGGCCGTCGCCCATGCGGGAGTAGGGCGTAAGGCCAGCCCCCTTGAGCTGGATCTCTTGCCCGGCAGCCGTTTGTCCCAGCAAAATGGCTCGGCCGTCTCCCAGTTGCCCGGCCCAAACGCCAAACTGGTGGCCGCTGTAAACGCTGGCCAGCGGCCGGGTGCCAGCGATATGACCGTTGCCGCTCAGGGCCTGGAGCAGCGCATCAGACGACATTTGGTTGGCTGACAGACCCAGATCCCGCGCCACGGCCCTGCTGCGGCCGACCCAGTAAGGCGCGGGCAGCGGCTTGGGTGCCAATTCGGTAAAAAAGGCTTCGCCCAAAGCTGCGAAGCTGTTATACCAGTTCAAGCCGAGGTCTAGGCTTTGCGCCTCGGGAGTTGCGGTGTTCATGTCTGGATTGTCACGCAGGTGGGGCTGGCAGGTGGGCAGTGGGGTTGTCTGCTTGGGTTGATCAGCCCAACGGCGCATTCGCCTCCGCGGCTGTCCCCCGCCCTACGGGCTCCTCCTTGATGCCGCTGCGGTGAACGCACCGCCGTGCTGATCTGGCAACTGGGTTGGCACGCGACGCACGGCGTACCCAATATCACCGCTGCCGTGGGGGCTGACTGGGTGTCGCGGCGAGGTCCCGGAAGGAGCCCAAATGGCGGGGATGACGTACACCCGTCATTCCCGGCCACGACCGGGAATCCAGGGGTCATAGATCCCCGATCAGGTCGGGGATGACCGGCTCTCATTAGGCTGCGACAGGTGCGCTGTACAGGCAGGCCGACGTCACGGCCGACATGTCGGCAACGCCGATTTGTGCCAGCGCAGTTTCAATCTCGCCGGTGAAGCAGTTGTACATGCGTTCGGCACCTTCTGGCCCCACCGCTGCGAGTGCGTACAAAAAAGGCCGCCCCACCAACACCAGGTCGGCGCCCAGTGCCCGGGCTTTGACCATGTCGTCACCCGTGCGGATGCCGCTGTCAAACAGCAGTGGGAAAGTCGGGCCGACGGCCTGCCGGATGGCTGGCAGCGCCGCAATGGCCGAGGGCGCGCTGTCAAGCTGGCGCCCGCCGTGGTTGGAGACGCAGATGGCGTCAACGCCGTCGGCCTTCATTCGCACCGCGTCCTCGGCAGACAACACGCCTTTGATGATCAGCTTGCCGCGCCAGGCCGCCCGCAGTTCTTGCAGGAAAGCCCAGTTGGCCCCGGTCCTGGGCGCGTTGCGGTCATAGCCCTTGGCATTGGCGCCCGAAAAATTGGCCATCGTCGGCAGACCGCTGGCCAGGGTTTTGAGCGACCAGTGCGGGTGCGTCGCAAAGTCCATGAAATGCCTGGCTGTCATCCGGAATGGCGTGGCAAAACCGTTGCGCACATCGCGCGGCCGTTTGCCAAGGCGCGGCACATCCACGGTCAGGATCAGGGTGTCGTAGCCGGCATTGGCGGCGCGCTGGCTCAGCACCATGGCGTCTTGCGTGCTGCCGGTGACGTAAAGCTGAAACCAGGCCCGCCCGCCGCTGAGCCGCAGCAATTCTTCCAGCGAGGTTGACGAGGCTGTCGACACGCCCAATGGCAGGTTGTGGCGCAGGCTCAAGGCGGCCAGGCTGTGGTCGGTGCCGGGCCAGGCCAGGTCACACATGCCCATGGGGGCGATGCCAAACGGCACATCCCAATCGCGCCCCAGTAGCGATGTTTTAAGGGAAATGCTGTTGACCTCCGCCAGGCTGCGCGGCTGTAATCGCACGCCCCGCAGGTCGCTGAGGTTGCTGGCCAGGCCCAGTTCTTCTCCCGCTCCGCCATCAATGAAGTCGTAAATCAGGCGCGGCAGGCGTTGCGCCGCCAAGGCCCGGGCATCGCGGGTCGACGGCAGCGACCGGCTGGGTTTGAAGGTCGCCGCCGCGTCGCGGTCAGCAGGGGGCATGGTTGAAGAAAACATGACGGCAATCATAAATCGCCTGACCAACCCCGCCGTGCTGCCGGGCACGCACGCAACACGACGAGTGCCGGCAAGCACTTTATTCGCAGTACCATGATGCCCTTGATTCTTCCATTTTCAGGAGTTGTCCATGCTCGGTCTGATGCAAAACCACCCGCTGTTGATCTCGTCGCTGATTGATTTTGCTGAGCGGCACCATAGTGACGCCGAGATCGTGTCGCGCCGGGTGGAGGGCGATATCCACCGCTATACCTACAAGGCACTGGCGGCGCGTTCGCGGCAGGTGGCCCATGCTGTGGACAGTCTGAAACTCGGCTTTGGCGACCGGGTCGCCACCCTCGCCTGGAATGGTTACCGCCACCTGGAGCTGTACTTCGGCGTCAGTGGTTCGGGCCGGGTGCTGCACACGCTCAACCCGCGCCTGCACCCGGATCAGATCAGCTGGATAGCCAACCACGCCGAGGACTCCGCGCTGTGTTTTGACCTGAGCTTCTTGCCCATCGTCAAAGCGATTGCAGGCCGCTGCGTCACCATCAAGCACTATGTGGCGCTGTGCGATGCGGACAAGCTACCCGCCGACAGCGGTATCCCCGGCCTGCTGAGCTATGAGGCCTGGATGGGCGCCCAGTCCACAGACTACGCCTGGCCGATCTTTGACGAAAACTCGGCGTCGAGCATGTGTTACACCAGCGGCACCACGGGCAACCCCAAGGCCGCGCTGTACAGCCACCGCTCCACCATGCTGCATGCGTTGGCCGGCGCCTTGCCCGATGCGCTGGCGATGAGCGCCCGCGATGCGGTGTTGCCAGTCGTGCCCATGTTCCACGTCAACGCCTGGGGCCTGCCGTATTCGGCGGCCATGACGGGTGCAAAGCTG
>CAXNFT010000273.1:0-3529 GCA_964201255.1 Rhodoferax sp.
GCCGGCCAGGCTATCTTTGGCCTCCAGGTCGATGAGCATCAGCCCACGCCCACCGCCGGCCATCTGCTTGAGCTCGGTGATCTCGAAGGTCAGCACCCGCCCGCCCACCGAGGCACAGGCCACATGGCTGGCTGGCGGCGTCGGCACCAAGCCCGCCTCGGACGCCACCACCGAAGGTCGGCACAGCGTCTCGCCCGCGTTGCAGGTGACGAAGGCCTTGCCGGCCTTGAGGCGCGACACCATGTGTGCCACCGTGGCCGTGAAACCATAGCCGCCCGAACTGCTGAGCAGCAGGCTGGCACTGGCCGGGCCGGCGTAGTAGTAAAGCAGTTCGGTGCCGGCTTCAAGCTCGATCAGGCTGGTGATGGGTTGGCCGTCACCGCGAGCACCGGGTAGTACCGACACCGGCACCGAATAAACCCGGCCGTTGCTGCCAAAGCCCAGCAGCGTGTCCACCGTGCGGCATTCAAACGTACCGTACAAGCCGTCTCCAGCCTTGAAGGCAAAGCTGCCGGCCTCGTGGCCGTGGCCAGTGCGGGCACGCACCCAGCCCTTTTGGCTGACCACCACCGTCACCGGCTCGTCCAGCACCTTGACCTCCAGCACCGCTTTTTTCTCAGCCTGGATCAGGGTGCGGCGCGGGTCGGCAAAGGTTTTGGCGTCGGCCTCAATCTCTTTGACCATCAGGCGGCGCAGTGCTGCCGGGCTGGCCAGGATGTCTTCCAGGCGTTGGCGTTCCTCGCGCAACCCCGCCAACTCCTGTTCGATCTTGATGGCCTCAAGCCGCGCCAACTGCCGCAGCCGGATGTCCAGGATGTCTTCGGCCTGCCGCTCTGAGAGACCAAAGCGCGCCATCAAGGCGGCCTTGGGCTCGTCGGACTGGCGGATGATGGCGATCACCTCGTCAATATTGAGCAGCACCAGCTGCCGCCCCTCCAGAATATGGATGCGGTCCAACACCTTATCGAGCCGGAAGCGCGAGCGCCGCTCGATGGTGGTCTGGCGAAACTCGATCCACTCCAGCAGCATCTGCCGCAAAGATTTTTGCGTAGGGCGCCCATCCAGCCCGACCATCGTCAGGTTGACGGGCGAGGAGGTTTCCAGGCTAGTGTGGGCCAACAGTGTGGTGATCAGCTCCTGCTGGCTGATGCGGCTGGTCTTGGGCTCGCAAACCAGGCGCACGGCGGCGTCTTTGCTGGATTCATCGCGCACCACATCCAACACCGCCAGCAGACTGGCTTTAAGCTGGTTCTGGTCTTGTGACAGGGCTTTTTTGCCGGCCTTGACTTTGGGGTTGGTCAGCTCCTCGATTTCTTCAAGCACCCGCTGCGTACTGACACCGGGCGGCAGCTCGGTGATGACCAGCTGCCACTGGCCGCGCGCCAGGTCTTCGATCTTCCAGCGCGCCCGGCATTTCAGCGAGCCCCGACCGCTGCGGTAGGCCTCGGCAATGTCGGCAGCCGGGCTGATGATCTGGGCGCCACCCGGAAAGTCGGGCCCGGGAATCAGGGCCAACAGCTCGTCGTCGCTGAGCTTGGGTGACTTGATCAGCGCCACGCAGGCGTCGGCCACCTCGCGCAGGTTGTGGCTGGGGATTTCGGTGGCCAGGCCCACGGCAATGCCACTGGCGCCGTTGAGGAGGGCAAAGGGCAGCCGAGCCGGCAGCTGGCGCGGCTCGACCGTGGACCCGTCGTAATTGGGGACGAACTCGACCGTGCCCTCATCAATTTCATCGAGCAGCAGGCTGGTGATCTTGGCCAGTCGGGACTCGGTGTAGCGCATGGCGGCAGCGCCGTCTCCGTCGCGGCTGCCAAAGTTGCCCTGGCCATCGATCAGCGGGTAGCGCTGGCTGAAATCCTGCGCCATGCGCACCAGCGCGTCGTAGGCGGCCTGGTCGCCATGCGGGTGAAACCGGCCCAGCACATCGCCCACCACGCGGGCACTCTTGACCGGCTTGGCGCCGCTGTTGCCGTTGGCGCCACCAAAGCCCAGGCCCATGCGCGACATG
Source organism: Rhodoferax sp. (assembly GCA_964201255.1). GTDB lineage: Bacteria > Pseudomonadota > Gammaproteobacteria > Burkholderiales > Burkholderiaceae_C > Rhodoferax. The sequence continues at coordinate 2,009 of CAXNFT010000273.1, forward strand.
GCATACAGAATGCGGCGCTGCACCGGTTTCTGGCCGTCGCAGACATCGGGCAGGGCCCGGCCCTTTACCACGCTCAGGGCGTACTCCAGGTAGGCGCGCTGGGCATAGCTGCCCAATCCGGGCGCCTCAGGGCTCTCAGGCGGCGGACTGGCTAGAAAATCCAGGGGGGGTTGATCGCTCATGGGGGGCTAGGTGTGACGGGAGACGTTAACTGTGGCATCGGCACGGTCATTGAGGGCATCATGTTGCCGCGATTCAGAGCACCGCCTCGGATGATCTCGGGGGCCATTGGCGCCAAAGGCCGCGGCGGCTCTGGCGGGGGCGGGGGCGGGGACGCCACTGGCGCCGCCGGCTTAAGCATTCGGTAAATCTGCATCACCGTCTTGACGTAATTTTTTGTTTCTAAAAAATTCGGGATGGAATTGCCCGCACGCTGCACGGCCCCCTCGCCGGCGTTGTAAGCGGCCAGGGCCAGCTCAAGCTGGCCAGGAAACAAGTTAAAAAGGTGGCGCAGGTAGCGGCTGCCAGTTGCCAGATTGATGCGCGGGTCCATCAGCTTCTTCTCAATGCTGGCGGTCCGGTCTGCGGTAACGCCAAAGCGTGCCGCTGTGGACGGCAGCACCTGCATCAATCCCACCGCACCCTTGGGTGACACCGCGGAGGCGTCGAAGCCAGACTCGGTGGCAATCAGCGCTTGCAGCAGTTCGTGCTCGATGTCGTGTTGCGCCGACGCTTCGCGCACCTGCTGCTGCACTTGGCGGTAGGCTGGTGAGCGCTCAAAAAAAGCGGATACCCCCAGCACCGACCCGGCCGGCTCTGCACTGAGCGGCGGCAAGGCCTGCACCTGCAACACCCGATCAGGCATGGGGGGGGCGACCGGGGCCGAGGTGTCATGGCCGCGAGAAAACAACTGATAACGCGCATCAACCTGCTCGGAAGCCATGTGCGTCACCCCGCGCTCATCCACAAAAGCCCAGATCTCGGCATACGCCGTTTGCTGCAAAAAACAGAGCAGAAAACCCAGTAAATACGGAAGCTTCAGGCCAATTCGACCCTTAACAACGAGAAGATCCAGGGCCCTTTTTCGCATCACACATCAATCTCGACCGAGTCGCCGTGCCGCTCCATCAGCTCACGGCGGGCGGCTGCCTCGCCTTTGCCCATCAGTTTGGTGATCAGGTCCTCAGTCTGCGCAAAGTCCATGCCGCCGAGCTGAACCAGCAACAAGCGGCGGGTGTCAGGGTTGAGCGTGGTCTCCCACAATTGCTCGGCGTTCATCTCACCCAGCCCCTTGAAGCGGCTTATGCTCCAGGCAGTGTCACGAACGCCCTCCTTGCGCAATTTATCCAAAATGACGGTGAGTTCAGCCTCATCCAGCGCATAGGCCTTGGATGCTGGTTTTTTGCCACGCGCCGGGGCATCAACCCGGAACAGCGGCGGCCGCGCCACATACACATGGCCGGTCTCGATCAGCTTGGGGAAATGTCGGAAAAACAGCGTCAGCAGCAGCACCTGAATGTG
>CAXNFT010000274.1:0-3525 GCA_964201255.1 Rhodoferax sp.
TGCGCGCAGCACCAGAAAGCCAAAGGCCAGCACCAGTAACAAGTTTCCGAACAGGCCGAACTCTTCTGAAAACGCGGCAAAAATAAAGTCGGTGGTTCGCTCCGGGATGAACTCCAGGTGGGTTTGCGTGCCCTGCATGAAACCCTTGCCCCAGAAGCCACCCGATCCGATGGCAATCATGCCCTGAATGATGTGAAAGCCCCGGCCCAAGGGGTCCCGCCCAGGATCGAGCAGGGTGCAAATGCGCTGCTGCTGGTAGTCACGAAGGCCGGGCCAACGGACGCCGTCAGCGCACAACTGGGGCTCAAAGATCACCAGCAGTGCGACCGCCACCAGGCCTAGGAGGACCGGGGGAATGACCAGGCGCCAGCTCAAACCCGCAAAGAAAATGACCGACACACCGGCAGCGAGGACCAACAGCGCTGTGCCCAGATCGGGCTGCGTCATGATCAGCCCGACCGGCACGGCCAATAAAACGGCCGCCACCAGAAAGTCAAGCGGGCGCAACTGGCCTTCGCGTTTCTGGAACCACCAGGCCAGCATCAGCGGCATGGCAATCTTCAGAATTTCACTGGGCTGGATGACCACCCCTAGGTTAAGCCAACGGCGGGCGCCTTTTTTGGTCACCCCGAACACCGCCACTGCCACCAGCAGCGCCACGCCGACGAGGTACAGCGGCACCGCAATGGCCATCAGGCGCTGCGGCGGCACCTGCGCCATGACAAACATGATGCCGCCGGCGATCAGCATGTTGCGGGCGTGGTCCTCAAAGCGCGATCCGTGGTCGAAGCCCGAGGAGTACATGGTGAGCAGGCCAGCACAGGCCAGCAGAAACACAACAAAGGCCAGCGGCCCGTCAAAACCACGGAACCAAGGGGTGATGCGACGCCACAGGGGCACGGTCTGAAATGTGACGGCCATGCCGGATTATCGTCACCCCACGTGCAGTTCGACAGCGCTGCGCCCCGGCTGGCTGTGAATTTGTAACTTCGCGACGACCGCCCAAACCAGCTCAATGCCGCAGGCCTTCAGGCGTGGCTCTAGCCGGTAGCTCAGACTGGCCAGCAGCGAGGTGATGTCGCCGGTTGGCACATCGACCGAGACGCCTCCAATTCCGGTAAAGCCCAAACCGCAAGCCGATAGCCTCTTCCCCGCACAGACCCAGCCGGCCTGAACATCCAAGCCTCGCGCCCCACCAAGCCGCGGGGCTTTTTTGCGTACATTGCTGCGATATCCTCATTGCGCATTCAAATCAACAGGCACCCTCATGAGAACCACAATGGATATTGAAGACGACGTACTGACCGCTGTCAAGCAAATGGCCGGTCAGCAGGACAGCTCATTTCTCGCCTGCTGCGGGAGGCCCTGCTGTCGCCCGGCGTGATCAGCTGGCGCAGTATCTTGGGCCATCTGCAAGTAACAGACGCCTATTTGTTGGCTCTGGCGGTACGCAACAACGGGAAACTAGCCACCTTTGATCGGCGGTTGAGCACCCAACTGGTGGATGGGGCGACACTGCAGCACCTGGATCTGATTGCTTGAAAGGCATGGATCCCCGGTCGAAGCCGGGGATGACGGGGGTGGGCTTTGGGGATGACGGGGGTGACGAAAACGTCGTCATTCCCGTGACAACGGGAATCCAGGGGCCATGGATCCCCGGTCGGAGCCGGGGATGACGATCGTTTGGGTGGCATGGATCCCCGGTCGAAGCCGGGGATGACGGGGGTGGGCGGCGGGGATGACGATGCGCGTGGTGGGGGGGACGGTCAGCGCGCCGACGCCATTTGCAGGGACAATCCAGCCCATGTACTTATTGTTTGAAGAAACCGGCAAATTCATGGCCGGGCGCGTCTTGTCAGAGGCGGACACCTCGGCGCAGGTGGAACTGGACAGTGGCAAGCGCGTCAAGGTCAAGGGCGCCAACATCTTGCTGAAGTTTGAGAAACCGGCGCCAGCCGCTTTGCTGGCGCAGGCGCAGCCGCTCAGTACGGAGATCGAGCTGGAGTTGGCCTGGGAATTTTCGCCCGAGGACGAGTTTGGCTTTGCCGAGCTGGCGCGTGACTATTTTTCAGTTAACGCCACGCTGGAGCAGCAGGTGGCCATGCTGCTGCGGCTGTTTGAGGCGCCGCACTACTTCCGCCGCGCCGGCAAAGGGCGCTTTCGCAAAGCCCCGGCCGAGGTCATTGCGCAAGCGCTGGCGGCGATTGAGAAGAAAAAGCAACTGGTGTTACAGATCGAGCAGTGGGTGCTGCAGCTGAGCCAGGGCGAGTGCCCAGCGCCGGTGCGCGAACAGCTGTACAAGATTCTGATCAAACCCGACAAAAACGCGCCAGAGTACAAGGCGGTGGTGGAGGCCTCGCGGGCTACCCAGCTCGGGGTGCTGGAGCTGCTGCAGCGCGCTGGTGCCATTGATTCGCCCTACCAGTTCCACTGGCGGCGGTTTTTGCTGGAGAACTTTCCGCGCGGCACCGGCTTTGCACCGCTGGCGGCACCGCCCATCCGCGACGAGCTGCCGCTGGCTGCAGCGCAGGCCTTTTCGATTGACGACTCGTCCACCACCGAGATTGACGATGCGCTGTCGGTGCAAGGCCTGGGCAGTGGGGTGGTCACGGTGGGCATTCACATTGCCGCGCCGGGCCTGGCGGTGCTGCCGGGCAGCGCCATCGACCGGCTGGGGCGCGAGCGCTTGTCCACCGTGTACATGCCGGGCTACAAGGTCACCATGTTGCCCGACGAGGTGGTGCAGGGCTACACCCTGCAAGAGGGGCGCGACTGCCCGGCGGTGTCGCTGTATGTAACGCTGGACGAGGCCACGCTGGCGATACGAAGCAGCGAGACCCGGCTGGAGCGGGTGCCAATTGTGGCCAATTTACGGCATGACCAGCTGGACGCCGTGGTCACCGAGACCTGGCTGCAGGACCCTGGCTTTATGCATGAAATCGAGCCGGAAGCCCTGTCGGATAAGCGTTCTTCGCTATCATTTTTGCACAGGCTGGCTAAACACCTGAAAGCCGGGCGCGAGCAGGTGCGCGGCAAGCCCGAGACCTTCAACCGGCCAGACTACAACTTCCGCCTGGTCGGCAACGCCGGCCAGGAGCCGCAGGGCCATGAGCAGGTGCAGATCAGCACCCGAATGCGCGGCGCGCCGCTGGACCTGATCGTGGCCGAAGCCATGATCTTGGCCAACAGCACTTGGGGCAACTGGCTGGCCGAGCTGGGCGTGCCCGGCATTTACCGCAGCCAAGCCTCGCTGTTACCCGGCGTCAAGGTGCGCATGGGCACCAAGGCGCTGCCGCATGCAGGCATTGGCGTGCCGAGTTATGCCTGGAGCACCTCGCCACTGCGCCGCTACACCGACCTGGTGTACCAGTGGCACATCATCGCCTGCGTGCGGCACGGCAAGACGGCAGCGCTGGCGGCGCCGTTCAAGGCCCGTGATACCGACCTGTTTGCCATCATCTCCAGCTTTGACGCGGCCTACGCGGCCTACAACGGCTACCAGGGCGCCATGGAGCGCTTCTGGAC
>CAXNFT010000275.1:0-3514 GCA_964201255.1 Rhodoferax sp.
GCGGCGCGCAGCACCCACCACCGCATCGCCTGGCTGGCGCGCGAATCGAGCAAGCCGGGGCGCGAGCAGATCGAGCGCTGGACGGTGCAGGCCAGCGCGGCCTGGTCACAAGAGCACCTGGAGGACGATGCCCAAAGGGTGCAAGGCAAACTGCTCAAAGCCTTTTCTGAGGTGACCGGCATCCGGGCCGAACCCGCCCACGTGGACACGCAGCGCTGGCGCTACGCCCAAACCACCGCCCCACTGGGGCAAAGCCACCTGTGGGACGCCAAATCTGGCCTGGGCGCCTGCGGTGACTGGTGCCTGGGCCACCGGGTTGAGAACGCCTTTGTGTCTGGTCTGGAGCTGGCCCTCGCGGTGGCGTGAACGGCAAATACGAGGGCCCGTCTCCTGGCCGGTACCGGGGCCGCTTCGCCCCCTCCCCCACGGGCCCGCTGCACGCCGGCTCCTTGGTGGCAGCACTGGCCAGCTGGCTCGATGCGCGGGCCCATCAGGGCCAGTGGCTGGTGCGCCTGGAGGATACCGATCACGAGCGCTGCGTCGCCGGCGCCGACCGCCTGATCCTGCAACAACTGGCCGACTGCGGCCTGTTGCCCGACGAGGCGCCGGTCTGGCAGTCTGAGCGCAGCCCGCTGTACCAGTTGCCGCTGGATGCGCTGGTGCAGCGCGGCCTGGCCTACCCCTGCGGCTGTTCGCGCAAAGACATTGAGCTGGTACTGGCCAGCCAGGGCCACGAGCGGCCGCGCCACAGCGAGCTGGTCTACCCCGGCACCTGCCGAAGTGGCCTGCATGGCAAGCCAGCCCGAGCCTGGCGGCTTCGCACGGATATTTATATGCCAAATCGGCCTCTAGCCCCCGTGGATATTGGGGTTTTAGCTATTGATTCAGGAGCATACTCCGTCATGGCGTGGCAAGACCGCCGGCTCGGCGGCCAGCAGCAGAGCGTGGCCGCCGAGGTGGGCGACTTTGTACTCAAACGCGCCGACGGTGGTTTTGCCTACCAGCTCGCGGTGGTGGTGGACGACGCGGCGCAGGGCATCACCGATGTGGTGCGGGGCGAAGACTTGGCCGACAACACCGCGCGCCAAATTTTGTTGCAGCGCCAACTCGGCCTGGCCACGCCACGCTACCTGCACACGCCGCTGGTGCGCAATGCGCAGGGCGAGAAACTGTCCAAGCAAACCGGCGCCCCGGCGCTGGACACCAGCTCCCCACTGGCCGCGCTGAACGCTGCGGCTGCCATGCTGGGCCTGCTGCCGTCTGCCAATAAGCTGCCCGACGCCTTGGCCAGCTGGGTGGCGCAATGGCTGGCGAGATGGGTGCAGCCCGGGCCGCGTCTCTACAATCCCGCCCTGTGAACGACACCACCCTTCCCCCCGCACCACGGCGCACCGGCCACGCTCCTGGCGATGTGGCCTACCCCAAGGCGATCAAGAGCTTTGTGCGGCGCGCCGGCCGCACCACCACCGGCCAGGCCAAGGCGCTGGCCGAGCTGGGGCCGCGTGTGCTGCTGCCCTACCAGGCCAGCGCTATTGATTTTGAAGCAGTGTTTGCAGACGCAGCAAGGGCTGGCGGCTCAAATGACCCACAACACAGGCCGCTGGTGCTGGAGATCGGCTTTGGCATGGGCGAGGCCACGGCGCACATTGCGGAGCTGCTGCCCGACACCCGGTTTTTGTGCTGCGAGGTGCACGAGCCCGGCGTCGGCGCCCTGCTCAAACGCATTGGCGAGCAAGACCTGCACAACATCCGCATCATCGCCCACGACGCGGTGGAAGTGATCGACCACATGCTGCCGCTGGCCAGCCTGAACGGCGTGCACATTTTTTTCCCCGACCCCTGGCACAAAAAGAAACACAACAAGCGCCGCCTGCTCCAAGCCCCCCTGGTTGCCAAACTGGCCGCCCGCCTGAAACCCGGCGGCTACCTGCACTGTGCCACCGACTGGCAGCCCTATGCCGAGCAAATCCTGGAAGTGCTTGGCGCCGAGCCCCAGCTGGCCAACCGCGCCAGCGCCAGCCACCCGGAACTGGCCGGCTACGCGCCCAAACCCCACTACCGGCCGCTGACCAAGTTTGAAAACCGGGGCATCCGGCTCGGCCACGGCGTGTGGGACCTGGTGTTTGAGCGGGTCTAGCGCAAGCGGACGCCGGCTGCCGACCATGTTGCAGCCAGTGTTGCCGCCCATGCGCGATGGCGTGGGTCCCAGCTGCGTCGGCCTGCCCGCCGGCCCCTGGCCGACCATGCTGGATTTCTTGGTGCAACGCTTTCCCGGCGTTGCCGCTGAGGTTTGGCAACAGCGCTTGCTGCAGGGTGACGTGGTGGACGAGCAGGGCGCCCCGGTCACACCAGAACGGCGTTACCAGGCCGACCTGCGCCTGTACTACTACCGCGAGGTGCCCGACGAGGCGCCCATTCCCTATGAGGAGGCGGTGCTGTTTCAGGACGAGCACCTGGTGGTAGCCGACAAGCCGCATTTTTTACCGGTGGTGCCCTCAGGCGGCTACCTGCAGCAGACCCTGCTGGTGCGACTCAAACGCCGGCTCGGGCTGGCCGACCTGGTGCCGCTGCACCGCATCGACCGCGATACGGCTGGCCTGGTGTTGTTCTCGGTGCAGCCCGCCACACGCGGCATCTACCAAGGCTTGTTTCGCCAGCACACCATGCGCAAAACCTACCAGGCCACCGCCCGCTGGGACCCCACCCTGCCCTGGCCGCTGCGGCGCGAGACCCGCATCGGCGAGAGCGCGCACTTCATGCAGCAGCAGGAACTGCCCGGCCCGCCCAATGCCGTCACCCTGATCCAGCCGCTGGCCGTGCACGGCACCGTGGCGCGGTACCAGCTGCAGCCCATCACCGGCTACCGGCACCAGCTCCGCGTGCACATGAACGCGCTGGGTCTGCCGATTTTGGGCGACGGCATCTACCCCACACTGACGCCCGAAGGCCACACCAACCCGGCGCTGCCCCTGCAGCTGTTGGCGCAGGCACTGGAATTTACCGACCCGCTGACAGGGCTGGTTCGGCGGTTCGAAAGTGAGCGGCGGTTGTTGGCGTTGCAGGGGCTGAGTCAGGGGGTCGATCAGTCCTTGGCGGATTGAGGGCTTTGGCAGGCCGGCGGTCCGGGTATCCGTTCTCCGGCCCACGCTCGCGCTGGCCTAGATAGGCGCACCGGCATTTGTTCATCAAATCCGTGGCTGGCGCGCCCAGTCTGTGGCAAGCGCGAATGGGGCCTGCGCCCGGACACCCAAACCACCAGCCCGACAGCAGGTTTTGCGCGGTAAGTGAAGCCCATCTCGGTGGGCGGTGGGGTTTGCGGGCGTAGGCCCCATTCGCGGTTGCCCACCCAGCAGCCAAGCAGACCCGGCGTTGACGCAACAGCTTCGACCGGTCAAATGCACCAGCCCGCGAGCGTGGGCCGGAGAACGCAAGCCACGCCGCCCGCCAGCGCGAGATTGCTGCCTGCAAGGTGTTCATGTCGTTGGCGATCCAAGCGGGCCGGCGGTCCGGGTAT
>CAXNFT010000276.1:0-3503 GCA_964201255.1 Rhodoferax sp.
TCTAAGCTCGAGGCCTGCGGGATGTTCACCTCGTACAGCGCGTTGTGATTGAAAAACCCGGTGGCCCGGATCGGGATCCCATCCTCCAGAAACAGGTAGACCGGGCTGGTGGTGAACGGTTGCCGGATGGCGGTGCTGTGCCCCTCGCCGTTGGTGACCGCGATCGCCACGCCCGGCACCTGGTTCAAGATCTGCTGGGGATGCATGGGGCCGGTGCGCTGGATGGCGCGCGTCCCGATGACCCCCACCGACGCTGGCGTCTGCAGCAGCAGGGTGTTTTCCCGATTGGCGGTGACTGTGATAACGCCCAGGCTGGGCGGCTCCGGCGTGGCGGGTGCAGCCGCCGGGGACGAGGTTTGGGCTGACGCCGTTAAAGCACTCAAGATAGGGCCGGCAAACGCCAGCGCCAAAACAACACGATTTTTCCGCATGAACCATCTCCAAAAAATACCGATCAAATATGCCGCCAGCCCGCATCAGGCGGACCGGTAGCGCTATCAATTCAATAGTTCAGGAGAAGGTCGGCGGCCCACGCGCTGGCGGTGCCAGCGCCACGGCGGCCCGCCGTACAACAGCAGGCCCCGCCTTGGGCAGCTCGGGCGCAAGCCCTGCCACCAGCAGTTGCACCGGGCCCGGCGGCAGGCCGGCCAGCCGGTCCTGGGCCAGCAGGCACAGTGGGCAATCGTTGAGACCGCCAGCCAGCGGGCTCGCCGGAGACGCGGGTGACGCTGGCTGGGCCGGCGTGCTGGCGTCGGCCAGCCGGTCTGGCGCGTTGCTGGCGCAGATGTCCTGCAGCGCCATGGCGCTGCCGTGGCCTGCGGCCAGCCCGTGCGAGAGGGTCGGCGCCAGCGCCGACACCACGGCCAGCAGCAGGGCCAGCCACAGTGCCCAGGGGCGCCGCAACAGGGCATCACGCCAGCAGGGCAACATCAGAACCGATCAACAGGACAACGCAAAGGGGGGGCTCAGTGCTTGTGGGCAGCGGCCATCGGGGCCGCAGCCACCGGCACCTTCAGCTCCAGCCGGCTCTCGACGCCTTTCGCATCCTTGAACACCAAGGTGAGCGGGATGGTGCTGTCCTTGGGCAGGGCGGCCTTCAGGTCCATCAGCATCACGTGGTAACCACCGGGCTTGAGCTCCACCGTCTTGCCTGCGGGCAGGTCCAGGCCGCCGGCGACTGCCTTCATCTTCATGACGTCGCCCTCCATCTTCATCTCATGGACTTCGGTCACACCCGCCACTGGCGACGAGGCCGCCACCAGTTTGGCGCCATCTTTGGCGGTGAGCTTCATGAAGGCGCCAGTGGCCTTCTGCCCGGGCACGCTGGTGCGCACCCAGGCGTCTTTCACGTCGACGGTCTGTGCGTAAGCGGTACCAGCCAGCAAGGCGGCGGCAATGATCAAGGTTTTTGTCGTCATAGGATCTCCGAACGTTGGTGAAATAAATCAAGGTTGATGCCGGGTGCCACCGGGTGCGTGGCCACCGGCCGGCTTGGCGCCATGGGGGGCGCCATGGTTGGCATCCACCTTCACAATGCCGTCAAACAGCGCGAATTTCGCTCGCACCTGCGGACTCAGCTTGGCCTCGGCTGTGGCCAAGCCTTGCGATAGCGCGGCGGCTGCTTTCGCCGTCATGCCGGTCTGCACCAAGGCCTGTGCCTGCATGAGGCCATCGCCGCCGCAGACCGTGATGGTCCAGCGGCCTTTGTCTCGCAACAGAACAGCCCGACCGCCCCGCTCACCTTGAACCCAGCCAGCCACGGCGTGTTCACCCGAAACGACCACCGGGTTCACCTTGAGCGGGTCGTGGGGTTTGTCAAACATCGTCATCATGGCCTGCCGAACCAAGGCTTCATCCCGGTCTCCCGCCTGGGCCGGGCCTGGCAGCGACCCGCCCCAAGCCGCCAAAACCAATAGCGTGATACCCAACGCGCCGCGAATCCGGTCGCGACAATTGAACACGATCCCCATGGATCCCCTCCCAAAAAAATTAAGCAAACAGGCCGCCAGCCCTTATGCAGCCGGCTGATAGCGCTATCAATTCAATAGCTTAGGAAAAGATGGGGGGTGCACGCGCTGGCGGCGGTGCGGCGCCCGGGGTCGCCCGGCGGGGCGTCACAACACCAGGCTGCGCCAGCGCCTGGGCTGGCGCAGGCTGGGCGCAAGACCGCACCACGGGAGGCGGCGCAGCCACTGAGGCGCACAGCGGACAATCCAGGGTGGCGCTGGCAGGCGCCTCACCACCGTCGCCCGGGTTCACCAGCCGTTGCATCACCCCTGCGCCCGAGCAGACCAGGGCGAAAGTCTTGGGCTGGGCCAGCGGCGCGGCGATGGCAACCCCAGTCACCAACACCAACCAGACCAGCACAAGGCGGGCCAGCAGGGTAGCGTTGCGCAAGGACTGCAGGGTAGACATGGGGTGGAATTATGGCACCTGACCTCCATCAATCCACGGTCAATCCACTGGGCGGCGCCTTGAACGGGAATCGGCTTGATATGTGTCAAAGACAGCGCTCAAGCCGCCGGGCACGATCAGGGCTTCATCCCACCAGGTCGCCGACATGCTCCCAGAACTCACTGCCCCCTTCAAAACCCTGCTGTTGGCGCAACGCGCCAGCCTGCTTGAGCAGCGGGCCATCTTGCGCGGTGGTGCCGTCAGTCGGGCCGAGGCCTCAGCCGAGCATTTTGCTCAGCCCGAGGACTCCAGCGCCCAGCTCAGTACCGAGCGCGAACTGGAATTTGCCCTGGACGCACGCGAAAGCGCTGAACTCAACCAGGTGCAGGCGGCACTCGATCGCATCGCTGCCGGCCGCTACGGGGTCTGCATTGATTGCGGTACGGACATCCCGGCCGCCCGCCTGCACGCCACACCTGAGGCCGAGCGCTGTATCGCCTGCCAGGAAGTCGCGGAATAGCCCCGGCGGCCCTGAACTCAGTCTCCGTCATGGGCAGTAGTTCCCACGGCGGACCGGTCGATGCGCTACAGAGGCAGCAGCGGTGCTGCCACCCTAGGGTCGCACAATGTTCTGGTCAATGGCGCCGAACAGGCTTTGCCCGTCACGCCCCTTCATGTCGATGCGGATGGTGTCGCCGTACTTCATGAAATCAGTGACAGGCTGGCCATCCTGGATGGTTTCGATCGCGCGCTTTTCCGCGATGCAGCTGTAGCCATGGCTCCAGTCCTTGTTGCTCACCGTGCCCGAGCCGATGACCGAACCGGCCCGCACGTTGCGGGTCTTGCACAGATGAGCAATCAGCTGACCAAAGTGAAACGTCATCTCCGGCCCGGCCTCGCACAGACCCACCCGCCGGCCATTCCAGGTGCTTTGCAGTGTCAGGTGCACGCGGCCCTGATCCCAGGCAGGGCCCAGTTCGTCCAGCGTCACCGCCACCGGACTAAAGGCAGTCCCCGGTTTGCTCTGCACAAAGCCAAAGCCCTTTGCCAACTCAGACGGAATCAGGTGGCGCAGGCTCACGTCGTTGGCCAGCATCAGCAGCCGGATG
>CAXNFT010000277.1:0-3495 GCA_964201255.1 Rhodoferax sp.
CATCGAGCTCGGCGGTGTGGTTGTAGACCACGTCGAGCACCACCTCCAGCCCGGCGCCGTGCAACGCGTCGACCATGGCACGAAACTCGCCGCGCGGGTCACTGGCCGGGCCCTCACTGGCGTAGCGCGCTTCGGGCGCACTCCAGGCCCCCGGGCTGTAGCCCCAGTACTTGCTCAGGCCCTGCGCCTGCAGCCGGGCCTCATCGGCGCGGTGGGCCACCGGCATCAGGCAAACCGTGGTCACCCCCAGGGACTGAAGGTGGTCCAGCACCGCCGGGTGCGCCAGGCCGGCATAGCGTCCGCGCTGGTTGGCCGGCACGGCCGGGTGCAGCGCGGTGAAGCCCTTGATGTGCAGCTCGTAGATCACGCGCCGGGCCGGGTCGACCTGTGGCCGGGCCACATGTGTCGGGGGCAGGTCGGCCACGACCCGCGCCTTGAGCGCCGTGGCAGCGTTGTCGCGCAGGTCGGCCAGATCGCCCGCCGGGTTGCGTGGGTCGTGCCCCAAGTGCAGATCGTCGCCGGTGTAGCGGCCCAGCACGGCACGCGCCGCCGGGTCCAGCAGCAGTTTGGCTGGATTGAAACGGTGCCCCTCATGCGGTGCCCAGGGGCCGTGCACGCGCCAGCCGTACACTAGGCCAGCTCCGATGCCCCGCCCCAGCGGCAGCGCGCCACGCGAGACACCGCCTTGCGGCTCAGGCAGGCGCAGGCGCGCGGTCTCGCGCTGGCCCGCGGCATCAAACAGACACAGCTCCACGGCTTGGGCATGGGGTGCTGCCAACGCAAACTCGATGCGGTCGCGCCCCATTTCGGCGCCCAAGGTGGCGCCCTGGCCCGGCAGCAGGTCCGGTGCACCAGACAGGTTCGCGGTGGCAGTCATGCCACCGGCTGCAGCACGATGCATGCCAGTGGCGGCAGGTCCAGGCAGAGTGACTGTGGCCGATGCTGCCACGGCAGCGCCTCAGTGGCACCGGGCGCGCTGGGCAGGCCACTGCCGCCATACACCGCTTGATCGGTATTGAGCAGTTCGCGCCAGGTTCCGGTCTGCGGCACACCGACGCGGTAGCGCAGGCGCGGCACTGGCGTGAGGTTGCAAAGCACCACCAGCGCGCTGCCATCGCGGGAGCGCCGCTCAAAGGCCAGCACCGACTGCGCCGCATCATCGTGGCTGAGCCAGGCAAAACCGACGGCCTCGGTGTCGAGCTGGTGCAGCGCGGGGTGCGCGCGGTAGACCAGGTTCAGGTCGCGCACCAGGCGTTGCACGCCTTGGTGGCTGGGCTGCTCTAGCAGGGCCCAATCCAGGCTCAGGTCATGGTTCCACTCGGTGGGCTGCGCGAACTCGCAGCCCATGAACAGCAGCTTTTTACCGGGGTGGGCAAACATGAGCCCATAGCAGGCCCGCAGGTTGGCCAGCTGCTGCCAGCGGTCACCGGGCATCTTGGTCAGCATGGCGCCCTTGCCGTGCACCACCTCGTCGTGCGAGAGCGGCAGCACGAAATTCTCGTCAAAGGCGTAGACCAGGCTGAAGGTGATGTCACCGTGGTGGTGCTGGCGGTGCACCGGGTCCAGCGCCATGTAGGCCAAGGTGTCGTGCATCCAGCCCATGTTCCACTTGTAATGGAAGCCAAGCCCGCCCCCCTGCAGGTCGGCACTGGGTGGGCGGCTCACGCCGGGGAAGGCGGTGGATTCTTCGGCCAGGGTGATGGCGCCGGGCCGCTCCACGCCAACGGTGTGGTTCATCAGCCGCAAAAAGGCGATGGCCTCCAGGTTCTCGCGGCCGCCGTACCGGTTGGGCAGCCATTGGCCCTCGGCCCGGCTGTAGTCGCGGTAAAGCATGGAGGCCACCGCATCGACACGCAGGCCATCGATGCCAAAGTGCTCCAGCCAGTACAGCGCATTACCCACCAGAAAATTGCGCACCTCGATGCGGCCAAAGTTGTAGATCAGCGTGTTCCAGTCCTGGTGGAAACCTTCGCGCGGATCGGCGTACTCGTACAGGGCGGTGCCGTCAAAACGAGCCAGACCATGGGCATCAGACGGAAAATGTGCCGGCACCCAGTCTAGGATGACGCCCAGGCCGGCGTCATGGGCGGCATCGACAAAATTTCTGAAGTCTTCCGGCGTGCCGAAGCGCGCGGTCGGGGCATACAGGCCCACCGGCTGGTAACCCCAGGAGCCGTCAAAGGGGTGCTCGCTGACCGGCATCAGCTCCAGGTGGGTGAAACCCATCTCGCGCGCATAGGGCACCAGGGTGTCGGCCAGCTCGCGGTAACTGAGCCAACGCCAGCCCTCGGCCTTGCGCCAGGACCCCAGGTGCACCTCGTAGATGCTGATCGGCTGGTCGAAGCCGTTTGCTTTTGCCCGCTCCGGCCGCATGGGACGCACCGGCGGCAGGCCCTGCACGATGCTGGCAGTGCCGGGCCGCAGTTCGCTGAAAAAGGCGAAGGGGTCGGCCTTGAGCAGCAGTTCGCCCTGCGGCGTGCGGACTTCAAACTTATAGCATTCGCCCAGCCCCAGGCCGGGCACAAACAGCTCCCAGATGCCGCACTCGCGGCGCAAGCGCATCGGGTGACGGCGGCCGTCCCAGCTGTTGAACGGCCCCACCACCGACACGCGCTGCGCATTCGGGGCCCAGACAGCGAAGCTAACACCCGCCACACCCTGAAGTTCACGCGGGTGGGCACCGAGGCACTGGTGCGGGCGGCGGTGTGTGCCCTCGGCCAGCAGCCAGGCATCAAGCTCGCCCAGCACCAGGCCGAAGCGGTAAGGGTCTTCCACCCGCTGCGGTGCCGGGGGCAGCTGCGCGGGCGCCGTCGGCCACTGCACACGCAACAGGTAATCAAAGGGCTGGCTCCGCCGGGCCAGCCGGGCGCCAAACACCTCGCTGCCGGCCAGCCGCTGCAGGCCTGCCACACAACGCCCACTGGCACGGTCGAGCACATCCACGCGCAGGGCACCCGGCAGCAGCGCATGCACCCAAAGGGCACCTTCGCGCTGCTGCATGCCGAGCACGGCGCAGGGGTCGGGATGCCTGGCGCCCATCAGGGCCTCAATATCGTCAGGCTGCAGCATGAGACTCCCCAGGCGGCCGGGGCAGCCGGTCGTACAGACGCGCCAGGCGGTACAGCCGCTGTGCTGGCTCGGGGCCGACCTGGGCCCACTGAAAGCGCCAGACCCAATTGCCTTCGCCCACGCCGGGCTGGTTCATGCGGTGGGTGCCATCCAAGCCCAGCACATCCTGCATCGGGTAGATGGCCATGTCGGCCACGCTGGCACAGGCGGCGCGAATCAGCGCCCAGGCCATGTCTTGCCCGTCGCAGCCTAGGTAGTCGCGCACATGCTGGCGCGACGGGTCTGACAGGGTGTGCCACCAGCCCTCAGTGGTGTCGTTGTCATGGGTACCGGTATAGACCACGCTGTCGGCGCTGTAATGGTGCGGCAGGTAGCGAGAACTAGCGTCTTGGTCGTCGCCAAAGGCAAACTGCAGCACCCGCATGC
>CAXNFT010000278.1:0-3492 GCA_964201255.1 Rhodoferax sp.
CGGCCGATGCCTTCTGGCGAGACCGCAAAGTTACATTCCTTGGTAGCCTCAAACTCGGCGGCCTGGCGTCCGCTCATGATGGAGCGTACCAGCTCAGCCGTCTGCTCGCCGGACAACCGGTCCGGGGACATTTTGGTCAACTTGCCGTCGATCTTCATGGAGGGCGGAAAACCCGCCGTGATAAACAGGTCGCTGCTTTTTCGGCTCAGCATCAGCTTCAGCAATTCTCCAACAAACTGGCCGGCTTGGTTAGATTCCATGATGGCAGAGCTCGAACTGTTTAGCTTCGTTCGCTCAGGCGTGCACCGACCACCCGCAAGCGCAGTGATATCTTGCGGGCCAAGACGGTCATCAGGCATGCGACCAAGTAGGCATCTTCTGCCATCATCTCGTTCATGGCGTCGGTGGTCAGCACCGCTACATCGCACTTCGTCACTGTGATGCAGGCGGAAAAGCGCAGTCCTTGGTCAAGCAGCGACATTTCCCCCAGCATTTCTCCAGGGCCGGCCTCGGACAGGCGCAGTCGTTCTCCCCAGGTTTGGTTCCGATCCACCGAAACCTGACCTTTGAGTAAGATAACCAGGAAGTTGCCATGTTCGTCCTGATGGATGAATTCCTGCCCGGCTGGGACTTGGGCGAAATGCAAGTATCTTCTCAATCGGGCGACGGTCTGATCGGGAACTTGCTTCATCTGTTTGTCATCACTCCAGAGCACCTGCAATTGCCGCATGCCGGCGTCTGCATCCAGCGCTGAAGCGCCGATCTGCCTCGCCCGGATAGACCAGGGCACTGCACGGCTTCCGGACCCCGGCCCGTTGATGTTGGCATCAAACAGTCTGGAGTCATCGGGTTGCGACGGCTCCTCCCGGCCGATTTTCTGTAACAGATGGTTGAAAAAATTCTTCATAAGGGTGTTGATGTTCGCCGCGTTTTAACCGGGGAAGTTTTCCGGAATTTTGGCCTTGGTCCGCGCCTCGGCGGCACTGATCACATTGCGTTTGACCAGATCGGTCAGGTTCTGGTCCAGCGTTTGCATGCCCACGCTGTTGCCAGTCTGGATGCTGGAGTACATCTGCGCGATTTTGGCTTCGCGGATCAAGTTGCGAATGGCGTTGGTGCCCAGCATGATCTCGTGCGCTGCCACCCGGCCCTGGCCGTCCTTGGTCTTGCACTGCGTCTGCGAGATAACCGCCTGCAGCGACTCCGACAGCATGGCCCGAACCATTTCTTTTTCTTCGGCAGGGAACACGTCAATGATCCGGTCGATGGTCTTGGCCGCGCTCGAGGTGTGCAGCGTGCCAAACACCAGGTGACCGGTTTCGGCGGCGGTCATGGCCAGCCGGATGGTCTCGAGGTCACGCATCTCGCCCACCAGGATAGCGTCCGGGTCTTCACGTAGCGCCGAACGCAGTGCCGAGGCAAAGCTCAGGGTGTGCGGTCCAACCTCCCGCTGATTGATCAGGCATTTTTTGGATTCATGCACGAATTCGATCGGGTCTTCTACCGTCAGGATGTGGCCGTATTCGTTCTCATTGAGGTAATTGACCATGGCCGCCAGTGTGGTCGACTTGCCTGAGCCAGTGGGCCCCGTCACCAGCACCAGGCCGCGTGGCTTGAGCGCAAGTTCGGCGAAGATCTTGGGTGCGTTGAGCTGTTCCAGCGACAGAATCTTGCTGGGTATGGTGCGCAGTACCGCCCCCGCGCCACGGTTGTGGTTGAAGGCGTTGACCCGAAAACGCGCCAAGCCATCGATCTCGAAGGAAAAGTCGATTTCCAGGAATTCTTCATAGGCCTTGCGTTGGCCATCGTTCATGATGTCGTACACCATGGCGTGCACCTGTTTGTGGTCCAGCGGCTCCACATTCAGGCGGCGCACATCGCCGTGTACCCGGATCATGGGCGGCAGGCCCGCTGACAAATGCAGGTCTGAGGCCTTGTTCTTCACACTGAATGCCAGCAATTGGGTGATATCCACGGCCATCCTGAAGGTTTGTTACGCTTGGGACAATTATGACGACGATTCAGTTCAATTTGCAGCAAGTTCACACCCGAATAGAGGCGGCCTGTCAGGCTGCGGGGCGTGACCCGGACACGGTTAGTCTGCTGTCGGTGTCCAAGACATTCGGCCCCGAGGCAGTGCGGTCTGCCTGGGCCGTCGGGCAGACCGCTTTTGGCGAAAATTACATTCAGGAGGCAGTGCAAAAAATCACAGCATTGCGACAACCGCTTGACGTCGCCCGTGCGCCGCTGCAATGGCACTGCATCGGTCCAATCCAGAGCAATAAGACCCGCTTGGTCGCCGAGCACTTTGACTGGGTCCAGACGGTAGACCGGCTCAAAATCGCCGAGCGCCTGAGCGAGCAGCGGCCAGCCGGTTTGGCGCCGCTGCAGGTTTGGATCCAGGTCAATATCGATGGCGGCCCCACCAAGTCGGGGGTGCTGCCGCAGGAGGCGCTAGCGTTGGCGCTGCAGGTGGCGGCGCTGCCCCGGCTGCGCTTGCGCGGCCTGATGAGTATCCCCGAACCTGCTTCTGATTTTGTAGCAGAAACACAAGTATTCATGCGGGTTAGAGCCCTGTTTGATGCCTTGAATGTGAGCGGTTTGGCGCTTGACACCTTGTCCATGGGCATGAGTGCCGATCTGGAGGCCGCCATCCACGCCGGCAGTACCATGGTCCGGGTGGGCAGCGCTATTTTTGGGACGCGGGCTGTACCGATCGACTCTCTCGCTGGGTCAAGTCCATCTACATTAGGGTAGGGGCCTAAAGCACAAAGGAGACGATATGGACCTGCAACTCAAGGATAAGACCGCACTGGTCACTGGTGCCAGTGTCGGCATTGGCCGGGGCATTGCCCTGGCGCTGGCCGCTGAGGGCGTGCGCCTGGCGATCACCGCACGCCGCATGGACAAGCTGCGCGAAGTGGCTGATGAGCTGGTGGCGCTGGGCGCGCCCGCGCCGGTGCTGATCGAGCAGGACATGTACGCCGAAGATGCCGCCAAACGGATTGCCGACGCTGCGATGGCGGGCCTGGGCCAGGTGGACATCCTGGTCAACAACGCTGGCGGCTCGCGCAGCTTCAAGGATTTGCATGTGAGCGAGGCCCAGTGGCAGGAGGCCATCACCTTGAACTTTCACCGCCCGCGCCAGCTTGGCGATGTGCTGATCGACCAGATGATCGCCAGGGGTTGGGGCCGCATCATCAACATCACCGGCAAGAGCGAGCCTGAGCATATCAACGGGGCCTTCTGTGCGAAGGCCGGTATGCACAGCTGGGCCAAGGGACTGTCGCGCATGGTGGGCAAGCATGGCATCACGGTGAATTGCATACCGCCAGGGCGCATCCATTCCGAACAGATCTACCGCAACTACACGCCGGAGTACCGACAGTGGCAGTGCGAGAACGAAATTCCTGCAGGCCGCTACGGTGAGCCGGAAGACTTGGCCAACCTGGTGGCCTTCCTGTCATCGCCCCGAGCCAGCTACATTACGGG
>CAXNFT010000279.1:0-3490 GCA_964201255.1 Rhodoferax sp.
GCGAATCCCATCAGGGACAGCGGCGCAAGCCGCATTCAAAGTCCGAATGTACGGGTGCAATCTTTACCTTCAAACCGTCATGAATTGAAAGCTTGGCATACCGGGAGCGTCCATGTACGGGAATCCAGGAAGTCATGGATCCCCGGTCAGGCCGGGGACGACAGTCTTAGCAAGCGAGGGTCGTCAAGGTGGTGACGGGCTGAGCGGCGGAGCGAGGTTAAGGCGGAGGACACGGGGGCCCTCAGGGCGCCTGTGTTCGGGGGACACGAGCGCAGTCGCTCGGCCCGGCGCCGCCTTGACCGGAGCACCATAGCCAAATGTAGCCCCGTGGCCCGGCGCCGCCTTGACTGGCGCGCCCACTCAGCCACGGATCCATGTCGCGACCTGGACAATGATGGCGCCCGGCATAGGCACGGAGGCCAGCAATGTCTTTATAGTGCAAGGTCTCCAGCCTGACGAAAATTGCCCATGAGCCAACCTGACCCCTTCCACCCGTTTGACAATTCTGGGGTCCCTCTGCCCGACGACATTCCGGCCGGCTTTAGGCGCATCTCGCTCGGCGGTGGCTTCCTGGTGCATAACGGGCCTTTGTATGCGCGCTGGACCGGCGAGCGCGTGTTGCTGGGCTTTCGCGTGGAAGTGCGGCACACCAACCCGCTCAAGATCTGCCATGGCGGCATGCTGGCCACTTTTGCCGACATGCTGGTGCCCTGCGCCAACATGTACCAGTCCACCTTGGAGCGCCGTTTTTTGCCCACCATCAGCCTTCAAATTGACTACATGAGCCCGGCGCCGCTGGGTGCCTGGGTGCAGGGGCAGGCCGATATTTTGCGTACGACCCGAAACATGCTGTTTGGCCAGGGGCTGGTCACGGCCGACGGCGAGCCCGCGCTGCGCATGAGCGGCATTTTCAAGATGGGGCCGCTGTTGACCCAGGGTTCGTCGACCGATCCGCTCGGGCTCAAAACGCCGTGAGCGTCAATCCATCACTGTCACTGTCGCCAACAGTGCCGTTTCGCCAGGACGCGGCTGTGGTCGGGCTGGTGGGTCTAGCCCATGCCAGTTCGCACTTTTCGCACCTGCTGCTGCCACTGATGTTCCCGGTGTTCATGGCCGAGTTCTCCTTGAGCTACTCGCAAGTTGGCCTGCTGATGACGGTGTTTTTTGTCGTCTCCGGCATCGGTCAGGCCGCTGCTGGCTTTGCTGTGGACCGGCTTGGAGCGCGGCCCCTGTTGTTTGCGGCTCAGGCCATTCTGGCGCTGGCCTGTGCGGCGGCCTCGCTGGCCAATGGTTACCCGGCGCTGCTGTTGGTGGCGGCTCTGGCCGGTCTGGGCAATGCCACTTTTCACCCGGTGGACTTCACCATCATGAACCAGCGGGTGTCGGCGCCGAGGTTGGGTCACGCTTTCAGCGCCCATGGCCTGACCGGCAACCTGGGTTGGGCGGCAGCGCCCTTGTTCCTGGTCGGCCTGACCCGGCTCTCTGACTGGCGCACCGCTTACCTGGCTGCTGCCCTGATGTACCTGGCCATTTTGGCCCTGCTTTGGCTGCACCGTGACAAGCTGAGCACGCGGGCGGTGGCGCGCCCGGCTGGCATGGCCGATGAACACAAATTGGCCTTCATGAAGCTTCCGGTGGTGTGGTGGTGCTTTGGGTTCTTTCTGCTGTCGACCATGACGCTGGCGGTGGTCCAGAGCTTTTCTGCCTCCATCCTCAAAGCCGTGCACGGCGTCAGCATCGAGGCGGCCACGCTCACGCTCACGGCCTACATGCTGTGTGGCGCGGCTGGCATGCTGGCGGGCGGCTTTGTCGCCGGGCGTGCCGCCCACAGCGACCGGGTGGTTGCGATTGCCATGACGGTGGCAGCCCTATGCCTGGCCCTGTGCAGCACAGGGCTGCTGGGTGGCACCGGCACCATGGTTGTGCTGGCGGCCACCGGTCTGGCGGTTGGTATCGGCGGGCCCTCGCGCGACATGATGATCAAGCGGGCGACGCCGCGCGAGGCCACCGGGCGTGTGTACGGCATGGTGTACTCGGGCTTAGACGTCGGCTTTGCGCTGTCGCCCATGGTTTTTGGCCTGTTCATGGACCGGGGTTGGTACGCTGCAACTCTGCTGGGTGCTGCCGGCACCTTGCTGCTGAGTGTGGCTGCGGCATTGGCGGTTGGCCGCCAAAGCCCGGGGACGGCGACCATGGCCTGATTCATTGGCATGGCTGGATAGTGGGCCTCCAAGGTGCCTGGGGTGCGTAGGTGCCATGGGGTTGATTTAATGATTCGCGGTATCTCCCGCGCCATCCTCCAGGCGACAACTATGACCAGTGCAGTCGCCTCCGGTGACCTCACCGTGGACACGCAAATCCGTGGCGAGGACGAGATTGCCGAGATCGCCCAAGGCAACCATGACCTGTCTGCCCGAACCGAAAGCCAAGCCAGCGCGTTGGAGCAAACCTCGGCTGCTATGGAGCAGCTGGGTGCTACGGTGGTACAAAAGCAAGATTTCCGACATCATCAGCGTGATCGATGGCATCGGTTTCCAGACCAATATCCTGGCGCTCAATGCAGCGGTCGAGGTCGCCCGTGCCGGCGTCACCATGACCGAAGTGGTGAATGCGATCACACAGATGGATCAGGCGACCCAGCAAAACGCTGCTCTGGTTGAAGAAACGGCCGCTGCAGCCAACAGTCTCAAGGCGCAGGCTGACTTCGGTTAATTTCACCAAACCCCGGGCTCAGTTGCCAAAATCGCCCAGCCGTCTGGTGTTGGCGAGGCCGGCGCCCGACCCAAGCGCTGCGCTCGCGGCCCCGCGCGCCAACCCGAAACCGACAGCAGCGACCCCTGATGACGGAGATTAGGAAAGCTTCTGAAGATCGTCATAATCCGCCCATGAACAGTCAAACAATCGGCGGCCACTTGTTGGTCGAGTGCCTGGTGGCACAGGGCGTCACGCATGCGTTTGGTGTGCCTGGCGAGAGCTACCTGGCCGTGCTGGACGGCTTTCACCGCCACGCCGACCATATACGCTTCATCATCAACCGGCAGGAGGGCGGTGCCGCCTTCATGGCCGAGGCCCATGGCAAATTGACGGGCCGGCCTGGCGTGTGTTTTGTGACTCGCGGCCCGGGCGCCACCAACGCCTCGATCGGTGTGCACACCGCGTTCCAAGACTCTACGCCCATGGTGCTGTTTGTCGGCGACGTAGCGAGCGACACACGGGACCGCGAGGCCTTTCAGGAGGTGGATTACCTGAGTTTTTTTGGCCCCAGCACCAAGGGATTTGCCAAACGGGTCGAGCGAATTGACGACGTGCGCCGCATCCCGGAATACGTGGCCCGTGCCTTTTCCACCGCCATGAACGGCCGCCCCGGCCCGGTGGTGGTGGTGCTGCCCGAAGACATGCTGACCCAGGCTGTGGCGGCTAACCCGGTCACCGGCCTGATGCCGCAACCACTACCCCGCCTGGCCCCGGTTGAGGCCTGGAGCGACCCGGG
>CAXNFT010000280.1:0-3485 GCA_964201255.1 Rhodoferax sp.
CAGATCATTTTTGAGGGCGTGCCGACCTACCCCAATGCCGGGCGCTTCTGGCAGACGATAGCGCGCCACAAGTGCAGCATCTTCTACACCGCGCCCACGGCCATTCGCTCCCTGATCAAGGCGGCCGAGGCGGACGAGAAAGTGCACCCAGCCCGGTCCGACCTGAGCTCGCTGCGTATTCTGGGTTCTGTTGGCGAGCCCATCAACCCCGAGGCCTGGATGTGGTACTACAAACATGTGGGTGGCGAGCGTTGCCCGATTGTGGACACCTTTTGGCAGACCGAAACCGGTGGCCACATGATCACGCCGCTGCCAGGCGCCACCCCGCTGGTGCCGGGTAGTTGTACCTTGCCCTTGCCGGGCATCATGGCGGCCATCGTCGACGAGGCCGGCCGGGATGTGCCCAATGGGTCAGGCGGCTTGCTGGTCATCAGGCGTCCTTGGCCCTCGATGATCCGCACCATCTGGAATGACCCCGAGCGATTCAAGAAGAGCTATTTCCCGGAAGAAATGGGCGGCCGCTTGTACCTTGCCGGTGACGGTGCGGTACGCAGTGTTGACCGGGGCTATTTCCGCATTACCGGGCGAATTGATGATGTTCTGAATGTGTCGGGGCACCGCATGGGCACCATGGAAATTGAATCGGCGCTGGTGGCCAAAACTGATCTGGTGGCTGAGGCCGCGGTTGTCGGCCGCCCCGATGACCTGACGGGCGAGGCGATCTGTGCTTTTGTGGTTCTGAAACGCCCTATGCCCACTGGCGACGAGGCCAAACTCATCGCCAAGCAGTTGCGCGATTGGGTCGCCAAAGAAATTGGCCCGATTGCCAAGCCGAAGGACATCCGCTTTGGCGAGAACCTGCCCAAGACCCGCTCGGGCAAGATCATGCGCCGCCTGCTGCGCTCGCTCGCCAAGGGCGAGACCATCACACAGGATACGTCCACGCTGGAAAATCCGGCGATTTTGAGTCAGCTCGGCCAAGCGTACTGACCTGCTGACCTACTGATCTGCCGCCCGCACCGAACGGGCTGAGCGGATTTAAAGGCCCATCACCCAGCCGGCGATTTTTTTGGCGTCGGCCTCATTCACCTGGGGGTTGGCAGGCATTGGGATGGCGCCCCACACGCCGGAGCCGCCCTTGATGATTTTGATCGCGAGTTTGTCCACAGCGTCTTTCTGACCTGTGTACTTTTTGGCGACTTCCTTGTAGGAGGGCCCCACCAGTTTTTTGTCAATGGCATGGCAGGCCATGCAGTTCTTGGCCGCAGCCAGGGCCTGGTCTGCCAGTGCTGAGCCAGACATAAGGACAACGGTAACCAAAAGACACAGGTCTCGACGAAACATAGATTTTCCTTTCACTGTTGATTTCAATGGGCTGACCGAATTGTAGGAGTCGTTGTGTGAGCCAGAGACGACAAGGGCTGTGGGCGTCACGGCTCAGTAGTTGTCCAGCACGGCACCTTTGCTGGCTGTTGAGGCATTAAAGGCAAACTTGGCTTGCACACCGCGTGTATAACGGGGCGCCGGTGCTGTCCACGCAGCACGGCGGCTGGCAATCACATCGTCGCTGACATTGAGTTGCAGCAGCAACTGGTGCGAGTCAATGGTGATGGAGTCCCCCTCCTCAATGAAGGCAATCGTGCCGCCCACCGCCGCTTCAGGGGCCACGTGGCCCACCACCATGCCCCAGGTTCCACCGGAAAAACGGCCGTCGGTGATCAGCCCCACCGACTCGCCCAGGCCCTGACCCACCAGCGCACCGGTCGGCGCCAGCATCTCGGGCATCCCCGGGCCACCCTTGGGGCCCAGGTAACGCAAGACCATCACATCACCCGGCACGATTTTGTTGGCCAGGATGGCGGCCAGAGCCGACTGCTCGTCCTCGAACACGCGGGCCGGTCCGGTCATGACTGGTTTCTTGAGGCCTGTGATCTTGGCGACGCTGCCCTCTGGAGACAGATTGCCCTTGAGGATGGCCAAGTGCCCCTGCGCGTACATCGGGTTGCTGATGGGGCGGATCACGTCCTGGTCAGCGCGAGGGGCATCCGGAATGTCCTTGAGCACGTCGGCAATGGTCTGGCCAGTGATGGTCAGGCAGTCGCCGTGCAGCAGGCCTGCCGCCAGCAGGGTTTTCATCACCTGGGGGATGCCGCCGGCACGGTGCAGGTCCACCGCCAGGTACTTGCCGCTGGGCTTGAGGTCGCACAACACGGGGGTTTTCACGCGCAGACGCTCAAAGTCGTCAATCGTCCATTCGACCTCGGCGGCGTGGGCGATCGCCAGGAAGTGCAGCACGGCGTTGGTGGAGCCGCCGGTTGCCATGATCACAGCGACTGCGTTCTCGATCGACTTGCGGGTCACGATGTCGCGGGGCTTGATGTCTTTCTTGATGGCTTCCACCAGCACCTTGGCCGACTCCCGGGCCGAGTTGAGTTTTTCGTCGTGCGGGTTGGCCATGGTGCTGGAGTAGGGCAGCGAGATGCCCAGCGCCTCAAAGGACGAGGACATGGTGTTGGCGGTGTACATGCCGCCGCAAGAACCGGTGCCCGGGATCGCCCGGCGTTCGATCTCCAGCAGGTCCGTATCGCTGAGGCGACCGGCGGCGTTTTCGCCCACCGCCTCAAACACACTGACGATGTTCAAGTCTCGGCCCTGGTAGTGCCCCGGCAGGATGGTGCCGCCGTAGACGTAAATGGCCGGCACATTGGCCCGCAGCATGCCCATCAGGCCGCCCGGCATGTTCTTGTCGCAGCCGCCCACCACCACCACACCGTCCATCCATTGACCTTGAACGCAGGTTTCGATGCAATCGGAGATGACTTCGCGGCTGACCAGCGAGTACTTCATGCCCTCGGTCCCCATGGCCATGCCGTCCGAAATGGTGGGTGTGCCAAACACCTGAGCGTTGCCGCCGGCCTCTTCAATGCCGGCAATCGCGGCATCAGCCAGCTTTTGCAGGCCTGAATTGCAGGGCGTGATGGTGCTGTGGCCGTTGGCCACGCCAACCATGGGTTTCTTGAAGTCGTCGGCTTCATAGCCCATGGCGTAGTACATGGAGCGATTCGGCGCGCGGGACTTGCCCTCGGTGATGTTCTTGCTGCGCGAGTTGATGGCATGCACCGGGATAACTTTTGAATCGCTCATGGCTGTAGGGGGTCGGACGGTTGAGGTGGCAGGATTTTAGCCCTCGGCCTTGGGTCCGTCACGCGTCTGGCACAAGCCTCAGGCGGCCGCGAACGCAGGCACAATGGGGTCATGTTGCTGCATCCCTCCATCAACCCGGTCGCGCTCCAGCTGGGCCCGCTGGCCGTGCACTGGTATGGCCTGACCTATCTGGCGGCTTTCGGTCTGTTCATGGCTTTGGGTCTGCGCCGGCTGCGGCACCAGCCGTTTGCCTCGCTCACCGGGAAGCTGGCCTGGTCGCGGCAAGACGTGGAGGACATTTTGTTCCTGGGCGTGATGGGCGTGGTGGTGGGCGGGCGGCT
>CAXNFT010000281.1:0-3481 GCA_964201255.1 Rhodoferax sp.
AAGTCCACGCCCAAAAAAGTTTGCAAGGCCGCGGCCACCACCACTGGCCGGGCCAGTGCCGTGGCCTCACTCATGCGTGGCCCACGTCGGGCGAGAGCATCCAGGCTTCCAGCCCGAGCAGTTTCAGGGCACGGTCGTAACGCTCGGCCACCGGCGTGTCAAAAATCACGCTGGGGCTCGCTGCCACGGTCAGCCAGCTGTTGTCTGACAGCTCAGACTCAAGTTGCCCTTCGCCCCAGGCCGAGTAACCCAGCGACACCAGCACACGGCGTGGCCCGGCGCCGGTGGAGATGGCCTCCAGAACGTCTTTGGACGTGGTCATCTCCAGGCCGCCCGGAATGCTCATGGTGGAGGCGTACACCGGCGCAATGGGTTGGTCGGCGGCACCAAAAATAGACTCATGCAGCACAAAACCACGCTCGGTCTGTACGGGCCCACCCTGGAACACCGGAGCCGCAGACAAATCATCACGGTGCAGCGGCAGGTCGACTTTTTCAAACAGCCGGCGCATGTCAATGTCGCAGGGTTTGTTGATCACCAGGCCAAGCGCGCCACGCTCGTTGTGCTCACAGAGGTAGACCACACTTCGGGCAAATACCGCATCCTGCAGACCTGGCATGGCGATCAGGAAATGGTTGGTCAGGTTGGTCAGGGCAAAATCTCCGCGCATACAACAATTTTAGCGGTGAACATGGGCAAACGATTTGATACCGGATTGATGTGGTTCCGTCGCGATCTGCGGGTGAGCGACAACGCCGCACTGTGCCTGGCGCTGCAGGCCTGCCGTCAGGTGCACTGCGTGTTTGTATTTGACCGAGACATTCTCGACCCACTCCCGCGTGTGGACCGGCGGGTCGAATTCATTCGTGAGTCGCTGTGTGAGCTCGACACCGACCTGCGCCAACTCGCAGCACAACCGGGCGCGGGCCTGATCGTGCGCCACGGCAGGGCTGGCACCGAATTGCTGGCCTTGGCCAAAACCCTGCAGGTACAGGCGGTGTTTGCGGCACACGACGACGAACCGCAATCACTGGCTCGGGACGCCCGGGTTCGCGGCGCCCTGGCCGAGCTTGGCGTGCTGCTGCAGACCTGCAAGGACCATGTGGTGTTTGAGCGACGCGAGATACTGACCCAGGCCGGCGCACCCTACGGCGTCTTCACGCCCTATAAGAACAACTGGCTGGCCAGCGTCACACCCGGGCATCTGCGCCAGCACGACCCGGCACCTCTGGCCTCGGCGCTGGCACCACGGCCGGCTGGCCTGCAACAGCCGGTGCCCACCCTGGCTGACCTGGGCTTTGCGACCAGCAATTTGCGGGATCTCAAGATTCCCACCGGCAGCTCGGGTGCACAGGCCCTGCTAGCTGACTTCTTGGACCGGATTGATGCCTACGACGAAACCCGTGATTTCCCGGCCGTCAAAGGGCCAAGCTACCTGAGTGTGCACCTGCGTTTTGGCACCATTTCGGTGCGCGAGCTCGCCTCAATGGCGCTGCCGCGCCAGCGCCAAGGCAGCCGTGGCGCTGCAGTTTGGCTGGGTGAGCTGATCTGGCGTGACTTCTACGCGCAAATTCTGGCCAATTTCCCGCACGTGGCGCAAGGCGCCTTCAAGCCGACCTATGACGCCATCGCCTGGGAAAAAGGCGAACGGGCGAAGGCATTGTTTGCCGCCTGGTGCGAGGGCCGCACCGGCTACCCGCTGGTGGACGCGGCGATGGCGCAAATCAACCAGACCGGCTACATGCACAACCGACTGCGCATGGTGGTGGGCAGTTTCTTGGTGAAAGACCTGGGCATTGACTGGCGCTGGGGAGAGCGATATTTCGCCACCCACCTCAATGACTTTGACCTGTCGGCCAACAACGGTGGCTGGCAGTGGGTCAGCTCCAGCGGCTGCGACGCCCAGCCCTACTTCCGGATCTTCAACCCGGTCAGCCAGAGCGAGCGGTTTGACCCCGAAGGCAAGTTCATACGACGCTATTTGCCGCAGCTGGCCCAGCTGCCAACCAAGGTATTGCATGCGCCATGGACCGCCAAGCCCCTGGAGCTACAAATGGCCGGTGTGCAACTTGGGCTTGATTACCCGGCACCGGTGGTGGCGCACGACGAGGCACGGGAGCGGACGCTGGCGCGCTACGCCGTGGTGAAAAAAGCGTTGCCCGCCACCTGAAGGCGCTGCGCATCAGCCCGGAGCTGGGCCGCCAGCCCGGGCGCCAAATCACCCTCGCCCAGGACCCGCGCATGCTCGGTCATTTGATTGGCGGCCATCAGCAAGGCCTGGTTGCCGAGCTGGCGTGCCAGTGCCTGGACCTGGGCCACGATACGGATCACCTCCAGGCCGGCACTGCGGTTGTCCGGTCGCGCTGTCCATTGGCGCAGGGCGCTGCCCAGGGTCGACAACAGGGCGCTCCATTCTTTGCCCAGATGCGGCGAGGCTGGCCTGATCTGACGCTGGGCCAGGGCCTGGACCATGGCCGGCTCGGGCTGCTTGAGGAAGCCCGCAGCAAATTGATGCAAAAGGCGCCGCACCGCTTCCGCTGCGGCCAGAAACAGCTCACCGTCCTCAGTCACCAGGGGAAAGCCCGGCTGCACATGGCGCAGGACCTGGGCCAGGGACGCGGCAAAACCAGCCAGGTCAGCAAACCCGATCTGCCGGGCCGCCTCCGCCAGACCATGGGCCAAAGCAATGGTGCGGTCCAGCACCGCCCGATGCGGCTCCAATGTCCACTCCGTGAGGTCCAACAAGAGCTGCCGCGACAGTTCATCGGCGTCGTTCAGAAACAGGTTGTAGGCCGCGATGTCCACCCGCAGCTCGCCAATCACCCGCACCCGGTCATGGGCATCAGCAGCGTCACCACCCGACAGCAGCCGCAAGGGCTCTGAGGCCAGTGCCTCGGTGGTGGGCGTCGCCTGGCCAGCGGCGGGAGCTCGCCCGGCGCAGGCGGCCAGCAATGGGGGCAAGAGCTCGTCCCACGGTGGGGTCTCGCCTCGCGCCAACTGCATGTACACGCGCAGGGTTTGCGCTGCCAGTCGCTTGTTGGCGACATCCAGCGCACTCAGGCCCGTCGCCAGGGCTTCGAAAAACGTCGCGCAAACGGACCAAAAATACCGCTCAGGGGCCCGCTGCTCGGTATCGGCCAGACCCAGGCTCAGGTCACGCAGGCCGGCTGCAGCGCTGGCATCGGCCGAACGAATGATGTTGAGGACCAGGGCGTCCATGCGGGCACGGGTCTGAGGACCATAATCAACGGCGCCGGGATGGGCGGAGGACATGACCGGCATGGCAAAGGCGAGCAGCTTGGCGCAGTCCCTGGCGGAGTCAGATCTGGACCAGTTCGAAATCTTCCTTGCGAGCAGCGCACTCGGGACAGGTCCAGTTCAGCGGCACGTCGGCCCACCGGGTGCCCGGAGCAATGCCAGTATCGGGATCACCCAACGCCTCGTCGTAGATCCAGCCGCAAATCAGGCACATCCAGGTTTG
>CAXNFT010000282.1:0-3465 GCA_964201255.1 Rhodoferax sp.
TGAACAATCGCCACAGCCTTCGCAAACCGCAGCGTTGATCACCACATGACGCTTGGACATGGCGTCTGACACCTGTTTGCGCGTGCGCCGCTTTTCGGCCGCGCAGCCCTGGTCGTAGACCAGCACCGTCAGTCCGGGTATCTCACGCAGCTCCCGCTGGACCCGATCGAGGTCCTTGCGGTGGTAGATGCCGACATCTGGTGCGAATCCGACGTCGCTGGGGTATTTGTCCGGGTCGTCGGTCACAACAACCACTTTTTTTGCACCCTCTGCCCTCACCTGCCGGGTAATGTCAACAACGCTCGGGCCACCTTCGATCGCCTGCCCGCCGGTCATGGCGACTGCAGCGTTGTAAAGAATCTTATAGGTGATGTTCACACCCGCGGCTGCGGCAGCCCTGATGGCCAGCAGACCGCTGTGCTGGTAGGTGCCGTCGCCCAGATTCTGGAAGACATGACGTTGCGAGGTAAACGGGGCCAAGCCGATCCAGGTCGCCCCCTCACCCCCCATCTGCGTGATGGTGATGGTATTTCGCTTCGGCAGCATTTGGACCATGCCATGACAGCCAATGCCGGCCAAGCCACGGCTTCCTTCGGGCAATTGGGTTGATGTGTTGTGCGGGCAGCCTGAGCAGAAAAATGGCGTGCGTTGGGTCGTCAGCCCGCAGCTGCCAATCGAATGCGCCTGCGCCTCGGCTTGCACCAAATGCTGGCGCAAGCCTGTTGCCGCACCACGCAAGGCGTCCAGCCGAGCGACGATCACCCGGGCGACCATCATGGGCGTTATCTCACCGTCACTCGGCAGCAGTGGCCGGCCGCGTTCGTCTGTCTTGCCCACCACGCGCGGGCGATGTGCGGTTTGCGCATGGTAAAGAATGCGGACCAACTGGTCTTCAATCAGCGCGCGCTTTTCTTCCACCACCAACACTTCTTGCAGGTCGCGCGCAAACTTCAAGGCACCTTCTGCCTCCAGGGGCCAAGTCATCCCCACTTTGTACAAACAGACGCCCAATGCTTCGGCGCGATCCTGATCAATGCCCAAGCGTTCCAGTGCCTGGCGCACGTCAAGGTAGGCTTTGCCAGTCGCTACGATGCCCAGACGCGGTTGAGTTGAGGTCAATACGGTTTGGTCGATCGGATTGGCACGGGTGAATGCGGCCACGGCCCGCATCTTGGGACCATGCAGCCTGCGCTCCTGGTCCAGCGGCGCGTCTGGCCAGCGGATGGAGAGGCCATCGACGGGACCATCGAAATCCGGCTCCACAAAGCTCAGTCGGTCAAGCCCGACATCAACAGACGCCGAACTTTCAACCGTTTCTGTGATGGCTTTGAAGCCGACCCAGCAACCGCTGAACCGAGACAACGCAAAACCGTACAGGCCGTAATCCAGATAGTCCTGCACCGTCGCCGGGTTGAGTACCGGGATCATTGCAGCCGAAAAAATCTGCTCGCTCTGGTGTGCCAGCGTTGAGGACTGCGCACCATGGTCATCGCCGGCGACCACGAGTACACCCCCATGGCGCGAACTGCCGGCTGAGTTGCCGTGTTTGAGCACGTCGGCACTGCGGTCCACGCCCGGGCCCTTGCCATACCAGATGCTGAACACACCGTCGACTGTCGGTCCCGGGAACAGATGAGATTGCTGGCTGCCCCAGACCGATGTGGCTGCCAAATCCTCGTTGAGCCCGGGTTGGAAGTGGATGTTGTTCTCAAGCAGCAGCGACTGCGCGCGCCACAGGGCTCGGTCGTAGCCGCCCAGTGGGGAACCCCGGTAACCGGAGATGAAGCCCCCCGTCTTCAGGCCAGCGGCACGGTCACGGGCTTGCTGCATGAGTGGCAGGCGGACCAAGGCCTGCGTGCCTGACAGGTAGACCCGGCCGCTCAGGCGCGTGTACTTGTCGTCCAATGTGACTGCCACCGGTTCCATCAGCCCGTACTCCATCGATGAATGCATGTGTGCGGGCTGGCCCGCTGAAGGTGAGATCTCTGCGCTGATCAGCGCACCCGGCTCAGTATCGCATCCCTACCAAGATGCGATACTCAGTCCAGCCTTATAGAGCCGCTCGCCGCCAACTGATCGCTCACCTGACAAAAAAGATGTCTGTCATTTCCGGTTTAAATCCTGGAGCCCTTGCGCCCGCGCCCCGCCGCGTAGCCGTGGTAGGTGCTGCAAACATGGACATCCTGGTGCACACCTCGATGGGTTTGGCCCCATCGGACTCGAACCCCGGCAGCATACTTTGTGCACCCGGCGGGGTGGGGCGCAACGTGGCTGAGAACCTGGCGCGGCTAGGCCTGGCGACACAACTGTTCAGCGTGGTCGGCGACGATGTGTTTGGGCAAGCCCTGCTGGCTGCCACGCAACAAGCTGGTGTGAACGTGTCAGGTGTGAGTGTCTGGGCCGGGTCCAGCAGCGCAAGCTACCTGGCATGGCATGGGTCCGACGGCGACATGCTCGCTGCTGTGAATGACATGGGCTTGCTGAACAAGCTAACGCCGGAAGTGCTGCAAGAAAAACTCAGCGAATTAAAGCAAGCGCAGATGATGGTGCTGGACTGCAATCTGACGCCACCAACGCTGGCTTGGTTGCTTCAGTCCCCCAACATCCCGATCTTTGTGGATGCGGTGTCGGTTGTCAAATGTGAAAAGGTGCGGCCCTGGTTGTCCAGATTGCAACTCCTCAAGGTCAACCAGCGTGAAGCGTCTGTACTGAGCGGCATGCAAGTTGAGACCACTGGCCAGGCCTGCCTTGCCGCATTGTTGCTGCACCGGGCGGGCGTCAAGCAGGTGGTGGTAAGCCTCGGTGGTGATGGCGTCGCCTGGTGCGATGCCGACGGACAAACTGGACACCGGCCGGCGCACAAAGTAGCTGTCGTTAACACGTCCGGGGCGGGCGATGCCTTGTTGGCGGGCCTGGTCCTGTGCTGCTCCGAAGGACTGCCCTTGCCACAAGCCGTGCAGGGCGCCATGGCTTGTGCGGAAATTACCTTGGCAAGCCCGCATGCCAACTCGCCTCATTTGGCGATAGCGGCATTGCGGGCCCATCTGGGCGACGCAGGCTGGCGAGGTGGTGATCGGCAGCCCAATCAACCATGACACCTCAACTGATGAAGTACCTTGATATCGCCCCTGAAGTTCGCCTAGCCCTTCAGCAGGGGCAGCCTGTGGTGGCCCTGGAGTCCACCATCATTTCTCATGGGATGCCTTATCCGCAAAACGTGGCCACGGCATTGCGGGTTGAAGCAGAGGTCCGCAGCAACGGTGCCCTGCCGGCCACCATCGCTGTGATTGATGGCCGCTTGACTGCCGGTCTCAATGCCGCGCAAATAGAGGCACTGGGCCGTGCCGGACCTACCGTGGCAAAAGTCAGCCGCCGTGATCTGCCCTTTATCGTGGCTACCAACCAAACTGGTGCGACCACGGTGGCCGCCACCATGATCATTGCGGCGATGGCTGGTATCCGTGT
>CAXNFT010000283.1:0-3451 GCA_964201255.1 Rhodoferax sp.
CCTCATTGACACCAGTGCCTGGATCGATTTTTTGCGCAGCCGTGGCGGAGTCTTGGGCGATGCAGTCGCGAGGGCACTGTCTGACGATACCGCGCTACTGTGCGGCGTTGTGATCGCTGAGCTATTGCAGGGTGCTAAGGGCCAAAAAGAAAGGCAGCAACTTGAATTTCTATTTGCCAACGTGGAATGTGTGCCTGTGCTTCCCGACGACTGGCATAGTGCAGGTAGGGCCTTGCAGGCCTTGCGCTTGAGCGGCATCACACTGCCTTTGTCAGACGCCATCATCGCAGCGGTGGCGAAGCGGCATGGGGTGTCCATTCTGACGGCCGATGCTCACTTTCAGCATCTTTCGGTGGGGTTGGTTCAAACGATCCAGTAATTACTTCGGCCTCCAACTTGCCCCATAAGTAGATATCCACTCGATGATGAGAGGCAGAGGCAATTAATAACTTACGGTTAGCTGAACGCCCTCGTTAATCAACAGCACTGGTATGCTGCCACTGATGTCTTTGGGTAGAGACTCCAACCTGTCGATGGCCTTCAGCACGGCTTCATCCCAAGCTCCGTTTCCGCTGGGATCTGTGATCCGCCGAGACAATATTTGGCCGTCAGTATCGACCCTGATAAAAACCACTACCCGTGGCGGCCTGCCTGAGATCGAATCGGGGTAAAAGGTCCCGTCACGTATGAGTTTAACGATCTTGCCTGCATAGCTTCCCGACGGACCGGCAGCTTGCGCCGCAGTGCCGGTAGCAGTCGGAGCGCCAGTGGCGCCAGGAATGACCGGTGCGGGTGCGGGTACGGTAGCCGGGGTAGGACTTGGCTTGACGGTCGTCACAGCCGGGGCAGGTGTCACAACCGGGGCAGGCGTTACAACCGGGGCAGGCGTTACAGCTGGAGGTGTCACAGCTGGCTTAGGCGTCACAACTGGAGGTGTCACAGCCGGGGTAGGCGTTACGGCTGGCGGTGTCACAGCTGGCTTAGGCGTTACAGGTGGGGGGGTGACGGCCGCGCCGGTTGCGCCGGTGGCACGCGACTGGGCCAGGGCGCGCTTCATTTGGTCCTGTCGCAGCGCCTCAGCGCGCTGGGCTTCCTGCTTGGCTTCTGCGAGCTGGCGTTTCTTCTCTAGCGCGGCTGCTTCCTTCTCCAATTTTTCCTTTTTCAGTTTCTCCTGGCGTTCCACGGCCTTCAACTGCACCTGTCGCTTGCGCTCTTTCTCCTGGGCCAGGACGATGTCGGCCTTGGCCGTCTCTGCCTCGACCGCGGACGGCGTTGGAGGCGGCGGTGGAGGTGGCGGAAGCGTGACTTTGGGTAAAAACTTAGGGATTGGCGCGGGCTCAGGGGGCGGCGGCGCTTCGACCACCTTGGGCGCCGCTTCCTTGGGCACTGCAGCCCACAACTCAGCGTCCGCACTGAGGGTTGGGGTTTGGCGCTTCCAGCTCACACCCCAAGTCAGGGCGACCAGCAGCAGCACGTGCGCCAGCACGGCCAGGCCAAACGAGCGCAGTTGTCCCGGCGGCCGAGGCGGCGCGAATTCCAGGTGTTCCTTCGCAACGGGCACAGCGGCTATCCTAGTTAACCATTTGCACCGAGAGGCCCACGCGCTGCACCCCGGCGCGCTGTAGCGTGTCCATCAC
The DNA here is from genome assembly GCA_964201255.1 of Rhodoferax sp. Taxonomy (GTDB): domain Bacteria; phylum Pseudomonadota; class Gammaproteobacteria; order Burkholderiales; family Burkholderiaceae_C; genus Rhodoferax. Next base: position 1,638 of record CAXNFT010000283.1, read on the forward strand.
CTTGACGACTGACTCGTACTTAATGCTGCGATCGGCGCTGATTACCACGGCCGAATTACTGGCGCCGGCCTGGGCCTGACGCACCGCCCCAGCCAGTTCCTTCAGCGATGGTTTGCTGGTTTTGTCTTTGGTCTTTAGCTCCAGGGCGTCGCCCTCGCTGAGGATGATCTGCACCACCAGATCCGGCTGTTTGGCCGCCTTGCCGACTTTGGGCAGGTTGATCACGCTGGGGGTAATCAGTGGCGCAGTGACCATGAAAATGATCAGCAGCACCAGCATCACGTCAATAAAGGGCACCATATTGATCTCATTGATGGTGCGGCGACCTCTACCCCGGTTCACCATGGCAGGCATGAGCGGGCTCCTTTCAGCGACTGGACGCCGACTGGGCACCCAGGTTACGTTGCAGGATATTGGAGAACTCTTCGATAAAGGTCTCCAGCTTGATGGCGACCCGGTCGATGTCGCGGGCGAAGCGGTTGTAGGCGACCACCGCTGGAATCGCGGCAAACAGCCCGATGGCGGTGGCCACCAGTGCCTCTGCAATGCCAGGCGCCACGGTGGCCAAGGTCACCTGCTCCAGCGCAGCCAAACCGGTAAAGGCGTGCATGATGCCCCAGACCGTGCCGAACAAGCCCACGTAGGGTGAGACCGAACCGACCGAGGCCAGGAACGACAGATGCGTCTCCACCACGTCCATTTCACGCTGGAAACTTGCGCGCATGGCGCGCCTTGCGCCGTCCAGCAGGGTCGAGGTGTCGGTGATGCGCTTTTCGCGCAGTTTTTGAAACTCGCGCATGCCACTGGCAAAGATGCGCTCCATGGGGCCGGCGCCGCGCGCGTTTTGCGTGGCCGCTGCGAACAGGTCATTCAGGCTGGTGCCCGACCAGAATTCGCGCTCAAAGTGGTCGTTGAGCCTGCCCACCCGCCGCAATGCAAACATCTTGCGGAAAATGGCGGCCCAGCTCCAGACCGAAATTACCACCAACAGCAGCATCACCAGCTGAACCACGAGGCTGGCATTGAGCACCAGGTGCAGGATCGAGAGGTCTTGGTTCATGTCAGGGCTTCCAGTACAGTTAACGGAATTCTCGCTGGCCGATGGCGTTCGGCATCGACCCAGCCGATGCGAATGCTGCCTTCGCACAGCACCAGCGGGCTGCCTGTAGAGTGTCGCACTGCCCGCTGGCGTATTGTCAGCGATGCACGGCCAATCTCCAATGCTTGGGCTGTCACCAGCAACTCATCGTCCAGGCGGGCTGGGTTGAGGTAGCGCAGCTGCGTGTCGCTCACGACAAAGATGCCGCCGGTGGTCTCACGCAGCCGGGCTTGGCTGATACCGCGCGAACGCAGCCATTCGGTGCGGGCGCGTTCAAAGAACTTGAGGTAGTTGGCGTAAAACACGATGCCACCGGCGTCGGTGTCTTCCCAGTAGACCCGCACCGGCCAGACAAACTCGGTGCCTAAGGCGACGAGCTGGTTCACGTTTGCAGGGCGCTGAGTCGGGCGACAGCGGTTTGCAACGCCGCCATGGAACTCGCCGTGGAAAACCGGATGAAGCGTCCGGTCTCGGCCACACCAAAATCCCGGCCTGGTGTGACCGCCAGGTGGGCCCGGCGCATGATTTCGAACGACGCATCCCAGCTGTCTGTCACGCCCAGTTGGCGGCACAGTGCGCTGCAGTCGGCCCAGGCATAGAAGCCACCGTCGGGCAGCACCGGTACCGTCAGACCGAGGGCGTTCAGTGCCGGAATAAAGTAGTCGCGCCGGGCCTTGAACTCGGCGCGACGGCGCTCATACTCGGCCAGGCTGTC
>CAXNFT010000284.1:0-3450 GCA_964201255.1 Rhodoferax sp.
CAATAATTTTTTCAGACGATCTAAACAATGACTACAGAATCTCCCATCATTGAATTCGCAGGCGTCAACAAGTGGTTTGGTGAGTTCCATGTGCTTCGCGACATCAACCTACGGGTCGCCAAAGGTGAGCGCATCGTGATCTGCGGGCCTTCGGGCTCGGGCAAATCAACCCTGATCCGCTGCATCAACCGGCTTGAGGAGCACCAGGAAGGCAAGCTGGTGGTGGATGGCACCGAACTCAGTGACGACATCAAGGCCGTCAACGCCATACGCAAAAGCGTGGGCATGGTGTTTCAGCAGTTCAACCTGTTCCCGCACCTCACCGTTTTGGAAAACCTCACACTCGCGCCCATGTGGGTGAGCGGTGTTCCCAAAAAAGAAGCCGAAGAGCGCGCCATGCAGCAGTTGCAACGGGTGCAGATCACCGAACAGGCCAGCAAGTACCCCTTGCAACTGTCTGGCGGCCAACAGCAGCGCGTGGCCATTGCCCGCGCCCTGTGCCTGACACCCAAGATCATGCTGTTTGATGAGCCCACCTCCGCGCTCGACCCGGAAATGATCAATGAAGTCCTCGACGTCATGAAAGAGTTGGCGCATCAAGGCATCACCATGCTGTGCGTGACGCATGAGATGGGCTTTGCCCGCTCTGTGGCCGACCGGGTGATCTTTATGGACCACGGACAAATTGTTGAAGAAAACACGCCCGACGAGTTCTTCAACCATCCGAAGAGTGATCGCACACGCGACTTTTTGTCCAAGATCCTGGCTCACTGATCTGGTTTATTGTCCGGCGGCAAATCGCACCGGTCCAGCTGCTGTACAGTAGCGGCACTGTGATCACCGTCGCCCTGCGCTCTCTGTTCGTCGCTCTCGCATTGAGTCTGCTCTCACTGGGTTCATGGGCCTGCGCCTACACGACCGCAACGCCAGCACTGTTGATCAACCCGCCGCAAACGGGGGCCCAGGGTCATCAGGTGGCACTGTCGCAACCCCCCAGCCAGTTTGCTGCCAACCCGACACGCACGGATGAACAGGGCCTGGCAGGCACCCACTGCCAGAACTGCGAGACTTACGCCAGTTGCTGCCAGACACCCGCTTTACTCCCGGAGTGGCACTTGGTAGTGGCCCCGGCCCTGCCCCAAGCGTCCTACCAAGACAAGGCGACGCCGTTTGCCAGCGCTACCGACACGCCCAGCCTGAAGCCACCCATTTCCTGAACTCGCGAGCACAGCCACGTCTGAATGACGGGTTGCCAGCCTCGCCGATGCGCACGACGCCGAAGTTTGCTCTCGGCATTCGTCACTCAGGAGATTCACATGAAAGTCAATGTTGCCCTGGCCTGTGCCTGGGCTTGTTTGCAAGCTACAGGGTGGGCGCAGTCCAGCGTCACCGAGCCTGACGGCCAAGCCTGGCGCCGTGCCAATGCTGCCGTAGGCCAGCACCAGCGTGGCCATGCCGACATTCTGGCCCAGGAGGCTGCCCAAGCCAAGGTGGCGGGCCAACGAGCCAGCGCGGCTGGGCCTGTTCTGAGTCTGCGCCAAGCCACCACGATGGCCCTGCGACAGCGCCCGGATTTATGGCTGGGCCCGGCCCTCAACGCGCTGGAAACTGCGCGAATCAACGCGCAAGTGGCGCAACTCAGCCACCAGGTCAGTCGTGCCTGGGTCGAGGCCGTGGCGGCCAACCAAAGCGTGGCCTACCTGCAGGATGCGCTGGAAGCCGCTGAAGCGGGCGCCGAATTGGCACAGCGCATGGCTGCCGTGGGCAATTGGAGCCAGATGCAGCGCGTCCAGACCCAGCTAATGCAATCAGACGCGGCCACAGCGCTTGCCTTTGCACGGCAGCAGGCCTTGAGCACCCGGGAACGGCTGGTGCGCTTGCTCGGCTTGTGGGGCGAGGCCGCCAAATTTGGCCTGCCGACCAGGCTGCCCGACTTACCAGCCTCACCCATGGCATCGCAGGGGCTGGAGGAAGCCGCCCTGCGCCAACACCTGCCCACCGCCTTGGCGCAGGCCCACGCCGAGCGGCAGCGTGCCGCAGTCAGCACCAAGAGCCTGGCCGATTGGCAGGCCCTGGCCGCGGGCATCACACCGACCTGGCGCGACCCGGCCCAGGATGACACCGCGGCACTGGCCACCTTGCTCACCCAGGCGCCAGTGCTCGACAGCCGTCAAAATGCCCTGCGCCACGCCCTGGAGGATGCGATCCGCGCCCTGGCCGAAGCCGACACACTGACCAGCAGCACGCGCAGCCGCGCCCGCGAAGCCTACGGGCGCTACCGCTCGGCCTACGACCTGGCACGCCATCAGCGCGACGACGTCGTCGCGTGGCGAACCACGTTGCAGGAGGAAACCCAGGCGCGCTACAACGGCATGCTGCTCAGCACCTGGGACCTGCTGGCCAGCGCTGGCGCCCGCATCCGCAGTGTGAACGCCGCCCTGCTGGCCCAACGCGATTTCTGGCTGGCCCATACCGACCTGCAAGGCGTACTGGCTGGCCTGGACCTTGATTTTTCAGCAGAAGCCGCTGGCCCGGCGCAGGGCGCCAATGCCCAACCGGCCCATTGAACTTTGACCTTTGACCTTTGACGACGGACAGCACAATGCAACGACGACATTTTTTTACCAGCGCCGCTGTCTCCACGGCAGCTGTGGCCGTGGCCAGCATCAGCCGGGGGGCGCTGGCGGCCCTGCCCGAGCCGGTCATCATGCGCGGCGCCGTCACGGCACCGCCACTGGCCCCCACCGCGGGCCGGCCTTACCGGCCGGTGGTCACGCTCAACGGCTGGACTGCGCCCTGGCGCATGAAGGATGGCGTGAAGGAGTTCCACCTGGTGGCTGAGCCGGTGGTGCGCGAGATCGCCCCCGGCATGCAGGCCACCTTGTGGGGCTACAACGGGCAAAGCCCGGGGCCGACGATCGAGGTGGTCGAGGGCGACCGGGTGCGGGTGTTTGTCACCAACAAGTTGCCCGAGCACACCACCATCCACTGGCACGGCCAACGCCTGCCCAACGGCATGGACGGGGTCGGCGGCATGACACAGCCGCAGATCCCGGTCGGCAAGACCTTTGTCTATGAGTTTGTGGCGCGCCGTCCGGGCACCTTCATGGACCACCCCCATGCGGACGAAATGACGCAAATGGCCATGGGCATGATGGGCTTCTGGGTCACCCACCCGAAAGCACCCCACCCGCTGATCAGCGAGGTAGACCGCGACTTCTGCTTTCTGCTCAATGCCTACGACATCGAGCCGGGTGCCAGCACGCCAAAGGTCAACACCATGCTCGAGTTCAACCTCTGGACCTGGAACAGCCGGGCCTTTCCGGGTATCGACTCGCTCAACGTGCGCCTGGGCGACCGGGTGCGGCTGCGGGTGGGCAACCTGACCATGACCAATCACCCGATCCACCTGCACGGGCATGAGTTCGAGATCACCGGCAGCGATGGCGG
>CAXNFT010000285.1:0-3428 GCA_964201255.1 Rhodoferax sp.
AGTTGGCCCCCAACGCCCAGGTCAAACAACGGTGTGTAAGCCAGGGCCGCACTCGAAGTGACGGAAATCGTGCGCTGCAAGACAGTCACGGCTTTGCTGCTGTCGGTGGCCCGCAGGGTGAGCGTGTAGGGGCCTGCTGCCAGGCTGGTCAAATCCATGGTGCCGGTAAAACTCGAATCAGTAGTGCTTAAAAATTGATAGTCACGCAGGGATGCGGTGACGGTCACCGCGCCGGCCTTGTCGCTTGTGCTGGTGCCGCTCACCCGAAGGATGCCATTGACCAATGCGCCGTCGCCAGGGCTGCTCAAGGTCAGCAGGGGCAGGTTGGCGATGGGCACCTGCACGGTCTGGCTTTTGCGTGCCCCCTTCTTGTCAATCGCAGTGATGACCATGCTGTGGCTGCCAGAACCCGCTGTTGCCGCGTTCACGTTGAAGCGAAACAGGTTGTTGCCGTTGCAAAAGCGCGAGCAAGCATTGGGCTCGGTCAGCGAGGTGACTGCAGCGCCATCAAAGGCCGCCTCAACCCGGGCGACGCCGTACTCCGAGCTCGCACTGACATCGATGTTGATGGTGCCCGTGGTGCCGGTTACCGTGGCATTCAGGGCCAGGTTGGAGTTGGCCACGCTGATATTGCGCCGCACTTCGGTGAAAGAATCGGTTGCCAATTGGATTTTGGCCATCACCAAATGGGTGCTGTTGGTCTCGGTGCTGGTGTTCCAGATGAGCGGGTTGCCCACGCCGCTGGTTGAAGTGCCGATAAGCCGCAGATCAGAATACCAAGCCACCGACTGATACGCCAGGCCCCCGCCAATGGACAACTGCACCGAGCCCGAGGCGGGTTCGTCCACGCTCACCTCAAGGGTCGGGGTGCTGGTGGGCACTGTGCCGGCGACTGTGCTTTGTTTTTGCGGGGTCATGAGGGTGACTGAGGTGGACGACGCCACCGCTTCCACACGGTAGACGACGTTACTGGTCAATACCCGCTGCCAGCTCAGGACGCTGTTGCTGCCAAGCGCACCCATGACACTCTCCAGCAGGGTAAAGCTGCCATCGGCGTTCTGCGATTTGATGTCGTAGCGGGTGGGAACGGGAAAGCTGTCATTCCAGCGCAGGGTCAGGGTGTTGGAGGCCAGGTCAAGCTGTGATGTCAGGTTGGCAGCAGCGGCATAAAGTTGCAAGGCGCTGACGCTGACACTGCCGACGATCACCGTCTTGGCGGCATTGGCGTCAAGGGCCTCCTTAATGGCCGGCAGGCGGGTCAGCACCTCGGTGCTGACGCTGCTGCTCACCTGCTGGAGTTTTTGGCTGCGGGTGAATGCCGGGTTGGATGCCTCCACAGTTTTAGCCACCTCTGCCATCGCAGAGGCAATGTTGTGCATTTTTTGGTAGTCGGGGTTGCTGGCCTTGGCGCTGACGTAGTTCTTGTAAACATCAACAGCCGCAAGCCCCAGATCACTTTTTACCGCAGTCTCCGCCTGGCTCAGGGTCTGCCCGGCGGCCACTCTGGCTACCACGCTGGTGGTGATGGGCGAGACCACCTCTGGCTTGCCAGGGGGTGCGAGCATGGTGAAGCTTTTGGTGAGCGCAACGCCGGGGTTGTCTTGGTCAACCGTCTGTCCGGCTATGGCAGATACGACCACGCTGTGAGCCGCGATTTGCGCCGCAGTGGCACTCAGGGCAAAGCCGCCAGCGCTGTCGGTCATGGCCATCGGTTCGCCATCTTGGTAGTTGCCGTCGTCATTCAAATCCAGAAACGCGCGGGCGCCTTTGAGGTAACCGTCCATGGCAACGCCATTGATGGTGATTGGCGTAGGCGCAGGGTTGACAACTGGGTCGGCGCTCGGCGACCCCCCCGTTCCAGCGGCCTGGCCAGTGCTGGTGCCTGACCCTCCACCGCAGGCAACCACACAAAGCAAAAGCGCCGGGATGAGGAATCGGTAGTTCTTCATGTGCTTGCGTCCTGGGTTGCGGTTTATTCGGCTTTGCCTTGCCTAAACCGATTCCATGGTACTCCCCTACAAGGCTCACCAGGTGAGCTTCACTTATTGATCGTTGAGATATCTCGCAGGCTCGTCAATCTGCGTTTGTCGTTGAGAAAGGGCAAAAGGTTTTAGGCTCCTAGCCAAATTACGCCAGCAGAAGATGCAGCATCTCAGCCATAGATTTAATTGGGCATTTTTCCTTTTTATCCATTAGAAATCCTACTGCGTAGCCCGCCGCAGGGTCTCCACCACTGGCCGGCGCAGCACCTCGCGCAGGCCCCACCAGCCAGCCGCCAGCGCCAGCATCGCGCCGCTGAGCGAGCCCCACAGCGGCACCCAGAGCGACACCACCCATTCAAACTGGAACACGTAGTGGGCCAGCGCCCATCCGACCACCGAGGCCACCAGCGAGGCCAGCAGGCCAGCCAGCAGGCCCACGCCCAGCAGCTCGGCGCGCTGCACCTGGCGCAGCAGGCTGCTGCGTGCGCCCATGGCCCGCAATATGGCAAATTCACGCGCCCGCTCCTCGCGGGTGGCTGTCACTGCCGCAAACAGCACCACCAATCCTGCCGCCAGCGTGAACGCAAACAAAAACTCAATGGCCCGGGTCACCTGGTCCAGCACGCGCTGCACCTGGGTGAAGGTGCTGCTCATATCCACATTGGTGATGTTGGGAAAACGCCGCACCAGCGCGTTGTCAAAGCCCGCCGTGGCCGGGGCCTTGAAGGCGCCCATGTAGGTGCTGGGAACATCAGCCATACGGCTGACCGGGTACATGGCAAAGAAGTTGGCTCGCAGCGAGCCCCAGTCCACCTTGCGCAGCGAGGTGATGCGGGCCTCGTTCTGCACGCCGCCAACGTCAAACAACAGCGTGTCGCCCAGCTTCAGGCCCAGGGTCTTGGCCAGACCGTCTTCCACGCTGATGGCACCCGCCTCTTCCTCCACCCAGCGGCCGTCCACCACCAAGTTTTGCACCGGCATGGCGGCACTGTGCGACAGGTTGAACTCGCGGTCTACCAGACGGCGAGCGCGCTCATCGGCGTAGTCTTCAGGCGTCACGGTGCGGCCGTTCACGGCCAACAAACGGCCGCGGATCATCGGGTACCAGTCAAAGCGCGTGACACCGGACTCGTTCAGGGCCTGACGAAAAGCATCACCCTGCTCCGGCATGATGTTGATGACAAAGCGGTTGGGCGCGTCGGCCGGGGTGGCCTTGCGCCAGCTGTTGATCAAGTCGGTACGCAAGAGCACCAGCAGCACCAGCGCCAGCAGGCCCACCGACAGGGCACTGACCTGCACCACCGCGTAGGCCGGCCGGGCCGAGATCTGGCGCGTGGCCAGCACCAGCCAGCGCGGCGCCGTGCTCTCGTTCACCTGCCAGCGCAGCAGCTTGACCGCCAGCCAGCTCAGCAGGGCAAACACCCCAGTCGCGCCGGCAAAGCCGCC
>CAXNFT010000286.1:0-3423 GCA_964201255.1 Rhodoferax sp.
TGCAATGCCGAGATCAAGTTCAAGTCTTTTCTGGACCATGCGCTGCGACTGGGGGCCGACCACATTGCCACCGGCCATTACGCCCGGGTTCGGCACAATGACGCCACCGTCCGTTTTGAGCTACTCAAGGGCCTGGACCCAGCCAAAGACCAAAGCTACTTTTTGCACCGCCTGAACCAGGCGCAACTGGCCAAAACCCTGTTCCCGATTGGGGAACTGCACAAGACCGAGGTGCGGCGACTGGCCGCTGAAATTGGGCTACCCAACGCCCGCAAAAAAGATTCCACCGGCATCTGCTTCATTGGCGAGCGCCCGTTTCGTGATTTTTTGAACCGCTACATCGCCAAAGAGCCCGGGGCCATCAAGGACGAGCGCGGGCGCACCGTCGGCCAGCACGTGGGATTGAGCTTTTACACCCTGGGCCAGCGTCAGGGCCTGGGCATTGGCGGGCTCAAGGCCAAAGGGGCGCAACGCGGCGGCGGCGAACATGCCCCCTGGTTTGTGGCGCGCAAGGACATGGCCAGCAACACCCTGTGGGTGGTGCAGGGCCATGACCACCCCTGGCTGCAGTCTCACCAGTTGCTGGCGCAAGACGCCAGCTGGATCGCCGGCCAACCACCGCCCGCTGGCGCCCTGGCGGCCAAGACCCGCTACCGGCAGGCAGACGCCCCCTGCACCTTGTCAGAGCCAGACAACGCCGGCTTCCGGCTGGATTTCAGTGCGCCGCAATGGGCGGTGACGCCCGGCCAGTCGGCCGTGTTGTATGACGGCGAGGTGTGCTTAGGGGGCGGGGTGATCTCGGCGGCGCAAGCTGGCTGACGACTTAACCACAGTCGTGGCACACGAGCTAACGCGCCCGCTTCGTCTCGCCTATCGCTTCTGTGCCAAAACTGAACTTCAACTATCAGCTATGGCGTACGTTTTTCGGAGGCAAGTTCGATGGCTGTCAGGCGGTGGCTTGCAGAAATGTACAAGTACTGATACAATCAAAGCATGTCGGTGCCAAGAAATAAACCTATTGATTGGATCGGATCATCGTTCAAGGACCTGTGCGATGACGAAATTTTCCCTGAAGATGCGCGGCGGGCCGCTGGGTATCAACTTCGCAAAGTGCAGCGCGGCGACGATCCGGATGACTGGAAGCCTTTTGATGATGTGGGTGCGGGTACGAAAGAGATCCGCCTCAAGCAGACAGATGGTGCTTTTCGCGTGATGTACGTGGCCAAATTTGAAGATGCCATTTACGTCCTTCATTGCTTCAAAAAGAAAACTCAGAAGACCAGTCAAAAGGACAAAGATTTGTCCACCCAACGTTACAAAGACATGATGCTGACAAGGAACAAAAAATGAGCACCAAAAAAATCATTACCCATCGAACCCCTGCTGATGGCAATATCTTCGCGGATCTTGGATTTGCGCCTGAAGAGGCCAAGAGGCTGCTGGCTGAAGCTGACCAGGCTATTGATGAAAAGCGGGCGATCAAACAAACGTTGATGACCGAAATTGTGAGCTGGATCGATGCGCACAACTTAAAGCAGGCACAGGCTGCGGAGATTCTCGGTATTACGCGTCCCCGAGTGTCCGATGTTGTCAATCAGAAAACACCAAAGTTCACTGTCGATTCCTTGGTGGACATGGTTTTACGCACTGGTAAGCACGTTCAGCTATCTGTTCAATGAAGCTTCACGTGCGCTGCAGCGCAACGACCAGTGGCGGCAGGCCGGGACGCGGTCACCGGGCGTGAGTAGCCCCCGCCTCCACCACTGCCACCCTCTTCCCCCCGGGGCCGCCCATGCTTCGCGCTTGCCCAGCAACTGCATTTCGGTGGCAATGATGTCCAGCCAGCCTGCCGTGCTGTACGACGGCGAGGTGTGCTTAGGGGGCGGGGTAATTGGCGCGGCGCGTGGCAAAGGCCTTGCTGACTAACCGTTCAGGCACGCCCCTCATCAATGAGCGCCTTGAGGTCGACACCCGCCACTGGCTGACGCGAGCGCATGAAGTCGCGCATATTTGCTGCAGCAGTCGCAGCACCGAGCCGTCCGTCAGGCCATCAGCGTCATGCCGGCGTACTTAGAGGCTTTCACATCAAAAGTCATCGTGCGCTCACAGCCAGCACCAGAGGCTGAGCGCTCGATCAAACAATCCGCAAAATCTGCACGGCCTTCCCCAAACACGCGCAGTGCACGCATCACCTGGTCCGCACGTTCCACGAGTAATTGTTTGGTACGCAGAAGTGCCTCGAGCGCCTGCGCAACCTGCTGTCCCGTGAGTTCATAAGCGGATGTCAGCACCCAATACAACTCCACCACTGACACCATGGTGATGTAGCCTGGGCTCTCAGTTGTCAATGACTCGATCAGATCCGTCGCTTTGGGCGATTGTTCAGAATCGTCCTGCATGATGTAACGCACCAGGACATTGGTGTCGAGGCCGGTCATCGCGCGCCACCCCCGCGCTTTGCGATGGCGGCATTCATGGATTCGATGGACACGCGCTTCTTGGCCTGACCGAACATGCCCTTGAGGGCAGTCACATCACTTGTCGCCGCCACAAACTCGTAACGGCCAGGAGCGATCAGGACAAACTCAACACGGTCTCCGGCGTCCACCTTGAGATCGTTGCGAACCTCGACGGGGATGGTGATCTGCCCTTTGGACGTGAGTGTTGCGGTTGACATGAAGGGTGACTCCTTCTCCTTACTTTAATGTAAGGATTCTTCAGAGTCAAGGTTTTGGCTTGGTTTGTATCGGATGGCGGCCTGAACTTGGAGCGGCGCAGCTTTTTTCAGGGCGTTGGTCAGCCCTAGAACGGAATATCGTCATCCATGTCGTCAAAACCGCTGGACGGCTTGGCTGCAGCCTGGGCGGGTGCCTGACGCTGCGCTGGCGCTGCCGGCCGGGACGCTGGCGCCGGGCGTGTGTAGCCGCCGCCTCCACCACCGCCGTCGTCCCCTGGGCCACCCATGCCTTCTCGTTTGCCGAGCAGTTGCATCTCGGTGGCGATGATGTCCACCGTGTTTTTCTCAACGCCGGCTTGGTCGGTGTACTTGCCGTACTTCAAGCGGCCTTCGACGTAGATGGGCTGGCCTTTCTTGACGTATTCGCCAGCGATTTCAGCCAGGCGGTCATAAAAGGTGACGCGGTGCCACTGGGTGTCCTCAATGGTTTCGCCGGAATTCTTGTCTTTGCGCCGCGACGAGGTGGCCACACTGACGTTGGCCACAGCCTGCCCTGACGGCAGGTAACGAATTTCGGGATCACGGCCGCAGTTGCCGACGAGAATGACTTTGTTGACCGATGCCATGGTGGGTTCCTCCAGAGTTTGCGTAATTATCCAGCCTTTGGCGCCACCTGCGCCAGATCGGAGGAGCAAACTCGCGGTAGAGTCCTGCACCATGAGACGCCTCCCCCCCCTCAATGCCCT
>CAXNFT010000287.1:0-3369 GCA_964201255.1 Rhodoferax sp.
CTGGTAATTGGCCTGTCCGGCTTCGCCACCGGCATAGCCTGCCACCGCCTGCAGCACGCCCCGGGTGTGCTGAAACACGGCCTGAATACCCCAAAAGCAGCCGCCAGCAAAAACGGCGGTATCAGTTTGAAGCGTCACGGGCGGCAGGCCGACAAGCATTTCGGCGTGAGGGGGCGGCAGCGGGCCGTTCAAGGCTGGGCCCGAGCCGGCCCGAAGGTGCAGCACCATGACGGTGGCCACAATGGCTGCCAGCAGCAGTGCACCTGCCTCGATCAACAGATTGGGCTTGCGCTCGGGATCGGGCAGGGGCTTTGTCATGGGGTGATGCAAGTGCCTGGATTGGAAATGCCGTGCCATTGTGCGTGAAAAAATTCGGCCAGGCCGGTCCACAATGGCGGGCCGCCAGAAGACTGACTGGGCACCAGCGCCTGCGTGAAAGTCGCCCAATGCGTTTGGACGCGCTCGTGTGCAACGCCTACTTCAGCCCGCCGTAAACCTGCTGGCGTGCGAGCAGACTCAGCGGGTCGAGCGACAACTCTGGTGTCTGCGTCGGGAGCATCGCGAACAGCTTTTCTTTCGGGTCAACGCATGGCGTGCGCCAAGAATGGCATGGTCTTCACCGATGTGAAGCTGCTGCGGTGACACGTAACGGATGCCACTGTGCTTGTGTTCCAAGTTGTGCTGCAGTTGGGGGAGCCAGCCTGGTGCCCAATTTGCAAAGAATCAGCTGTGAATCACAATGTCATTCACAACATCGCAGGGAAAATGACCATGGCTGCAAACCAACTCGTACAAACGCGCATCGACGGAGTGATCAAGGAAGAAGCCGCCGCTGTCCTGGCTGCCATGGGGCTGACCGTGTCGGACGCGGTGCGGCTGATGCTGACCAAAGTTGCCCATGACAAGGCCTTGCCCTTTGAGCCTCTGATTCCCAACGCCACGACAATTGAAGCCATGAAGGATGCGCGAGCTGGCAAGGTGACCAAGGCCGCCAACCTGATAGCGTTGTTTGCCGATCTCAATGCGAACGCCTGACACGCCTACACGGATCAAACCATGTTGGCGTTTTGTTTGACGCTTGCTCTGTCTCAGTAGTGGTAGCGGCCTTGCAAGAACTCGACTCGGTCGGACTTGATCAGGTAGACACAGCGATGCTCCTGCGTAATGCGCCGGGACCAGACATCGGGCCCGAGGTATTTCAGCGGTTCGGGCTTGCCGATGCCGTCGAAGGGGTCGCGCAAGATCGCCTGCACCAACTCCAGCAGCCTCTTGGCGGTGCGGCGGTCCGTCTCAACCCAGTGCTGCAGGTCTTCTAAAAACTCCGGGTGGCAGACTGCGATTCGATCGCCTTTAGGCATCTACGCCCACCAGTTTTTTCAGGTGTGACATGGTCGTAGGTGCAATGTTTTTTGAGCGTGCACGCGATAGCGCTGAAAGCAGCCGCTCTGCGTTCTTCTCAGAGCGCAGCAGGTGCGCGGTCTCCACCAGGCACTCGAGTTCATCGGCAGCAATGATGGCCACATCGCCCCCGGTGCGACGGCGCACCATGATGACCTCACGGTCGTCGACGGCGCGATCCATGAGCGACTTCAACTGCTCTCTGGCCTGGCTGTAAGTGGTTTCAATGGTCATAGTGGGCTTTCTACAATTGGACAGTAATATTGTACAAAATAGTGAATTCAAATTGGTTAACCAGTAAAGTAAAACAGTCGCCAACAGCCAAACTGTTACCCTATGTCCGCAATCTGCGCACCCACTCGGTCTGATCGACTCAGTCGAAGTGGCGTTGCGACTGGCGGGCGGGGTTCTCGGACGCTGTCGCACAAGGCCTGACGCCAGCGCTGGCGTCACTGCCCTTGAGCCACGCCTCAAGCCTTTGTTTGAAGCTGTAGCCCGACGATGCCCACGATGACGAGCCCGCCGCTCCAATGCCGGCCCAGACCGCATGGGCGGCGCCAATCAGCAGGACGCTGAGCCTGAGGCTCATCAGCCAGATGCTGAGCAGGGCCACGAGCACGGCGACGGCGGAGGGTTTGAACCGGCTAAAGCCCTGGGACAGCATCAAGCTCACGGAAAAGCCGATTTCCAACGCGTCTGGTCGGGGCTGAATGGCCAGAACTGGCATGAATCCTGCGCTTACACTCGCCCAGCAGCCCACACAAACACCATGCAATTCCCACGTGCCAGCGGCGTGCTGCTTCACCCCACCTCATTGCCCGGCCCGCACGGCAGCGGCGATCTCGGGCCATCGGCCTACCATTTTGTCGACTGGCTGGTGGCTGGCGGGCAGAGCCTGTGGCAAATGCTGCCGCTGGGTGGCATCGGCCTGGGCAATTCGCCCTACATGAGCAGTTCCGCCTTTGCCGGTAACCCACTGTTGATTGACCTGGCCGACCTGCAGCAGCAAGGCTGGCTGGATGGCGACGGTCTGCCACCAGACGCTGGCCTGAACGACCGGTCGATTGACTTCGCGGCGGTGATCGCCTTTCGCATGCACGCGCTGGGCCGGGCAGCGTCTGGTTTTGAGGCCCGCGCCCGCGCGGCAGATCGCCAAGATTTTGAGGCCTTTTGCCTGGCGCAGGCCACCTGGCTGGACGATTACGCGCTGTTCATGGCCCTGCAGGCGCAGCACCCCAACCTGTCCTGGAACCAGTGGCCCCAGCCCTTGGCGCGGCGCGAACCTTCGGCCCTGGCGCAAGCCAGTGTGGCGCTGGCGGGCGCCTGTTTGTTCTGGCGCTTTTGCCAGTGGGTGTTTTTTCGCCAGTGGCGGGCGTTCAAGGCCTATGCCAACGGGCGTGGCGTGCGCATCATTGGCGACATCCCGATCTTCATCGCCCATCAGAGTGCTGAAGTCTGGGCCCGCCCGGACTTGTTTGAGCTGGATGCTGCCAGCAATCCTACGGTGGTGGCCGGGGTGCCGCCCGACGGTTTCAGCGTCACCGGCCAGCGCTGGGGCAACCCGCTGTACCGCTGGTCGGCACACGGCGCCGACAATTACCGCTGGTGGATTGCCCGCATCGCTGGCACCTGTGCCCTGGTGGACCTGGTGCGCCTGGACCACTTCCGCGGCTTTGAGAGTTATTGGGAGATTCCGGCTAGCGCGCCCACGGCGGTGCAGGGTCGCTGGGTGCCGGCCCCGGGCAATGCTTTGCTGCGGGCGGTTGCCGAGGCGCTGGGCACCCTGCCCATCATTGCCGAAGACCTGGGCGTGATCACCCCCGAGGTGGATGCGCTGCGCCAGCGCCATGGGCTGCCTGGCATGCGGGTGCTGCAGTTTGCCTTTGGCGACGACCAAGACGCTAGTTCTCGCTACCTGCCGCACCATTACAGCGCCGACAGCGTGGTCTATACCGGTACCCATGACAACGA
>CAXNFT010000288.1:0-3357 GCA_964201255.1 Rhodoferax sp.
CGCAGCCGGCGCATTGTGGAGGAGCGCTGGCTCAAGGTCAACGACGACAGCTCAGGCGGTATGACCTTGCATGAGCTGGCCGCTGAGTATGGCGTCAGTGCCGAGCGGATCCGCCAGATCGAGGTGGCCGCCATGAAGAAGATGAAGACGACGCTGGCCGCCTACGCCTGAGCTGCCGCTGGCCAATTGGGGTCCAATCCGGCTCCAATTTGCGCCACAATGCCCCTGACGGTTTTGTCCCGCAGGGGCTTTTTCTTTTTCGGGGGTTTTCAATGCTGCGCAGATTGGCTCAAATCGCTACTTTTTTAATAGCAAACTATACAATATTGACGGGGGCTACAGCCCAAATTTCTACTCAAAGTACCCCTGGCTGGCCCAGCCAGCCAGTGCGGCTTGTGGTCGGGTTCCCGGCCGGCTCATCACCTGACCTGACGGCGCGCGCCTTTGCCGAGCCCTTGGCCAAGGCGCTTGGGCAAACGGTCTTGGTCGACAACAAGGTGGGGGCGGCGGGCAATATTGCGGCCGACTTCGTGGCCAAGGCCACTGATCACCACACGATCGGCCTGATGATCAATGGCAACATGACGATCGCCCGGCTGCTCAACGCCAAGCTGCCTTATGACCCGCTGACCGACCTGACGCCAATCAGCCTGATAGGCGTGTCACCGCTGGTGCTTTGTGCACCCGCAAACGCACCGGGCACCAGTGCCGAGGAGTTTCTGACGGCCGCCCGCACGGGTGGCAACCGCTGGAACTACGGCACGCCAGGCGTCGGCACTGTGGGCCATTTGGGTATGGAACTTTTTAAGGCAAAGACCGGTGCGGCCGCCGTGCATGTGCCCTACCCTGGTTACCCCCAGGTCACCACCGCCATGATCGCCGGCGACCTGCAACTGAGCCTGTTGCCGCCAGCGCTGGCGAACGCCCAGGTCAAGGCCGGCAAGCTGCGCGCCATCGGCATCACCGCCAGCACGCGCAGCGCACTGGTGCCTGACCTGCCGAGCCTGTCAGAGGCTGGGGTAAAAGACTTCAACCTGGAAATCTGGAACGCCGTGGCTGCACCCAATAGTTTGCCCAAACCGGTAGCAGCCCGCCTGTCGGCGCTGATCGCTGAGATAGCTCGTACCCCGGAGATGCGGCAAAAGCTGTTTACACAGGGCTGGCAGGTGGTGGGCAGCACGGGCGAAGAACTGGCCAGCCGCGTCAAGCTTGATACGGCCCAACTCGGGCAGATCATCACCAGCCAGGGCATCAAGGCCGAATA
Organism: Rhodoferax sp.; assembly: GCA_964201255.1. Taxonomy (GTDB): domain Bacteria; phylum Pseudomonadota; class Gammaproteobacteria; order Burkholderiales; family Burkholderiaceae_C; genus Rhodoferax. The sequence continues at coordinate 1,265 of CAXNFT010000288.1, forward strand.
AGCGCGAGTCGGCTCAGGCGCCCTTGATCAGCAGAGCGACATCTGCTGCCAGCGCCTTCGAGCCACTGCCATAGCGGGTGTAGAGTCGCAATTTGCCGCGGGGGTCGTAGACGTAGCTACCCGCCGTGTGGTCCATGCTGTAGTTGGTTGAGGTCTTGCCCTCGACCTTTTTGTAGTAGACCTTGAAGTCTTTGGCTAGTGCTGGCAAAGTCTGAATGCTGGGGATTAGCGCCAAAAAGGCCGGGTCAAAATTGCCCATGTAGGCCTTGAGCACCTCAGGTGTGTCGCGCTCTGGGTCTACCGTGATGAACACCGCCTGCAGGCGCTCGCCGTCTTTGCCGAGTAGTTTTTTCACCTCGGCCAGTTCGGCCATGGTGGTGGGGCAGGCATCAGGACATTGGGTGTAGCCAAAAAAGACCACTACCACCTTGCCGACAAAGTCACGCACTGTGCGCAACTGGCCGTTGTGGTCAGTCAGCGAGAAGCCACGGGCGTAGTCGGCGCCGGTGACATCAATGGCAGCAAAATCAGGCTTTTTGTCAGAACAGGCAGAAAAAAGGGTGCTAGCCCCCGCCACGACTGAGGTTATAGCTATGATTTTAATAGCGGATCGTCGTTGCATCAGGACCTCATAGCAGGTAGTGGTCCACCAACAGGGCGACGAATAAGGCGCTGAGGTGAATCAGCGAGAAGCGGAAGGTCCGGCGCGCCAGTGCGTCAGAGTACTCACGCCACAGCCGAAAGCCATACCAGCAAAAACCCAGACTCAGGCCGACCGCCACCGACAGATACAACCAGGAACTCATGCCGTAAACATACGGCAGCAGGCAAGCGGCAAACAGCACCAGGGTGTAGAGCAGAATCTGAAGGCGAGTGAACTCATTGCCATGCGTCACCGGCAGCATAGGCAAACCAGACTTGCGGTAATCCTCCACCCGGTACAGTGCCAGGGCCCAGAAATGCGGCGGTGTCCACAGGAAGATGATCAGGCACAAAATCAAGGATTCAGGGCCGACATCGCCGGTCATAGCCGCCCAGCCCAGCACCGGCGGCATGGCACCGGAAGCGCCACCAATCACGATGTTCTGCGGCGTCAGCGGCTTGAGGATCACGGTATAGATCACCGCGTAGCCGACAAAAGTGGCAAAGGTCAGCCACATGGTCAACGGGTTGACCCACACATACAGCAGCACCGACCCGAGGCTGCACAACACCGCTGAAAAGAGCAGCGTCTGGGTGTTGCCGAGTTGGCCCTTGGCGGTAGGTCGCCAGGCGGTGCGCTTCATCTTGGCGTCTATACCCTGTTCTACGATGCAGTTAAAGGCAGCTGCCGCACCCGCCACCAGCCAAATACCAACGCAGGCCAGCAAGCCTAAGCGCACCTCAGCCCAGTTGGGTACGCCAGGCACCGCCAGCACCATGCCGATCAAGGCACAGAACACAATCAATTGCACCACCCGCGGCTTGGTCAGGGCGTAAAACTGCCGAAACGGCGACAGCGGGGCGGAGGACAAAGAGGCGTTCATGCGCTAATTTCATTCGCGACAGGGGGATGAGCCAGACGCGCTTCCGCTTCAGCCTGGCTGGCCGTGACCAGCCAGGTCAAGGCCAGCACCAGCGCTGCTGCACCACCGGTGTGCATCACAGCGGCCAACAGCGGCCATCCGAGTACAACATTGCTCAAACCCGTTAAAAGCTGCAGCGCGGCGAGCCCGGCCAGCCAGCGCGCTGGCTGGCGTAAATCGGGCAAATGATGCAAGCGCCAAGCCAAAACGACCAACAAGCCCAGTACCAGCAACGCCATCAAGCGGTGTACATAGTGAATGGCCGTCAGTGCGGCAAAGGTGATGGCTTCACCCGCGCCTGTGAGTCCCAGCGCTCGCCAAAACTCAAAGCCCTGTTCGAAGTTCATCTCTGGCCACCAACTGCCCTGGCATTTTGGGAAATCTGTGCAGGCCAGAACGGCGTAATTGGTGCTGACCCAGCCACCCAAGCCGACTTGCAACACCAGCAGGGCGAAAGTTACCAACAGCAACTGCCGCAAGCCCGAACCTATCACCAATCGGGACCGCCTTTGCGCAAATTGATGGTAT
>CAXNFT010000289.1:0-3354 GCA_964201255.1 Rhodoferax sp.
GGACCTGTCTGCGCGTCATACCAGTTGTCATCAATTGATAGTGCCAGAACAATGCCCCGCACTGCCCTAGCCAACGGTCTGCGGCTGGGCTATCTGGTGGCGCCAACCTAAGACTAGGCAGCGGGCGGCTGCTTGACTTGACTCGGTTCAAAGTCAATCAGGTTGTCCAGGTCGAGCGAGGGTTCGGCCCCGGCCAGTGCCGGCTCTGCCAAAGTGGCGACAGGGTCTTGCGTCGGCTCGGTGACGGCCTGAGTCGGCTCGGGCTGAACGTCGACAGACTGAACCGAGGCAGGTGCCGGCGATGGCTGACTTGCCACCACAAACGTCGCGACTGCCAGGGTTGGGGTCATGGTTGGAGCCATGGACCGTTCCAGATCGGCAGTCGGCTCTGCCTCGTTCATGACTGAACGGCTCCACCAATCGCCACGCTCAGCCTGCAGGCGACGCAAGCGGCTCCATAGCCAGCCAACAGCGAGCAGAGAGGTGAGCACCAACGCCACCAGGCCATACAACAGCTCTGACGGCCAGCGGTCAGACTCGGCTTGCTGCAGGCGCGACTTCATGTCAGTCAGACTTGTCTCTAGGCGCGCCGAGCGGGCCAGCGCCGCTTTCATGTCGCGCTCAAGTAGCTGGATTTTTTGCGCCGCTGCGTCTGGTTCAACCGGTGCGGCCACGGCTAACACGGCCGCAGATGCTGGCGCAACAGCTGGGCTCAAAGTCAGCCGAGGGCCAGCTGGCGGCGCGGCCCGCGCAGGCAAACCGGCAACCGGTGGGGTAACTTGCGGGGTAACTTGCGGGGTGACCGGCGGGGTGACTGGTGCGGCGACAGGTTTTGGCTCCGCAACAACACTGGCTGGTTTGACCGCGGGCACCGGCGGCAAGGCGGCCGCGAAGTCATTGGGAGCAGCGGGCCTGGGTGCGACCGTCGCAGCTGGGCTGGAGGGTGGGAGTGGCTGGCCATTCAAGGCAGCCGATGTCATATTAGACACCGGGGTAGCCGTCGCCGACGGCGTCACCGTGGCGTTAGACGAGGGGACTACGGGCGCGGACGCAACAGGCCCGACCTGTGCCACTGGTAACACAAGCGGGACTACTGGCGCAGGTACTTCTGCCGGTGGGTCGGCCAGCAGCACGTAACGGCGCGTGGTTTTCTGGGCGCAGCCGGCACGCAGCAAAACGGTCACCACCGGCTCATCGACTGGTGTTGAGGAGACGATGCGGGCGTTGGCGATCTGCCCGGCTGCCACGGCGTCCAGCGTCACGCGCACCTGTCGCGGATCTTGACGAATATCGGCATGGAAAACTTCAGCATCCAGGCACAGGGCGGCGCTGTCTTCACCAGGGTCGGTCTGGATCTGTACCGAGACGTCGAGCGGTCTGCCAATCAGTGCTGTGCCCTGCAAACGACCCAATCCCAAGGCCTGCGCGTCCAACACGCCTGCGCAGAGCAGCAGCCAAAATAATATCGCTTTGCCGTCGAAGGTGACCTTCTGTGTCATTTAACATCCAATTGTTAGCAAACTTGTCAGCATCCCTATCAAGAGAACCATTATGCCCACCTACCATATTGAAATGATTGAAGGCCGCACCATCGAGCAAAAACGGCGGCTGGTGCAAGAGATCACCCGCATCACGGTAGAGGTTCTGGGTGGATCGCCTGAATCGGTGGACATCCTGATCACCGATGTGAAGCGCGAAAATTGGGCAACCGGCGGCCAGCTCTGGACCCAACCCCGAAGTTGAGACCCAGCCGCAAACGGCACAAATACCGGCACGACAACAGCACCTTACACCCCTGCCATGTGCCAACTCCTTGGGATGAACAGCAGACTGCCCGCCAGCTTGACCCTGAGCTTCACCGGTTTCTCGCAGCGCGGCGGCTGTACCGACCACCATGCCGACGGCTGGGGCATCGCCTTCTTTGAGAGCGATGGCAGCGACCCGGGCCGGGGTGTGCGCTACTTTGTCGACAAGGAGGGAGCGGCCACCTCGCCGATTGCGCAAATGCTGCGCAGTTACCCGATCAAAAGCCATAACGTGGTTGCCCATGTGCGCAAGGCCACGGTGGGCGCCGTCAATCTGGAAAACTGCCACCCCTTTGTGCGCGAGCTGTGGGGCCGCTACTGGGTGTTTGCCCATAACGGCGACCTGAAGGACTATGCGCCAGCGCTCCATGGTAATTTCCGCCCAGTGGGCAGCACCGACAGTGAGTTGGCGTTTTGCTGGCTATTGCAGGAGTTGGCCAAGTCCCACGTCGGCGTGCCCAGTGTCGATGAGCTGACCTTAACGCTGGCTGAGCTGGTGCCGCAGATCGCGCGGCATGGCAGCTTCAATTTCTTGCTGAGCAACGGCCAGGCGCTGTGGGCCCATGCCAGTACCAAGCTCCACTATGTGCTGCGCCAGCACCCTTTTACCGAGGTGCACCTGAAGGACGACGACGTCAGCGTCGACCTGTCCGAGCTCAATGGGCCCCAGGACCGGCTGGCCATTGTCGTCACCGAGCCGCTCACCACCAATGAAGACTGGGTGGCGATGGCGCCAGGTGAACTGCGGGTGTTCATTGAAGGCAGCACCACATCAGCCAGCACCGCCGCAGCTGCAAAGCTGGCGGCTTTGGCGTTGGCTTGATCCCTCAGCGAACCAGGGCCCGGGTCAGTGCCTGAATGAACAGTGCGGCCACATCGCAGCCGGTCTGGTCAAAAATCTCTTGAAAGCAGGTGGGGCTGGTGACATTGATCTCCGTCAGGCTGTCGCCGATGATGTCCAGGCCCACCAGCAGCAGGCCACGCGCGTGCAACACGGGGCCAAGGGACTCGGCAATAAAACGGTCCCGCTCACTCAAGGGCTGCGCCACGCCCTTGCCGCCGACCGCCAGGTTGCCGCGCACCTCGCCGCCCTGGGGAATGCGGGCAAGGGAAAACGGCACCGGCTGGCCACCGATCACCAGCACCCGCTTGTCACCCAAGGCGATGTCAGGCAGAAACTTCTGCACCATCACCGTCTGCTGGCCTTCGCGGTTCAGGGTTTCGGTGATGCTGCCTAAATTCAGGCCATCGTCTTTGACGCGAAAGATGCCAGCGCCGCCCATGCCGTCGAGCGGCTTGAGGATGATGTCCCGGTGCTCGGCATGAAATCGGCGAATGTCGGCGGGGTCACGCGTCACCAGTGTGGGGCCAATGAACTGCGGGAACTCCAGGATCGACAGCTTCTCGGGGTGATCGCGCAGGGCCCGCGGCTTGTTGAACACGCGTGCGCCCTCGCGCTCCGCCTGCTCCAGCAGGTGGGTGGCATAGAAGTACTCGCTGTCAAACGGCGGGTCCTTGCGCATGACCACGGCATCAAACGCCTTGAGCG
>CAXNFT010000290.1:0-3320 GCA_964201255.1 Rhodoferax sp.
GGCGGTGCTGGTCATCGTGCCCATGGTTGCCACCACATTGACGGAGGGTCTGCCTATGTGGGTGGTCTTGATCGTTTCTACGCTGTTTTTCACTTGCATGAGCGGGCGCATGATCCCGGGCATGGCCATCATTGCCTCTTGCGCTAACCCGGCCCTGCGCGGCACCTTCATGGCGCTCAATTCGTCAGTGCAGTCAGCCGCTATGGGGGTTGCCGCCTTTATTGGCGGCAGCCTGATCAGTCGGGATGCCGATAACTTGGTGCAGAACTACTGGATGGCTGGCCTGGTAGGCGCTTGCGCCAGCCTAGCGGCCATGGCCTTAGCGGGTCGGCTGGACATGCACCAGCGCCCGGGCGGAGCGATTCAGAAGGCGTAAAACGGACCAGTTCCCGCTGGCGATGGCGCGTTCTCGATGCCCAGAAACACGCGACGGCCATAGAAAAATGGCAATCCCCAATCAAAACCTCGAAAGTCGCCCAAGGTTCCGGCCAGTGTGGGTAATACGGCCTTCTCAGGGCTGGTAAACAGCTGTAGTGCATTGTCCACGGCAAAGTTGACAGGTACCGTCGCGCCGTTGGCGCCGATCAGTGATGCCGATCCATTGACGCGGGTAGGCGGACAATAAAAACGAATCGGCTCGTTGCCCGTGCAGGTGGGGATAGATGTGGCGTCAAAGAAAAGTGCGTTGGAGCCGGTGTCAAGAAAGCTGTTGGTCAACTGCTGACCCGACAGCCGGGTGGTGATCCGACCAGTGGTGCTGGTGCTAAGCAGGCTGACTGGAACATACTGGTTGTTGGCCTGGGTGCCAATACCAAAAACCAGGGTGCCATTGAGCCCGACTGCCCCCGATGGGTCAACCGGGGGCAGATCAAATATAAAGCCGTTGTTATCACCACTAAAAAGAGAGACTGGGTTGCTGAGTTGCTGGGTCAGGCTAGCCACCGAAGCCTGTGCCGCCGTGCAATTGGCCGTGGTGCAGCGGAAGTAGTATCCATTGCGTGGGTTGGCTACACAGTTGGCGCCGCAATCCTGTTTCAATAGGCCAACACCCAGCACCCCGTTGGCGCCCAGGCTGGCGACCGACCTGAGCGGCAGCCCGATACCGCAGTTGGCACTCAGAGCTGTAGTAGTTGGGTCACCGATCAGCTGTGTTGGTAGGGCGCTGGCCGTTTTGCCACCCAGCTTCAGGTCGAACGCGGCAATCGGACCCCAGGCAAAGCTGGTGTCAAGGAACTGGATGCAGTTAAGCAGAGGAAATCCTTGCGTACTTAACTGAAGGTTAAGTTTGAGGTCGGGACGGATTACCGATGCCAATAGGCGCAAGCCGGTGGAGCCGCTGTCCACCAGCACATGGTTGATGGTTTGGCATTGGCTGCTGCTGCCCGGTTCACAGATGGTGACGCTGGTGTAGAGCCTGTTGACGCTATTACCGTTCGGGCCCCGGTTGACGACGACGGCGATGGCGTTGTTGCCTGCTGGCACCTCTACCGTCGGTAGCTTGGCCGGCACGCTACTGCCGCCGCCACAAGCTGCAATCCAGAATGACAGCAGTGTGACAGCAGTACATTGGCCTAAGCCCTTAAGCGAGCAACTCATTGATATTGACACCGAGGGGCACCAGGGTAGGTACATAGGCGTAGCCAGAAAAGTGTCCCATGCGGCCGCTGGAGCGCAAGACCAAGCCTTCCTGCGCCAAATTAACCGGTCCGCCGCGCAGGCCGGCTTGGCGCGCTGCGTCGGTGTAGCGCTGGAAAATATTCAAGTAATCTCCCAGCAAGGTCCTCAGATCAGGCAACACCGGACCGCGCCAGCTCACGGCAAAGACCAGTCCGGCGGGTGTGACAAATTCTTGCACCCGTGTCCCGTTATCGAGCAAGCTTTCCGTGATGGTGTAAACGGGATTGACACCGCTTGGGGCGTTTGCCGGGGTTGCAGGCGCTGCCCCCAGCGTCGCCAGGCCCGTACTGCCGACACACGCCAATACCAGCGCGACCAGCAGCTTGCGCCAAGGAAAGCTCGGACTGGCGTGCGGAAGGGTTGTCGTATTCATAGGCCCAAATATAGCCTGCCAATGCCGTCTTAGCAGGGCCGCTCGCCTTGCAATTCGCGCCTATAGCGACCTCGTCGGCGTTGGTCGATGTGATTGGCGGTGTGATTGGCGTTGTAATAGCGGCATGCACATCAAACCCTTGCCCATTCTGGACGTCTGCTTTGAACCCGCATGAGTTGACGCAGGCGTCTCTTGTCGCTTTTGAGCAAGTGTTGTCAGGCACACCGGGTTTTCGCGTGCGCCCCGGCCAGCAGGCCATGGCCCAGCGAATTGCCAGCTCCATGGGCGTCGTCACGCTGGGCGAGCACCCTGACCCGGTTCGGGCGATCAGTGTGATCCAGGCCGGCACCGGCGTTGGCAAGTCGGCCGCTTACGGGGCCACCATGGTGGCGCTGGCACTGGCGCTCAAGACACGGCTCGTCATCTCCACCGCCACGGTAGCCCTGCAGGAACAGTTGATGACCAAAGACCTGCCTGCACTGGCGGCAGTGCTGCAGACCCCATTTGTATTCGCGCTAGCCAAGGGCCGTGGCCGCTATGTGTGCAAGTTCAAACTTGACCGCCTAAGCGGTGGCGCCATTGAGGGCGCCGAGGACGAGTTGTTCGGTCCAGACGACGATGTTCCCCCGCCAACCGCGGCCTATGGCCGCCAGCTCCGCGGGGACGATCCGCAGGCGCGACGTGACGCGCTGTACGCAAGCCTGGCTCTCGCATTGGCGGGCGGCCAATGGGACGGCGACCGGGATAACTTGCCCGAGCAACCCGAATCCCAGGACTGGGCCACCGTGGCCGCCGAGCGCCACACCTGTACGGCCCGCCACTGCCCGCGCTACCGAGACTGCAGCTATTACCAGGCACGCAGTCGCTTGGCGGAAGCGCAAGTGATTGTGGCCAACCACGACCTGGTCTTGGCCTCGGTTGGCATGAAGACCCTGCCCGAACTCGACAACTGCTTGTTGGTATTTGATGAAGGCCATCACTTGCCAGCGGTGGCCTTGCGCCAGTTTTCCAGCGCCATGGACCTCTCCAACCTTCGCTGGCTCGACAAGCTACCCAAGGCCCTGCGTGAGGTCAGCGGCAAGATTCAGATGGTGCTGGCGCAGGACGTCGACACACTGGCGCAGCAACTCAAAAGTGCATTGAATGACCTGGCACGCCTGTTGATGGACCGCCTGAGCGTCGAATCAGCCGGGTACAACAGCCTGTATCGGCTGCGGCATGGTGCCTTGCCACCCGAGCTGCAGGCGCTCCTGGCCTTGGTGCAAGGCCA
>CAXNFT010000291.1:0-3317 GCA_964201255.1 Rhodoferax sp.
GAAGCAACCAGGCCTTGAACCCGCTCAGCGCCGGCCGCTCCTCCGCTCGCTCCGGTTGCACCAAGTAATAGGCCCGGTCGCCCGGTAGCACCTGGTCGCAGGCCACCACCAGTTCACTGCGGGCCAGTTCGGGCTCAACCAACAGGCGCGGCACCAGCGCCACCCCCAGGCCCTGGGCGGCGGCGGCAGCGGTCATGGAAAACAGTTCGTAGCGGGGCCCGCTCAGGGCCATGGGGGCGGCCACGCCGGCGGCGTCAAACCACTGGCGCCAGGCGGTGGGGCGGGTGCTTTGCTGCAGCAGCGGCAGCCCGGCAAGTGCCTGGGGGGTGAGTGGCGCGGTTTGCCCCAGGCCGGCGGTCAATGCTGGGCTGCACACCGGCACCATGTCTTCGGTCAGCAGGCGCACGGCCCGGGTGCCGGCCCAGTTGGCCACCTGCTCGGCGGTGCCGGCATAGAGCGCCGCGTCAAAGGCGGTGTCGGCAAACAAAAAGGGCCGGGTGCGGGTTTCGATGTGACCGGTGAGCTCAGGGTGGACGGCGGCCAGGGCCGGCAAACGGGGGATCAGCCAGCGCGTGGCAAAGGTGGGTACGGCGGCCAGCTGCAGGCTGCCGCCGGGCCCCGAGCCAGCCATCACCTCCAGCGTGTCTTGCTCCAGCCCCTGGAGCCTGCCCGCCACTTGCAGCGCGTACTCGGCGCCCCGCTCGGTCAGGGCCACACCATGGCGGGTGCGCTGGAACAGGGCCACACCGACAAAGGCCTCCAGTGCGCCGATCTGGCGCGACACCGCCCCCTGTGTCAGCGCCAGCTCTTGTGCGGCGCGGGTGTAGCTCTGGTGCCGGGCGGCGGCATCAAAACAGGCCAGGGCCTGCAGGCTGGGGATTTTGCGGCGCATGGCGGGGGCAGCTCAAGCTGCGGCGTACTCCCGCAGCTGCTCAATGGTGACCACCTCTAGTGCCTTGGCATGGGTGCTGGCCAGCACCACCTCGGGCGCCAGCCCGGCAGAAAAAGCTTCTTTCCAGCGAAGTGCGCACAGGCACCAGCGGTCGCCGTCTTTCAGGCCGGCAAAGCGGTACTCGGGGCGCGGCCTGGAGAGGTCGTTCCCGCGAAGTTTGGAGAACTGCAAAAACTCGTCAGTAACCACAGCGCACACCACATGGGTGCCATGGTCTTCCAGGTCGGTGTTGCAGCAGCCGTCGCGGTAAAAGCCGGTCAGCGGGTCAAAAGAGCAGGGCACCAGCGCGGTGCCCAGGACATTCAGGGCTTGTTGGGTCATGGTGGTGGGTGTTCGGTGGTCGTTCGTCGGGTCAGGGGGCTGGCAGTTCCACCATGATCTCGTTGCGCCGCCACATCGGCAGCGTCCAGGGCGGGTCATAGCGGGAGAGCTGTGGCGCGCCGATGGGGCTCAGGTTTTTGGCCTTGACCCAGGCCAGCAGTTCGGCTGTGCGCTGCTGAATCCGCGACTCGGTGTTGAACCCGGAGTAACCCAACACCGCAAAGTGTTTGGCCGGCACTTCCCGCACCGTTACGGCGGTGTTTTTGGGTTTTGGCAGGGTGGCCAGGGTGTAGGCGCCGGGCATCACAAAGTGCACGCGCCAGCGGTTGCCGGCCATCGGGCTGGCGGCCAGGTCTGCCGGGGCGATGGTCACCGGGGCGGTCATGGCAATCTTTTGCGACGGCGCGTCTGGTACCACAGTGACCGGCGCCGTCATGGCAATCTTGGCTGAGCCGCCCGCGTCACCAGGCGCCTGGTTGTTGCCAAAAATGAAGTCGGCAATCAGCCGAAACCCCCGGTTGGAGGCCTCGTCCATATCGCCCTCCACCACGGTTTCAGCGATCAGAAATGGCGCGTACTGTCGCAGCTCGACCCCGCCGTCTTTGGTCAGCACGGTGAACTTAGGTTCTTCAATGGCCATGGCGTTCAGTCCGGTTAACAGCAGGGCTGCGCACAGCAGTCGGCGTAGGGTTTGGGTCATAAGGTGCCTATTCCACATAACATTAAAACAGATTGCACGGTGATTTGCTCCTAATTTTATAGCTACTTAGCCAATCAATACGGAACTTCAAGGTAGTTTTGGCTTAGAGTTTAGCCGACCCACTGTGGTGCTTGTCAGTACCATCAAGTGAATATAAATCATATCTAGGTGCCAATAACTCGTTTGCTTGGCGGGCCAATCCTCCACTACCATGGCGTTCTTGCCCTTTGGGCACCGACCAACCCCGTTGCATTATCTGGAGAATCGTATGGCCCACGCTGCTTTCAACTGGCAAGACCCTTTTCTGCTCGAGAGCCAGCTCAGTGACGAGGAGCGCATGTTGCGCGATGCCGCCGCCGCTTACTGCCAAGACAAGCTGCTGCCGCGCGTGACCGAGGCCTTTCGCGCCGAAAAGACCGACGTGACCATCTTCCGCGAGATGGGCGAGCTCGGCCTGCTTGGCCCCACGATCCCCGAGGCCTATGGCGGCCCCGGCCTGAACTACGTGGCCTACGGCCTGATCGCCCGTGAGGTGGAGCGGGTTGATTCAGGCTACCGCTCCATGATGAGCGTGCAGAGTTCGCTGGTCATGCTGCCCATTTTTGAGTTTGGTACCGAAGGGCAGCGCCAAAAATACCTGCCCAAGCTGGCCACCGGCGAGTGGATCGGCTGCTTTGGCCTGACCGAGCCCGACCACGGCTCTGACCCCTACTCCATGGCCACCCGCGCCCACAAGGTGCCCGGCGGCTACAAACTGTCAGGCAGCAAGATGTGGATCTCAAATAGCCCCATCGCCGACGTATTTGTGGTCTGGGCCAAAGAGGTGTCCGAGGGCGGTCACGTCGGCCCCATTCGCGGCTTTGTTTTGGAAAAAGGCATGGCCGGCCTGTCGGCCCCGGCCATCCACGGCAAGGTGGGCCTGCGCGCCAGCATCACCGGCGAGATCGTGATGGAGGGCGTGTTCTGCCCCGAGGACAACGCCTTCCCCGAGGTGCAGGGCCTCAAAGGCCCTTTCACCTGCCTCAATTCAGCCCGTTACGGCATCGCCTGGGGTGCGCTTGGCGCGGCCGAAGACTGCTGGCTGCGTTCGCGCCAGTACACGCTGGACCGCAAGCAGTTTGGCCGGCCCCTGGCCGCCAACCAGCTGATCCAGAAAAAACTGGCCGACATGCAAACTGAGATCGCACTGGGCCTGCAGGGCTGCCTGCGCCTGGGCCGCATGAAGGACGAGGGCACGGCCGCGGTGGAGATCACCTCTATCCTCAAGCGCAACAGCTGCGGCAAGGCCCTGGACATCGCCCGCATGGCGCGCGACATGATGGGTGGCAACGGCATTTCTGATTC
>CAXNFT010000292.1:0-3315 GCA_964201255.1 Rhodoferax sp.
GCCGCTGGTGCCGAAAACAATGTGCGCATTCGAATTCACGGCGCCAAAGGCATGCTGGCATGGGAGCACCGCGACCCCAACTACTTGCACCATGCACCGCTGGGCGACTCGGTGCGGATTCTGGGCCGTGGTGACGCCCAACTGCACCCGGCAGCGCAACGCGCCACCCGGATTGCCCGCGGCCACCCCGAAGGTTTCCGCGAATCTTTTGCCAATTTATACGCCGACTTTGCCGAGGCCATTGCGTCCCGCATCACCGGGCAACCAGCCGACCCGCTATGCAGCGGGTCGCCAGGGGTGCGCGACGGCCTGTGGGGCCAGGAATTTGTCGAAGCCGCACTGGCATCAAGCCGTGCGGGTGGCGCCTGGACGGCCTGCCACTCGGCGGGTTGACACCGATTAAGACTGCAGGGCATGGCACAAACTACAGAATTGCACCCTGAGCCCCGATAACGAGGCCATAACGTGGGCGGCCAGCCTCAGGGCTGGCGCACGATGACCGGCTGAATCTGAAACACGTTGGCCGAGTTGACATCCACGGTCACGCGGGCCCAGTGCAATGACGGGCTGCCAAAAGTTTGGAGACGGGTGAAGTTAGGCAGCAGCTTGTTCGGGCTGTAGAGCGGCTTGTCGACCTTGAAATAATGCGTGTCGCCATGCACAAACAGCACTTGTCCAGCGAATTTTTCGGTCTGGGCTGTCAGAGCCGTCATAAAGTTACGGTAGCCCAGAGACTCGGGCAGCGTGCTCTCGTCGGCGTCTCCGGTCTCGGGCAAATCAAAGCCCGGGTCACCCTGCACAACCACCACCAGGCCCCGTGCCTTGTCTTTGGCAGCTTGCTCAAAGGCCGCCTTCATCCACTCGACGTTGGCCGCGTCACGCTCCAGGTACTCGGCATTGGCGGCATCGCACTGGGGCGCTTTACGGGCGCTATTGGCCGTGCAGTCTTTGGCGCTAAGGACCAAATTGTTGTTGCTGCCGGGCATGTTGATGCCGACAAACACCACGCCACCATGCTGAAAACGTGTGTTTTCAGCATATTTTTCGCCGGGTTTGCCCTGGCGCTGCAACGGCAGGCGGGTCTGGCCCAGGCTGTCGTTGTTCGGGAACATCACCTTGCGCAAGTGGGCCAAACGCTCCAGCGTGTCGTAGCCACCATTGTTCACGCGGTGACAATCGGTCCATTCGTTGTCACCGGGCACGTACACCACCGGTTTGACCATCTTGCCGAACATCGCCAATGCGCCCGTGTAGACATCATCGGTGCACTTGGAGCTGCCGTCCTTGATGTCACCATCGTAGATTGAGAACGCAATGTCCGATTGGTTGATGCTTTGCAGCACCGCCGGCAACTTGCTGTCGTCGCCAGCTTTTTTGTAGGGCATGTCGCCCCAGAGGCCGAAGCTAAAGGTGGCCGCCCCATTGGCCGAAGTGCCAGGGGACGTCACGGCACAGCCGATCAGGCTAAAGAGCACAACACTGGTGGCCAGGCTTTTGAACAACATAGTCGATTCCCAAGAAATTGAAAGAATCAAACCATAGGTCCGGCTTGTGTCAAAACAATGACATTCGCACGGCCCCGGATAAACCCTGATGACACGGTGGCACATGGATTGCTAGTATCTCGTCAATTACTTGACTAAACGGTCAGATTTTTGACAGGAGCTGCTCCAGTGACCCTCCCATATGCCCCCGACATCCGCGCCGGCCGCCTGAGCGCGGCCGACTACGCCCGCAACTTTGCCGACGCCAGCCCGCCTTTGACACAGGCCCAAGCGCTGCTGGAGGCCGAGCGCTGCCTGTACTGCTATGACGCGCCCTGCGCCATCGCCTGCCCCACCAGCATCGATGTGCCGTCGTTCATCAAGCGCATTGCCGACGGCAACCTGCGCGGCTCCGCTCGCACCATTTTGGAGGCCAACCCGCTCGGCGGCATGTGCGCCCGGGTCTGCCCGACCGAAAGCCTGTGCGAGGCCGTGTGCGTGCGCAACACCCAGGAAGGCAAGCCCGTGCAGATTGGCCGGCTGCAACGCCACGCGGTGGACGCCCTGATGGAGAGCGCCCAGCCCCAGCTGTTCAGCCGCGCTGCAGCCACCGGCAAGACGGTGGCCGTGGTGGGCGCCGGCCCGGCGGGGCTAGCCTGTGCCCACACCCTGGCGCGACTCGGGCACGCGGTGGTGGTGTACGACGCACAACCTAAGGCCGGCGGCCTGAACGAATACGGGCTGGCCAGCTACAAAACCCCGAATGACTTTGCCCAAAAAGAGATCGCCTGGCTGCTAGATATTGGCGGCATTACGCTGCTCCAGGGCTGGAAACTGGAGACAGCGGCCCAGCTGAACGCCCTGCGTGAGGACCACGATGCGCTGTTTCTGGGCATGGGCCTGCAGCAAACGCACCGGCTTGGGGTGCCTGGCGAACACCTGGACGGCGTGCAGGATGCCGTGGACTTCATCGCCACCCTGCGCCAGACGCCCAAGGTCGACACCCTGCCGGTCGGTCGCCGGGTCGTGGTCATTGGCGGTGGCATGACGGCGGTGGACGCCGCGGTCCAAAGCAAACTGCTGGGCGCGCAAGAGGTGCACATCGTTTACCGGCGCGGCCCGGAGGGCATGTCCGCCTCTGGCGCAGAGCAGGAATGGGCACAAACCCATGGCGTCACCCTCCACCACTGGCTGGCGCCAGAGGAAATTGTGGGCGCCGATGGCCAGGCCCGCGCGGTGCGCTTTGCGCGCCAAGCCCTGGTAGACGGCAAGCTACAGGCCACCGGCGAGACCGACACCCTGCCCGCCGACATGGTGCTCAAAGCCATTGGCCAGCGGCTGGGCAACCCAGTGCTGGCGCAGGCCGGACTGTTATTGCAAGACGGGCGCATTGCCACCGACGGCAGGGGCCAGACCAATTTGCCCGGCGTCTGGGCCGGTGGCGACTGCCGCGCCGGCGGGCTGGACCTAACGGTTGAGGCCGTCGAGCACGGCAAGCAATCGGCGCGGGCCATCCACCAGCACCTGTCGGCCTGAGGCCTAGCAACCCTGTTCACGATTCGGAGACCCGCATGGCCAATTTGCACACCACCTTTGCCGGCATCACCAGCCCCAACCCATTCTGGCTGGCCTCGGCGCCGCCCACCGACAAGGCCTACAACGTCAACCGTGCTTTTGAAGCCGGCTGGGGCGGCGTGGTCTGGAAAACCCTGGGCGAAGCCGGGCCGCCCATCGTCAACGTGAGCGGGCCGCGTTATGGCGCGCTGCTCACGCCAGACCGGCGCATGATGGGCTTCAACAACATCGAGCTCATCACCGACCGCGATCTGCA
>CAXNFT010000293.1:0-3299 GCA_964201255.1 Rhodoferax sp.
CTGCAGCAGATGGACCATGAAGACGCCTGTGGCCAGTATGAAATCAACTACCGTTTTGACGGCGCGCTGGCTGCGGCTGATCGTTTCATTTTGTTCAAGATGACGGCGCACGCGGTGGCAGAGCAGCATGGCATGGTGTTCAGTTGCATGCCCAAGCCGTTTGCAAATGCGCCTGGCAGCGGCCTTCACTTTCACCTCAGCATCACGGATGAAGCTGGCAGGGCGGTGTTTTCGGATCGCGCGGATCCCCTGTTGCTCAGCCAGGAAGGCTATCGCTTTGTGGCTGGGCTGTTGCATCATGCCGATGGCCTTAGTGCATTGTGCGCACCTACAGTGAACAGCTATAAGCGGCTTGCCAGCAGTGAAAGTGCCTCTGGCACCACCTGGTCGCCGGTCTGGAAGAGCTACGGGGACAACAATCGCACCTGCGTGGTACGCACTGTAGAGGGCCGCCTTGAATGGCGTTTGCCTGACCCGTCATGTAACGTCTACGCTGCAATCGCCGCCACGCTGGCAGCCGGCCTGAATGGCCTTGAGCAGGCCATGGATTGTCCGCCCGCCTGTGAGGTCGATCTGTACCAGCAGCAGGCCGCCGGCCAGCCCATGCCGGCGCGCCTGCCGCGCGACCTTCAAGCAGCCATACGCGCGCTCGCGGCTGACCATTCACTGGTGTCTGCCGTAGGGGAGGCGTTTTGTGCCGAATTTATTCGGATCAAGCAACTTGAGTGGGATGACTACAGCCAAACCATCACCCCATGGGAGTTGCAGCGCTACGCCGATGCGTTCTGATGTCTGTTGAGGGCCAGTGAACGCGAGGAGGGCGAGCAATGCATCCCTCTGGAATCATTTTTCATAATTTGAAATATTGACATGCTGCATCGCCGCAAAATTTCTCATAGTGATAAATAATGTTTCATATTGAAAAAAATAGATCCTAAGCCATTGATTTTAAATACTAAAATTAGTGTCTTCTATAAGACATAAGATTAAATCCTAGTCTTCTATAAGACTTAGAATAAAACCATCGGCACTGAGCTTACGAGCGAATCAAGGCCATCGTTTTATCAACTAAGGAGTGATCACATGCCGCAAACCCTCACCGAACAATTGAGCCGCGAACAGCAAATCTCGGCACTTGAGAAAGACTGGGCCACCAACCCGCGCTGGAAGGGCATCAAGCGCGGTTACAGCGCCGCGGATGTCGTGCGCTTGCGCGGTTCATTCCCCATCGAGCACACACTGGCGCGCCGCGGTGCCGAAAAACTCTGGGATCTGCTGGCGACTGAACCTTATGTCAATTGCCTTGGCGCGCTGACTGGCGGTCAGGCCATGCAGCAGGTCAAAGCTGGCGTTAAGGCGATTTACCTGTCCGGCTGGCAAGTGGCTGCCGACAACAACTCCTACGCCTCGATGTACCCCGATCAGTCGCTGTACCCGGTGGACTCTGTGCCCATTGTGGTCGAGCGTATCAACAACACGTTCCGCCGTGCCGATGAGATCCAGCACTCGAAAGGCATTGATGCTGGCGACAAGGGCTACATTGACAATTTCGCCCCCATCGTGGCCGATGCCGAAGCCGGTTTTGGCGGCGTGCTCAACGCGTTCGAGCTGATGAAGGCCATGATCAAGTCCGGTGCTGCCGGCGTGCATTGGGAAGATCAGCTGGCGTCAGTTAAGAAGTGCGGTCACATGGGCGGCAAGGTGCTGGTGCCAACGGCAGAGGCCTGCCAGAAGTTGATCGCCGCCCGTATGGCGGCCGACGTTTGCGGCGTACCTACCCTGGTGATTGCCCGCACCGACGCCGAGGCGGCTGATCTGCTGACCAGCGACTATGACGATAACGACAAGCCCTTCCTGACCGGTGAGCGAACAGCCGAGGGTTTTTACAAGACGCACAAGGGAATGGAACAGGCGATCTCGCGCGCCGTCGCCTATGCTGAGTATGCGGACCTGGTGTGGTGTGAAACCGGCACGCCCGATCTCGAGTTTGCCAAGAAATTTGCCGACGCCGTGCACGCCAAGCACCCCGGAAAAATGCTGGCCTACAACTGTTCGCCGTCTTTCAACTGGAAGAAAAACCTGGATGACGCCACCATTGCCAAGTTCCAGCGCGAACTGGGCGCTATGGGTTACAAGTACCAGTTCATTACCTTGGCGGGTATCCACTCCATGTGGTACAACATGTTCGACTTGGCGCAGGACTACGTCAAACGCGGCATGTCGGCCTATGTTGAAAAAGTGCAGGAGCCCGAGTTCGCAGCACGCGGTCGCGGCTACACCTTCGTGTCGCACCAGCAGGAAGTCGGCACTGGCTATTTTGATGAGGTCACCACGGTGATCCAGGGTGGCAAGTCCAGCGTGACCGCATTGACCGGCTCCACTGAAGAAGAGCAGTTCCACTGATTCGGCGCTGCCCCTGAACGGCCGGGCCACTGACAGGGCCCGGCTTTTTTGTGTCCGCTCTGGGCGACGACTGGGGTTAAACTCAACCTCCTTTCAGGCTTCAAGAGCGAGAAAAGCACCTTGGTGATGACACCGCGAACGGTCCCGCGTTTTTTTGTCCCCTACCGATCCATTTGCTACACCATGATCCACATCACGCTTCCCGACGGCTCGCAACGCGAGTTCCCCGCCCCCGTCACCGTGGCCGAGGTTGCGGCGTCCATCGGTGCTGGTTTGGCCAAGGCGGCCCTGGCCGGTCGGGTGGACGGCAAACTGGTTGACACCAGTTTCACGATGGGCGCCGATAGCGCGCTGGCCATCATCACCGCCAAGGATGCCGATGGGCTGGAGGTCATCCGCCATTCCACAGCCCACCTGCTCGCCTATGCCGTCAAGACCCTGTTCCCGGATGCACAGGTCACCATCGGCCCGGTGATCGAGCACGGTTTCTTTTACGATTTTTCCTACAAACGGCCGTTCACCCCTGAAGATTTGCAGACCATAGAAAAGAAAATGGCCGAACTGGCCACACGGGATGAAACCATCACCCGCCGCGTATTGCCGCGTGATGAGGCGGTGTCGCATTTTCAAGGCATAGGCGAATACTACAAGGCAGAAATCATCGCCAGCATCCCCGCCGGCGAAGACGTGTCGCTGTACCGAGAGGGCCAATTTGAAGACCTGTGCCGCGGTCCTCACGTGCCCAGTACGGGCAAGCTGCGGCATTTCAAGCTCATGAAGCTGGCCGGCGCCTATTGGCGTGGCGACCACCGCAACGAGATGTTGCAGCGCATCTATGGCACTGCCTGGGGCACCAAGGACGAACTCCAACAACACCTGACCATGCTGGAAGAGGC
>CAXNFT010000294.1:0-3298 GCA_964201255.1 Rhodoferax sp.
GCAACCCTAAGGGCGTGGTGCACACCCACAACTCGCTGCTGGACCGGGCCCGGGCTGGCGCTGAGTTCGACCATTTAACTCACCGCGAAGAGGTACTGGCCTACCTGCCACCGGCCTGGATCGGACAGAACATCTTCAGCTACGCGCAATGGCTGGCCTGTGGCTATGTGGTCAACTGCCCTGAATCGGCCGCTACGGTCACGATCGACCTCAAAGAGGTCGGTCCTACCTATTACTTTGCCCCGCCGCGCGTCTTTGAAGGGCTGCTGACCAGCGTGATGATCCGCATGGAAGACGCCGGCGCACTCATGCGCGGCATGTTCCAGGCGTTCATGAACGTCGCGCAGCGGGTAGGGCCGGCGCGCATGGACGGCAAGTCGCTGGGCTTGAGCGATTGGCTGCTGTACGCGCTGGGTGACTTGCTGGTGTATGGCCCCTTGCGCAACAACCTGGGCATGAGCAGGGTGCGCGTGGCCTACACCGCGGGCGAAGCTATCGGGCCGGACCTGTTCACCTTTTACCGATCGATCGGCATCAACCTCAAGCAGTTGTACGGCTCGACCGAGACCGCCGTGTTTGTCTGCCTGCAGCCCGACCATGAAGCCCGCGCCGATACCGTGGGCGTGCCGATTGCGGGGGTCGAGATCAAGGTGGCTGACAACGGCGAGATCCTGGTCAAGTCGCCGGGTTTGCTCAAGGAGTATTTCAAGAACCCGCAGGCCACGGCCGAGGTGCTGACTGCCGACGGTTGGTACCATACCAGCGACGCTGGCTTTCTGGATGCGCACGGCCACCTCAAGATCATCGACCGTGTGAAAGACGTGGGCCGCATTCTCGGCGGCGCCAATGACGGCGCCATGTTCGCACCCAAGTACGTGGAGAACAAACTCAAGTTTTTTCCGCACATCAAAGAGGTGGTGGCCTATGGCGACGGCCGCGATCGGGTGTGCGTCATGATCAACATCGACTTTGATGCTGTGGGCAACTGGGCCGAGCGCCGCAATCTGCCCTACGCCGGCTACACCGATCTAGCGCAAAAGCCGGAGGTGTACCAGCTGATCAAGGAGTGCGTGGAAAAGGTCAACGCCGACCTCAGCGCCGACACCCTGCTCGCTGGCAGCCAGGTCAGCCGCTTTTTGGTGCTGCACAAAGAGTTGGATGCCGACGACGGCGAGTTGACCCGCACCAACAAGGTCCGGCGTGGCTTCATTGCCGACAAATACCTGGCCCTGGTCGATGCGCTGTATGGCGGTGCCACCACCCAGTTCATTGAAACCCAGGTCAAGTTTGAGGATGGTCGCACTGGCAACGTCAGCGCCACCCTGCGCATAGACGACGCCAAGACCTTCGCCCCGGTAAAGGCCGCAGCATGAGTGCCAAACAGATCGGTGACGTCATTCTTGACGTCAAAAACATCTCCTTGAGTTTTGGTGGCGTCAAAGCGCTGACCGACATCTCCTTTGACGTGCGTGAGCACGAGGTGCGCGCCATCATCGGCCCCAACGGTGCAGGCAAGAGCTCCATGCTCAATTGCATCAACGGCGTCTACACCCCGCAGCAGGGCACCATCGCTTTCCGCGGCCAGACTTTTGACCACATGGACAGCCATCAGGTGGCGGTAATGGGCATTGCCCGGACCTTCCAGAATCTGGCCTTGTTCAAGGGCATGAGCGTGATCGACAACATCATGACCGGGCGCAACCTGCGCATCAAGAGCAACCTGTTCCTGCAGGCGCTGCGCATCGGCCCGGCCCAGCGCGAGGAAGAGCGGCACCGCGAGTTTGTCGAACACATCATTGACTTCCTGGAAATCCAGGCCTACCGCAAAACGCCTGTCGGCCAACTGCCCTACGGCCTGCAAAAACGGGTGGACCTGGGTCGCGCGCTGGCGATGGAGCCCAAGGTGCTGCTGCTCGACGAGCCCATGGCCGGCATGAACGTCGAAGAAAAACAGGATATGTGCCGCTTTGTGCTCGATGTGAACCAAGAGTTCGGCACCACGGTGGTGCTGATCGAGCACGACATGGGCGTGGTGATGGACATCTCGGACCGGGTGGTGGTGTTGGACTACGGCAAAAAAATTGGCGATGGCACGCCCGATGAAGTACGCAACAACGAGGAAGTGATCAGCGCCTATCTGGGCACGAGTCACTGAAACATATGGCATTTTTTCTTGAAACTCTGTTGGGCGGCCTGATGGCCGGCATGCTGTACTCGCTGGTGGCGCTCGGCTTCGTGCTGATCTACAAAGCCTCGGGCGTGTTCAATTTCGCGCAGGGCGCCATGGTGCTGTTTGCGGCGCTGGCCATGGCTCGCTTTGCCGAATGGATTCCACTTTGGACGGGGCTGAACAACCCGGTGCTGACCACGCTGGCGGCCTTTGTGGTGGCCGGGCTGATCATGTTTGTGGTTGCCTGGCTGATCGAGCGGCTGGCGCTGCGCCATCTGGTGAATCAGGAAGGCACCACTCTGTTGATGGCCACGCTGGGCATCAGCTATTTTCTGGACGGCATCGGCCAGACCCTGTTTGGCAGCGACATCTACAAGATCGACATCGGCATGCCCAAGGAGCCGATTTTTGTACTCGATACGATGTTCCCCGGCGGCATCCTGATCAACAAAGAGGACCTGTACGCCGCCCTGATTGCCGCGCTGCTGGTGGCGAGCTTAAGCCTTTTCTTCCAGAAAACCGCCACCGGCCGCGCTCTGCGTGCGGTGGCCGACGACCACCAGGCGGCGCAAAGCATTGGTATTCCACTCAACCGCATCTGGGTCATCGTCTGGTGCGTGGCCGGTGTGGTGGCGCTGGTGGCCGGCATGATCTGGGGCAGCAAGCTCGGCGTGCAGTTTTCGCTGACTACCGTGGCGCTGCGCGCCCTGCCGGTGGTGATCCTGGGTGGCCTGACCTCGGTGCCGGGCGCCATTATCGGCGGCCTGATCATCGGCGTGGGCGAGAAGCTGTCTGAGGTGTTCCTGGGCCCCTACGTGGGCGGCGGCATCGAGATCTGGTTCGCCTACGTGCTGGCCCTGGTTTTTCTGCTGTTCCGCCCGCAAGGCCTGTTCGGCGAAAAAATTATTGATCGCGTCTGATGAGATGCGCCATGCTTGTCCGTCATCACCACAACCCACCAGATCTGCTACCAAGGGCGGTCATTCCCGCGAAAGCGGGAATCCACGGCCCGGCAAAGATGAACACCCGCCATGGCGGGAATGACTAACCCGAAAGCACCATGTTCTACAGAGAAAACGGCCAATTCAAGACCAGCTACCGAAGCGACAGCCAGATCTTCGCGATCGC
>CAXNFT010000295.1:0-3296 GCA_964201255.1 Rhodoferax sp.
GTGGCGCCCAGGCGCCGGGCCTCAGCCTTGATCAGGTCCGGGTAGTGCTGCAGCGGCGCATGGGCCGACAGCATGTCGTTGAAGGCAGTGACGATGCCGATGTTGGGTGCCCGTTCTGTCACCACGCGCAGCTTGTCGTTGGCCGGCAGCGCGGCAAAAGCATGCGCCACGTTGGCGCAGCCCAGTCGTTCGGCGCCGGGTCGACGTTGCCCGGCCTGGGCGACGCGCTTCAGGTAGGTGCTGCGCGAGTCGCGGCTGCGCTCGCGAATGCGGGCTGTTACAGCCTCAACTATGGAATTGAGTTTCATGTTTTTTGGTAACAAAATTACGATGTGTATCGTACGTCCGAACGGCTCGCTTTGGCCAGCCATAGTTACCAGCCGGTTACCAAACACGGAAGGGCTGGGATCCCATGTCAGACGGCGTAACCTGTGGGGACAAACCTACAATGCCATGGCGACTGCCAAAAGGGCACTTCTCTAGATCTGGAGCCGACCATGTCCGTCATCAAAGCCGCCCTTGGCCGCGCATTCACCCAAACGCTGACCAGCCCGACCTTGCAGCGCCTGAGCCGGGGTGGCCATGCACTCAAGCGCCAGTTGCTGCGACAGACGCCCGAGGTGCATTACTTTCACCAGCTTGACGACCCCTATAGCCACCTGACCGCGCTGCATCTGCAAGCCTTTCAAGCCAGGTACCGCGTGCAGCTGGTGCCTCACCTGGTGCCACCCCCCGAGGCCTCTGCTGCGCCAGAGCAGCAAAAGTTGCGCGAGTGGTCTTGCCTGGATGCGGACCGCTTGGCACTGAGTCTGGGGCTGATGACCACGGATTTCGCTCAGCAGCCCAGCGCGCCAGCTGTGGCGGCCGCGCAGTCAGCTGCCGTCAAGCTGTTGTCGCAGCCGACATGGGTTGCCGAACTGGTCCAGCTCAGCGATTCGCTCTGGCACGGCGATAGCGGCTCACACCCTGAGCAAGGGCCGGCCGAGGCCAGCTTGGCAGCCCGCGA
The DNA here is from genome assembly GCA_964201255.1 of Rhodoferax sp. Classification (GTDB taxonomy): domain Bacteria; phylum Pseudomonadota; class Gammaproteobacteria; order Burkholderiales; family Burkholderiaceae_C; genus Rhodoferax. The sequence goes on from CAXNFT010000295.1 coordinate 1,007, forward strand.
ATCGCTGGCGCGCGGCGCTGCCCTGCGCCAACGGTGGGGGCATTACCTGGGAGCCACCTTTTACTTTGAGGGCGAGTGGTACTGGGGCGTGGACCGCTTGCACTACCTGGAGCAGCGCCTGAACGAGGCCGGACTGGCGCGGGCTGCCGCGCCCGAACCGCCGCTGATTCCGGCGCCAACGCTACAGTTCTGGCCGGCCCAGGCGAGCGCAGCGCCACGTCCGGTGATCCACTTCTACTGCTCGTTTCGCAGCCCGTACACCTATCTGGCCGCCGCCCAGGTGCGCCGACTGGCCGAACACTACGGGGCTGAGCTTCGTTTGCGTTTTGTCTTGCCTATGGTGATGCGTGGCCTGCCGGTGCCGCTGGCCAAACGCCTGTACATCCTGCACGACAACAAGCGCGAGGCCAGCCGCCTGGGCCTGCCCTTCGGTTGTGTGGTGGACCCGGTGGGCGAGCCCACTGAGCGCGGCCTGGCGCTGCTGCACCGGGCCATGGCCATGGGCCGGGGCCCGGCGCTGGCCGAATCTTTTCTGCAAGGGGTGTTTGCCGATGGCATTGATGCCGGTAGCGACGCCGGCCTGTTGCTGATTGCCAGGCGGGCGGGCTTGACCGCGGCCGACGTGGCCGCGGCCCTGGCCGACAGTGGCTGGCGGGCCGAGGCCGAAGCCAACCGTGCCGATCTGTTTGCCTATGGGCTCTGGGGCGTGCCCTCGTTTCGGCTTGACGAGCGGCCTGCCGTCTGGGGGCAAGACCGACTCTGGATGCTTGAGCGCGATCTGATTGAGGTGGTCACAGCGCCGCTTGACCGCGCCACCTGACCGTGAGGACTGACTGCGGCGACAACCTTTAGACGCCCAGCATGCGCGCCAGCCGCACCATCAGCCCCTGCGCCCAGGGCGCCACATAACGCAGCCGGGGCCGTCGGGCTTCGGACGCCTTGACGATCTGGGCCACGATGCTGCGGGTGTTGCGAGCCTCCAGAAAGGCAAAGGTGCGCTGCTCCTTGCGCCGCATTTGCGCGGCCTGGGCCTGAAAGTACGAGGACTCGGTCATCCAGGCGTATTTGCTGTCGGTCATGGCCTGGTTAAAGCCGGTGTGGATGGCGCCGGGCTCAATCAAAGCCACATGCACGTTTTTACCCAGTTGGTCCAGCTCGGCGCGCAAGCCCGCACCGGCGGCCGACAGCGCAAACTTGGTCATTGAGTAAGGCATCAAAAACGGCATCGGCAGCCGCCCGGCGATGGAGCTGACCAGCAGCACCGTGCCGCCCTGACGCTCGATCATGCCTTTGAGGGCGACCTGCGTCAGCGCCAGGGTCGCAAACAGGTTCACCTCAAACACCCGGCGCACCCGCTCCAGATCAATCTCAGCCAGCGAGCCGGATTCACCAATGCCGGCGTTGTTGATCAGCACGTCCAGTTGCAGCGGCAGCAATAGGGCTCGGTCCTCGGCCTGGGTGATGTCCAACTTGAAGACCCGCAGCGTTTGCCCTCGGGCGATGCACTCGGCGCGCAACTGTTGCGCCTGAGCCTCATTGAAGGTGGTGGCGATCACGTGGTGGCCGCGCGCCGCCAGTGCAAAGGCAGTGTCGCGGCCGATGCCGGTGCCAGCGCCAGTGATGAGGATGGTTTTTGTCATGGCTTGATCCCTGTTCGTCCCTATTCGTCCCTGAGTGGACCGGCTTACTGCACAAACACCCGCGCGACCTTGCCCATGGAACACCAATACAGGTCCCGCCCCCAGCCAACACTGGGGAACACCACGCCCTGGGTCAGCCCACCCATCCGCACCCTGCCGCGCTCCTGGCCGGTGGCGATGTCCAGCACCACCACCTCTTCGCCCAGGCGCCGGTAGTCGTTGGTCACCAACTCGCCGGTGGCGGGGTAAAGCAGCATATGGCTGGCGCAGCCTAGCTCGGGCTTGTGCCAGAGCGGCTGCAAGTTGCGCAAGTCCGGGTCGAAACGCCAAGCCTGCATTTGGCGGTTGGCCGAGTCGTAGCCCACCACGATGCGGCGCTGCAAGTCCACCAGTGGCGGGTTGGTGATGCTGCCGCTCCGGGCACCGCAAACATCCAGCGCCTGATGGTCGGCCGCGTCACTCAGCGAAACTCGGATCAACCGGTTAGGCGTCGGGCTGACGCCGGCGCCAACCATGCGAAACAGGTAGCGGTGGCGGCCGTTGTCCATGAACCAGGCGTGCTGCCCGTCCAGCACCACGTCCCAGCCATAGCTCTGGCCGCTGGCGCCGATGTAGTCAAAGCGCCAATCCGCATCAAACACCAGTTGTGA
>CAXNFT010000296.1:0-3296 GCA_964201255.1 Rhodoferax sp.
CATCAAATCGGCATGGCGGCGCCGTAAATCAACTGAGGAAATAGTTCCCATACCACCTAATTTGGCAACTGCAGATGAAAGGCCGGAGGCTGAAACACCAACGCCCATGCCCCCTTGAACTATTGGTAATAGTGTTTTACCCTTAATAATTAGTGGCTTCAAACCTGCAGCTTCAGTCTGGTTTAACCAATAAGTTGTGTCTGAGGTCATAAGAAGTCTCCTTGAGATGCTGAGTCTTCTTAATGGCTTTGCGATGCTATGGGTTCAAACATTGGAAACAGGAGATTGTTTTCAGTATGAATGTGTTCTATGAGATCTTCAGTCAAGCGCGCAGTTCCAGCATAGAGGGCTTGCCATGTATTGCATGCGCCGACTGGTGGTTGGTGGTTAGACGTTAAATTAGCTAGTTTTTCGAGCTGCGTTCCGTGGTTCACATGTTCGTGCCTCATCATGCTGATCGGGTGCACCACCATAGGGTTGACTTCTTGTTTGAGCATAGGGAACAGGATCTGCTCCTCTTTTGCCATGTGGTCCAGCAGTTCTTGTTCCATGGCTTCTAGGTGGCCGGCTAGGCCTTGAGGTACTTGGGGATGATCCCGGTGCACGGCCTCGACGCGGCGCGCCATTCGGATTAGCTCGGTAAGTTGTTGCCGATGCACCTCGTGGTAGCGCTGCAGGATGTGGTCTATCAGTTCCCCGGGCGTGGGGGCCTTTGTTAGTTCGGCCTTGTGCTCCAGCGCCTGGATGGCTTGTATCACCAGCTCGGTGTCTAGCCCTTTGTCGGCACAAGCTTTGGCAAGGGGCTGTTGTCCGCCGCAGCAAAAGTCGAGCTTGAGCTTTCGAAAAATGGCGGTCGCACCAGGAATCTGGACGGCGATCGAGCCAATGCTTTGTTGGGACTGGATGGGTAAGGTCATGGTATTTCCTTTAAAGATTCTTTTGAAATGAATCTATTATGCATTAAGATTCATCTGGTCTGAATGTTTGCCATGATGATCTTCAGGTTTTTGCCGTGCCCTGCGCTGGTATTTGGACGCCAAATGAAGTCAGCTGTTGGATTTGTCTGGAGAATTGATATGGATTTTTTGCCATCGCCTCAAGCACGCCAGTGGCACGCACGCCTACAGGCCTTTATGGACCGCTATTTGTTGCCATACAACGCAGCGTGGCATCAGTGCGTGAAAGACGACGTGTTCCCACCGCCCTTTGTTGACGACCTGAAAGTGCTGGCAAAGGAAGAAGGCTTGTGGAATATGTTTCTGCCGAACCTTAAGGCAAGCGAGCCCGGCACGGGGCTGAGCCACCTGGACTATGCCCCGCTGGCGGAAACGATGGGTCGTTTGCCTTGGGCTGCCGAGGTCTTCAATTGCAACGCGCCCGACAGCGGCAATATGGAACTGCTGCACCGCTTTGCCAGCGATGCCCAAAAGCAAACCTGGCTCGCGCCCTTGTTGCGCGGCGAGATCCGTTCGGCCTTTGCCATGTCCGAACCCGATGTAGCTTCGTCTGATCCGACCAACCTGCAAACCACACTGCACTCTGATGGCAACGACTGGGTTGTAAGTGGCCGCAAATGGTTTATCACCGGTGCCGCACATCCTCGCTGCCAATTACTGATCGTGATGTGCCGAAATGAAAATGCATCCGACCAGCCCGCACACCTGCAACACAGCATGGTGCTCGTGCCACTGAACACCCCGGGTGTCGAGGTGGTGCGCAACATCCCGGTGGTGCACCACCGGGCTCCTGAAGGTCATTGCGAAATCGTGTTCCGCCAAGTGCGTGTGCCCAAAGATCATTTGCTGGGCGCATGGGGGCAGGGCTTTGCTATGGCGCAAGCGCGGCTAGGTCCCGGGCGGGTGCACCACTGCATGCGGACTATCGGTCAGTGCGAGCTAGCGCTGGAGATGGCCACCGAACGAGCTCTAGAGCGCAGCACTTTTGGCAAGCATTTGTCTGACCAGTCCAATGTGCAGGACTGGTTGGCCGAGTCCAGGCTGGAGATTGATCAGGCACGGCTATTGGTGCTCAAGGCCGCATGGATGCTGGATTTCGGTCAGGCACCTGTAGCCGACCTGCGAGCCCAAGTGTCGGCGATCAAGGTCGTGGCGGCACGGCTGCAAACTCGCGTGGTCGACCGCGCCATGCAGGTCTTTGGGGCTATGGGCCTGTCGCCCGACACGCCTCTGGCGTATTTCTGGACCTGGGGCCGCGCCATGCATCTGATGGACGGCCCCGATGAAGTCCATTTGCGCACCGTGGCTCGGCACGAGCTGCAAAAAGCGCGTGAGCGCATGGGACAAACCGCAGCCTACTTCACCACCCCCGAACAAATGTCCGCACAGCCTCACCTATCCGCTTGATGCATGGCTACATCCATTTTTTGAAGGAAAACCCAAATGAATCAACTCGCTGAATTCTCTCAATTGACAGACGCATTTCCGTTTTTGTCTCCTCAACCTATCAGCACCGATGTGCTGCGCGAAAAGTACCTCAAGCATGGTGAAACGACCATCAACGAGATCTATGACCGCGTGGCCCGTGCCCTGGCCAGCGTTGAAAAACCTGAGCTGCAGGCCGAATACGAAGCCCGATTCCGTCGCAACCTGGACGCTGGCGCCATCGGTGCGGGTCGCATCATGAGCGCGGCGGGCGCAGGTATCCAGGCCACTTTGATCAACTGCTTTGTTCAGCCGGTGGGCGACTGTATCCAGGGTGTGGACGAAGACGGCTACCCTGGCATTTACGAAGCACTGCGCGAAGCCGCCGAAACCATGCGACGTGGCGGCGGCGTGGGCTACGACTTCTCGCGTATCCGCCCCAAGGGTGCGTACGTCAAAGGCACGGCATCCATCGCATCCGGTCCCTGTAGCTACATCAATGTGTTTGACCAGTCTTGTGCCACGGTCGAAAGCGCCGGTGCGCGGCGTGGTGCGCAAATGGGTGTGCTGCGCATCGACCACCCCGATGTACTCGAATTCATCACCGCCAAGCGCACGCCGGGCCGTTGGAACAACTTCAATGTCTCTGTGGGCGTGACCGATGCTTTCATCAGCGCTGTCCAACGAGGCGCCGACTGGGAGCTCGTGCACTCGTCTGAGCCGGGGGCCGAGCAGATCCAGCAAGGCGCACACGCCCGAGCCGATGGCCAATGGGTTTACCGTACGGTGCCTGCCCGTGAACTGTGGGACACCATCATGACATCGGCCTACGACTTTGCCGAACCTGGTATCCTGTTTCTAGATCGCATCCAGACTGACAACAACCTGCGTGCGGTCGAGTCGATCAACGCAACC
>CAXNFT010000297.1:0-3270 GCA_964201255.1 Rhodoferax sp.
ACCGCGCTGCGGTCCTCGGTGCGCACCTGCAGCACCACGCCCAACTCCTCATTGAACAGCGCCTTGAGTGTGAGCTCGTCGCGCCGCACGCTGACCTGGCTTGCCCAGTTCTTGCTGTCACCGTGCTCGGCCCGGCTGTCGCTGATGCCGTCGCCCTCGGTCACCAGCATGTCCACATTGAGCGACACGCCGACATGGCCGGCAAAGGCCATTTCGCACACGGTGGCCCACAGGCCGCCGTCACTGCGGTCGTGGTAGGCCAGGATGCGGCCCTGCGCGCGCAGCGCGTTCACTGCCGCCACCAGGTCCACCAGGTCGGCCGGGTGGTCCAGGTCCGGCACCTCGTCGCCGGTCTGGTTCAGGGTTTGGGCCAGCATGCTGGCACCCATACGCATGCGGCCACGTCCCAGGTCGATCAGCAGCAGGCTGCTGTCGGCCGTGGCGTCGAGCTGCGGCGTCAGCGTCCCACGCACATCGGCCAGGGTGGCAAAGGCGCTGACCACCAGCGATACCGGCGAGCTGACTTTTTTGGCTTGCCCATCGTCTGTCCACTGGGTGCGCATGGACAGGGAATCTTTGCCCACAGGGATGGACACGCCCAGCGCCGGGCACAGCTCCAGCCCGACAGCCTTGACCGTGGCGTAGAGCGCGGCGTCTTCGCCGGGCTCACCGCAGGCGGCCATCCAGTTGGCCGAAAGCTTGACGCGCGACAGTTCGATCGGCGCCGCCAGCAGATTGGTGATGGCCTCGGCGACTGCCATCCGGCCCGAGGAGGGGGCATTGACAGCGGCCAGCGGCGTGCGCTCGCCCATGCTCATGGCCTCACCGGCAAAACCCCGAAAATCCGCCAGTGTCACCGCGCAGTCGGCCACCGGCACCTGCCACGGGCCGACCATCTGGTCACGGTGGCTCAGTCCGCCCACAGTGCGGTCACCGATGGTGATCAAAAACCGTTTGGAGGCCACCGTCGGGCTGGCCAGTACCGCTATGCAGGCCTGTTGCAGGGTGACGTCGTCCAGATTCAGCGGCGCAAACTGGCGGCTTTGGCTGGCCACGTCGCGGTGCATCTTGGGCGGCTTGCCCAGCAGCACATCCATGGGCATATCGACAGGCAGGTGGGCTGGCTGGGCGGCTTGGTCATCAGCCAGCACCAGTTGCCGGGCCTCGGTCGCCACGCCCACCACCGCAAACGGACAGCGCTCGCGCTCGCACAGCGCACTGAACAGAGGCAGCGAATCGGGGGCAATGGCCAGCACATAGCGCTCCTGGCTCTCGTTGCACCAGATCTCCTTGGGCGCCAAGCCGCTTTCCTCCAGCGGCACAGCCCGCAGGTCAAACCGCGCGCCACGGCCGGCATCGTTGGTCAGTTCAGGAAAAGCGTTGGACAGGCCACCGGCGCCCACATCGTGGATCGCCAAAATGGGGTTGCCCAGGCCGCCGGGACCGCCGTCCAGGCCCAGCGCCCAACACTGGTTGATGACCTCCTGCGCACGGCGCTCGATCTCCGGGTTGCCGCGCTGCACCGAATCAAAGTCCAGCTCAGCCGCGTTGGCACCCGTGGCCATCGAACTCGCCGCACTGCCACCCATGCCAATGCGCATACCTGGGCCACCCAGTTGGACCAGCAAGCTGCCCGCCGGGAACGCCACCTTCTGCGTCTGGGTCGAATCAATCACGCCCAGGCCGCCTGCAATCATGATGGGCTTGTGGTAGCCGCTCTGCGTCTGCTGAGCGGGGCCTTCGGCGCTCAACCGGTAGCTCAGCGTCTGTTCATACTCCCGGAAATACCCCAGCAAATTCGGCCGCCCAAACTCGTTGTTGAACGCCGCCCCGCCCAGCGGCCCCTCCAGCATGATCTGAAGCGGGCTAGCAATGTGCGCCGGTTTTCCATAAACAGCATTAATTGCATTAATTGGGGTCAGATTCCAATTGTTTAGCGGCTGGGTGGTTTCGGGATTAATTAGAATCTGACCCCAATTGATTTTGGAGACGGTGAAGCCGGTGAGGCCGGCCTTGGGTTTGGAGCCGCGGCCGGTGGCGCCTTCGTCGCGGATTTCGCCGCCGGCGCCGGTAGACGCACCGGGGAACGGCGAGATGGCGGTGGGATGGTTGTGGGTTTCCACCTTCATCAGGATGTGGTGGATGGCACTCTCTTTTTGATAGCTACCAACCCTTATTTCACGGGGGCTAGAGGCCGATTTGGCTATAAATCTTTCGACCTTGCTGCCAGCCATGACGGAGGCGTTGTCGGAGTAGGCCACCAGCATGTGCTGCGGGTTGACCTGGTGGGTGTGGCGGATCATGCCAAACAGGCTGTGGGCTTGCGCCACGCCGTCGATGGTGAAGGCGGCGTTAAAAATTTTGTGCCGGCAGTGCTCGCTGTTAGCCTGGGCAAACATCATCAGCTCTACGTCGGTCGGGTTGCGCTGTAACTGGCTAAAGGCTTGCACCAGGTAGTCGATCTCGTCAGCGGCGAGTGCCAATCCAAAGCTGGTGTTGGCCGCCTCCAGCGCAGCCCTGCCCTGCCCTAGCACGTCGACCTGGGCCATGGGCGTGGCGGGCAAGGTGGCGAACAGGGCTTGGGCGCCGGCGCGGTCAAACATCACGCTTTCGGTCATGCGGTCATGCAGCAGCGCCGCCAGCAGCGCCAGTTGGTCAGGCGAGAGAGTTTTCTTGCTGAGCCAGCCCGTTTTCAGCTGAAGGCGGTAATGCGTGATCCGCTCCACCCGTCGCACTGCCAGGCCACAGCTGTGGGCGATGTCGGTCGCCTTGGACGCCCAGGGCGAGACGGTGCCGAGGCGCGGCGCAACAACGATCAGCACGCCATCAGCGCCGCCGTCATCGCGCTCCCCGTAGTGCAACAGCGCCTTGAGTTGGCCCGACAAAGCCGCACTGGGTGCCGAGGCCGTGGTCACCAGGTGCACGAAGCGCGCGGCGATACCGATGACATTGGGCTCGATGGCTTGCAGGGCAGGCAATAACTGCTGGCGACGGAAAGGGCTGAGGGCGTTCCCGCCCTCGAATTCGGTGATGTGCTGGGTCACTGTGGCGGCCTGAAGGAAGTGGCCACCATTTTAACGGCCGCTGCTGCAAGGGGCGTGCAAGGGGTAAGCCAGGGGCGAACACCACCAAAAACGTCGAGCAATGGGATAATTGCACCCATGACGATCACCTACAAAGACGCCGAAGGCATCGCCGGCATGCGCGTGGCAGGCCGCCTGGCCTCAGAGCTGCTGGACTACCTGGGCCCCTTCGTGCAACCCGGCACCA
>CAXNFT010000298.1:0-3252 GCA_964201255.1 Rhodoferax sp.
GAGCTGCAGCACATGAAGGGTCACGCCGGGGTAGCGTTCGCGCAGCGTCGCAAACAGCGGCCCGGCTAGCACCACGCTGCCCATCTCAGAGAGCAGGATCACCAGCATATGGCGAGGCGCTGCTGCCAACACTGGGGCAGGGCGGCCCCAGCTTAGAAGCCTGGCCCAGTCCGACAGGGCCGCGCACAGCAGCTGCCCCACCCAACGGTCTATCCAGCGCTGGGTTTGAAGCTTCATGCGGGGTGCGCGACCAAGGCGGTGCGCTTACAGGCCAGCCGCCGCACGCAGAGCCTGGACGCGGTCGGTCCGCTCCCAGGTGAACTCGGGTTCTTCGCGGCCAAAGTGGCCGTAGGCAGCGGTTTTTTCGTAGATCGGGCGCAGCAGGTCCAGCATCTGGATGATGCCTTTGGGCCGCAGGTCAAAGTGCGCCGCCACCAGCGCCGACAGTTTGTCGTCGGGCATGACGCCAGTGCCTTCGGTATAGACCGTGATGTTCATCGGCTGGGCCACGCCAATGGCGTAGGCCACTTGCACCTGGCACTGCTTGGCCAGGCCGGCGGCCACCACATTTTTGGCCACATAACGGGCCGCGTAAGCCGCAGAGCGGTCAACCTTGGACGGGTCCTTGCCGGAGAACGCGCCGCCGCCGTGCGGGCAGGCACCGCCATAGGTGTCCACAATGATTTTTCGACCGGTCAAACCGCAGTCGCCCTGGGGCCCGCCCACCACGAAACGGCCGGTTGGGTTGACCAGGTAACGGGTGTTTTGCAGCCATTCCTTGGGCAGCACCGGTTTGATCAGCTCCTCAATGATGGCGTCGGTAAAGCTGGCCTTCATGTGGTGCTGGTCTTGCGACTGGTCAGGGCTGTGCTGGGTGGACAGCACCACGGTGTCGATGCTGTGGGGCTTGCCGTCCACATAGCGCATGGTGACCTGGCTCTTGGCATCCGGGCGCAGAAAAGGCATGCGGCCGTCTTTACGCAACTGGGCCTGGCGTTCCATCAGGCGGTGGGCGTAGTAGATGGGCGCGGGCATCAGCTCGGGAGTCTCGTTGCAGGCGTAGCCGAACATCAGGCCCTGGTCGCCGGCACCTGTGTTCAGGTGGTCGTCGGAGGCGTGGTCTACGCCCTGGGCAATGTCATTGCTTTGCTTGTCGTAGGCCACCAGCACGGCGCAGCCCTTGTAGTCAATGCCGTAGTCGGTGTTGTCGTAGCCAATGCGCTTGATGGTGTCGCGAGCCACCTGGATGTAATCGACATGCGCGTTGGTTGTGATCTCACCGGCCAACACCACAAGACCGGTATTGCACAGGGTTTCAGCGGCGACCCGGGATTTGGGATCTTGTTTGAAGATCGCGTCTAGGATGGCGTCCGACACCTGGTCGGCTACTTTGTCAGGGTGGCCTTCAGAGACGGATTCGGAGGTGAAGAGAAAATCATTAGCCATGGTTAAAAGCTCCAGGTTCAAGGTTGCAACAAAACGAAATTCGCGTTGCTTGAGCTGGGGGGCTTTCCGCGAACGCTTTAGCAGATTTGCCAATAAATTGACAAGGCACAATGGCGGCTCATGGGAGCCAAGCCAGTGTGAGTGTCGCCCTGCAAGTAGTTCTATAACTCAGCGACGCCCCTAGTTTATCCGACGGATGCAGCGATTTTTCAAAATTTTCTCCCGCCTGCCCCTGGGCCTGGCCCAGGCTTTGGGTGGCCTGTTGGGTTGGTGCGTGTTTGTGGCGTCTGCCACCTACCGGCGTCGGGTTTTGGCCCAGGCGCGCCAAGCCGGGCTGGGTGCCGCCCAGTGGCGCCCGGCCGTGGCCGCAGCCGGTCAGCTGGTGGCCGAGCTGCCGCGCCTTTGGCTGGGCGCGCCGGTGCCGGTGCAATGGGTTGGCCAAGCCCATGTCGAGACGGCCCTGGCTGTAGGGCGCGGTGTGGTGTTTTTAACCCCGCATCTGGGCTGTTTTGAGGTTGCCGCCCAGGCCTATGCGGTCCGTTTTGGTGCGGCGAGGCCGGTCACGGTGCTGTTTCGCCCGCCCCGCCAGCCCTGGCTGCGCGACTGGGTCACCCGCGCGCGGTCTCGGCCCGGTCTGCTGACCGCCACCACCACGCAGGCCGGCGTGCGCCAATTGTTGCGGGCGCTCAAGCAGGGTCAGTGCGTGGGCCTGCTGCCCGACCAGGTGCCGCCCAAGGGGCAGGGCCAATGGCTGCCGTTTTTCGGCCGACCGGCCTACACCATGACGCTGGCGGCGCGACTGTCCCAGCAGACCGGTGCCTGTGTGCTGATGGTCTGGGGCGAACGGCTGGCTGGCGGGCGCGGGTTTCGGGTGCATGTGCAGCCCCTGCCGGGGCCCTTGGCCGCCGACACGGTGCAGGCGGCAGCACAGATCAACCGGGCGCTTGAAGGCTTGATCTTGAGCTGTCCGGGCCAGTACCTGTGGGGCTACGCGCGTTACAAACAGCCGCGTCAGACGGCCTGAACGTGTGGCTTACCGGATGCTGAACCTACTGGGTGTCGCCATGATGCAGGGATTGGCCTGGCTGCCGCTGGCCTGGTTGCGCGGGCTGGGTTGGCCGCTAGGCCTGTTTTTGTACGCTACAGCGTCGCCGCGTCGTCGTGTCGCTCGCATCAACCTCGGTTTGTGCTTCCCAGAACTGACGCCAGCCGAACTTCGGGCCTTGACGCGCCGCAGCTTTGTGCGGTTTGCCCAGGCCTGGCTGGACCGGGCCTGGCTTTGGCATGGTGCGCCCGCCGTGGTGCGCCAGCGCCTGAATTTAATGGGCGATGTTGAGCAGTTCGCCGGTGCGGCGCCACTGGTAATTTTTGCCCCGCATTTTGTGGGGCTGGACGCTGGATGGACAGCACTCACCCAGCAGCTGCCGCGCCGCTTCACCACCATTTACACCCGCGCGGCCCAGACTGCGCTTGACGCCTGGATGCAAGCCGGCCGGCGGCGTTTTGGCGGCGCCCAGCTGTTTGCGCGGATCGACGCCGCCAAGCCGGTGCTGGCGGCGTTGCGAGCCGGCGAGCCTTTGTATTTGCTCCCGGACATGAATTTTGATGTGAGTGAGTCGGTATTCGTGCCTTTTTTCGATGTACCGGCCGCGACCCTGCCTTCGCTATCCCGTTTTGCTCGGCTGGGTCGCGCCCGCGTGGTGCCGGTACTGACCCGCATGACACCCGGTGGCTATGAGGTGAAGGTGCTGCCAGCCTGGACGGATTTTCCGACTGACGATCTGGTGGCCGACACGGCACGGATGA
>CAXNFT010000299.1:0-3243 GCA_964201255.1 Rhodoferax sp.
GCGTTGACAATCACCCCCTGCCTGGCGTACCAGTCCAAAGAATTACGCTGATTGTCGGCAACCCAGCCAGAAATCATGGGGCAGCCGGCGGTGAATGCTTCCAGCATCACGGTGCTGGCCGGGGTGACCAGGCACCGCGCGCGGCGGTAACGCCGAATCATTGCAACGGCATCCAGACCGCTGAAAAACCGCACCTGAGACCGGTGAACACCTGAACGGCGCAGCACTTTGCTTACTGGCAGACTGCGGCCCGACAGCACCCAAAGCGGCAACTTGGGTTCAATCTGCGCAAAGTGGCTGAGCATGCGAGTTACCCATAATTCTTGTCGGGTGCCGCCAGCAGCAATCATGAGCGCGCGACGCGGCGCAGGGCGTTCTGCCAAAAGGGCAGCGGCAAGAATCTCGGGGCGTAGTAACAGATAGCGTCCGCCTAAGAACAGCTGAGTGTTTGGTGCCAACTGGAACTGCTGAGCCCCAACGCCCTCGTTGTAACAGACTACGATATCGGCCACATACCGGATGCCGCGAAAGTCATCAATGCACGCCGTGCGCCGCGGGCGTACTGCCATCAGGCGTTGCCAGAACACCTCGTTAAACTGGTAGCCATCCACCACCACCACCGTATCGCGCCAGTCTCGCTGAAAAAAAGCTTCCTCGGTCATGAGATCGACAACGGTCACGCCACTGTGCTCCAGCGCGGCGCGCGTGACATTGCGCACCTTGCTGCACCAGAAAGAAACCTGCGCATTGGCTTTCAGCAGGGCATCGGCCAGCGCCCGGCAACGCGACATATGGCCAAAGCCTACCTGGCTAGACTCGTCCACCCGAAACACCACGCGAGGCCCAGTGCTCATGCTTCGTGTCCGTCTGCGGCCAATGACTTTTGAAGCCCTTCGTTTCGCACGATGCCCGCATTGGTTTGTAAAAGCTCGGGCTCCCGCGCCAGCAGGTCCAGGATGTCCTGCGTCAGAAAAAGCTGGCCGTCTGCTCTCTGCAAACGACCAAAAATGGACTGCAAAAAAACCAGGTCTCTCGGCTCGTCAAGGGTCCAACGGTGATGGGCCAGACCTTTGAACTTTTCAAGGCTTCCAAGATGAAAAAATTCTGGGTGGTTGCCAACATATGGGCCAACATGTTCACGCTCAGATCCCAGCACCGCCTCGCGCCAGGCCCTTTCCAGCGCCGAAAAAGAAAAGACCTGGCAGTCGAGCCCGTCTGGAAATTCGCCACCAAGGTAAAAAAGGTCATACCTGCCCGCGTGAAAGCCGCGTACCACGTCATCGACGAGGGTTGGGTCCAGTGCCGGACAATCAGCAGTGATGCGAACCACTGCAGTAGCTTTATTCTCTACAGCGCATTGGTAATAGCGGTCCAGCACATCCTGCAAGCTGCCACGGAACACTGGTACACCGCGTGCGCGGCACCACTGTGCCAGTACATCGTCAGAAGCGTCGCTTGACGTTGCCACCACCACATCGTCTAAGGTGTGGCAGAACGCCAAGCGATCTAGAACATGGGCTAGAACCTCACGGCCAGCCAGTGGCAGCAGCACTTTGCCTGGCAGGCGCATCGAGCTCATGCGGGCTTGAACAATGCAGACGGTACGCATGGTGGCCTCAGGCATCAGTTAAGACGTTTAAACCCGCCGTGACACACGGGTCCCTTGAGCAGCGACATCACATCGCGCCCCTCTTCGCACTCTTTGATCATCCGGAACACAGGCTCCAGGGCCTCAAAGTAGCCGTCTACCACCGCTTTGGTGTGATCAATACAAACGTAAACACTGTTGCTGGCCAGATAACCCCGTGCCAGCATTTCTTGTGTGATCAGTGTCTTGTATTCGAGCGCCTTGGGACTGCGAAGGGTGAAACCGGTCAAGGCGGGCAGGCCCCAATGGTCAAGTTCGAGCCCCGTGGCCTCTGCCAGCGACTGCCAGCGGGCACGAATGTACAGGCCCGTCTGGGTGATGACATCCCAGGACTTCATGCGCTCCATGACTTCAAGGGTTTTCAGGGCAGCTGTGGGGCCAATGCGTTCAGTCCAGAATGTGCTGCTGATGAAGGTAGACTGCGCTGCCTCCATGACCCCGCGCCGCCCAATGATTGCCGTCATGGCGTAACCATTGCCCATCGCCTTACCGAACATGGCCATGTCAGGCTCAACGCCATACAGCTTGTGCAAGCCGCCAAAGGTCTGACGAAATCCGGACGTGCACTCATCAAAGACCAGAACGATATTGCGTTCAGTGGCCATTTGCCTGACCTTGTGTAAGAAGTTGTCCTCCGGTCCATGATTGCGCGACACCTCCATCTTGATCACACCGATGTCGTGCTGGTTGACGAGGGCCGTCAGTTCTTCAAAGTTGTTGTAGTTGAAAGGGAAGACGGTCCCTTTGAGGTTGCGTGGTACGCCATTGGGCGCGAGGCCAGGTAGCAAGTGTCCATCCAGGCCCGCTTCATCCCCTAAGTTGGCAGACAGGTACCAGTCGTGCCACCCGTGGTAGCCACAAATGGCCACCTTGTCCCGACCCGATGCGGCACGGGCGATACGAATGGCGATGGCATTGGCTTCACCGCCCGATCGCGCAAAACGAACCATGTCCGCCCAGGGGTGTATGTGCACCAGTTGCTCTGCCAAATAAACCTCTTCCGGGCAGTTGAATGTGGACATATTGCCAGCCTGAACAGTCCCCATAACGGCGGCGTCCACTTCCGGGTGACCATAGCCCAGGGTGTTGGTACCAATGCCCATGATGCACGTGTCGGTGTACTGCTTGCCGTCCAAGTCCCAGACCTGGCAGCCCTTGGCCTTGCTAAAGTAAGCGGGCCAGTGCTCTGGCAAGAACATTTCTGGCCGCTTGGACAGCAACATATTGCCGCCCGGAATCAGGTTCTTGGCGCGTTTCCAAAGTTCTTGGCCAGAGTTCATATCAATCGGTCCAATCCGTTATTCACGGCTTTCTTAATGCCCACCCCATTGGGATGGATTAATCAGCTTTTCGTCATCGCTGCCGGTGTGTGGCCAGTACTCTGGCGCAGACGCGCGCAGCGCACGCAATATCTTTTGAAAGTCATCCAATCCACTCACGCCCACCACCACTTTGTCTACCTCCGGGAAAGACTGGGGAAAAGCCAGGCAGGCCTCTAGCGCCGAGCAACCCGTGTCAAGTTGCCATTGGTCCCAGGTTCGCCAAAGGCCGATCCATTCTGAGAACTGAGGGGGCAGGGCACTGGCGCGGGTGAG
>CAXNFT010000300.1:0-3243 GCA_964201255.1 Rhodoferax sp.
GGTCACCCAGCCCCCGGCGGCCACGGTGCTCAAGACGGCGGCCGCGCTCACAATCAGTGCAAACACCACGCAGCCCAGCAGCCCGACGCTGACCATGTCACTCAGGCGCTGCAGCATGCTGGCCTGGTCTGCCATGACGCGGGCATCAAACGACAGTTGCTGGACGAGTTGGGTCTTGAGCTGGCCAAACAACAGTGGCGACAGCGCCAGCACGCTAATCGCGCCGACGCCCAGCACCGCCAGGTTGGACAACTCCCGCGAGCGCGTGACCTGACCGTCTTCGCGGGCCTTCTCGAGCTTTCGCTCTGAGGCGGGTAAATTGCGGTCCTGACTGCTGGATTCCATGGTGGCCAAACTGTGAAGTTGGCGCCATTGTCGTGACGCACTGCGCCAACTAAAGCCCGAAAAGCGGGCATTTCAGGGGGCACTTCGCGGTGCGCACCCTTCAACCATAAAGTCTTAGAAACCCAGGCTGGCGAGCAGGTCGTCAACCTCAGATTGGCCTGACACCACATCGGGGTTGTCTTGCGGCTTCATGACCGGTCCCGAGAGCGTGGGCTGGTAGGGCGCAGGCGCCTCACTGGCCGCAGCGGCATGCGCTGGCTTCGTGACCGCATCGTGGGGTGCCGTCTGTATCAACAATTGCACCAATTGCTCTTCCACATTGGCGGCCAGCGTCACCACCTTGGCAATCACCTGGCCTGTCAGGTCGTGAAAATCCTGGGCCATCATGATCTCGGTCAGATGCGTATCAGCCCGGCGGGTGGCGCCTTCGACACTGGTCAGAAAAGCCAGTAACTCAGTGGACGAGGGCATGGTCGCCGGCGCCGTGTCAAGGCGTTGGCTCATGGCGCGAGTTTGCGCCAAGATCAGGTCATGGTCGGCTTTGGCCAGGTCGACCCGGTTGAGTACTTTTTCGGCTGCCTCGCCTGTGAGCCGGGAGATGTAGGACAGACGGCTCTTGGCATCGGGCATTTCGCCCGCCAGGCCCTTGAACTTGTCGGTCAAGCCCAGTGCCTGCAAGGCGTTGTGCAACTGGCGTGTGAGCGCCCCAATGCTGTGGTGGATGTCCGGGTTCACGCCAGCAGCGGGGTCCTGGGTGGCGTGTTGAGTGGCGTATTGGGTGGCGTTAGGGTCAGCTTCAGCGGCCGGGTCAGCAGTCTGCATGGTCCGCCTTACCTCATGCCGTATTTGGTCAAAATCAGATTGATCTTGTCCTCAAGTGTCGCCTTCGTGAAAGGCTTGACGATAAACCCGGCAGCACCTTTTTGAGCTGCCAGCACAATGTCTTCCTTGCGCGCTTCCGCGGTCACCATCAGCACGGGCAACCGTTTGAGCTTGTCGATTTTCTGGATCTCGGACAGCAACTGAAAACCATTCATGTTGGGCATGTTGATGTCGCTGATGACAAAGTCGAAATTGCTGTTTTGCAGCTTCTGCAATGCCACCCCCCCATCCTCGGCTTCTTCCGAATTGGTGAAGCCGATCTCCTTGAGCAGGTTACGGACAATGCGGCGCATGGTGGAGAAATCGTCCACCACCAAAAAACGGAGATCAGAGGCCATGAAGGGCCCTTTCAGTGAAGTGATGCAGTGGTCCGGGGGTCAAGTCTTCGAACCAAACGTGGTGGATGTCTGCCGATTGAATCATGGCTTTTCAGGCGCTGGCGCTGCTTTGGTGGCTCTGGGCGTCAGGGGCGTGCGTCCTGCGCCAGACAGGCGGGCCTCGGCCTCGCGCGACATGACCAGAATGCTGATGCGGCGGTTGATCGGGTTGAACGGGTTGTCCTCGTCCAGCAAATTGCTTGAGGCCAGGCCCATGATGCGCCCCATGCGCTCTTCGGGCAGACCCGCCAGGCTCAGTTCGCGCCGAGAGGCGTTGGCCCGGTCCGCCGACAGTTCCCAGTTGCTGTAACCGCGGTCGCCACCGCCAAAGGGCGTACGGTCAGTGTGCCCATCGAGCCCGATTTTGTTGTCCACCCCGTTCAGGGCGCCACCGATTTCACGCAGGATATCGCGCATATAGGGCTTGACGACCGCGCTGCCGCTGTCGAACATGGGGCGCTTCTGGTCGTCAACAATCTGGATTTGCAGCCCATCGGGCGTGCTGTCGATACGGATCTGTGAACTGAACTCGGATAACTTTGGGTTGCTGGCAATCAATGCACTGATCTTTTCGCTCAAAGAGTCCAGTTTTTTGGCGTCCTGCTTGGCAATTTCTGCCTTGATGGCCTCCAGAGCCGCTTTCTTCTCGATCGGGTTGTTGCTGTCGGCGCGCAAGGTCTGACCACTCTGCTGCGTCAGGTCCTTGCCGCCACCTGTGATCACGCTGTTGCTCTGGCCGGCACCGGCGCCACCCATCATGGCCACCTTGAGTGGCGATGCAAAATAATCGGACAGGCCTTTTTTGTCGCCTTCTGTGGTGGAGCCCAGCAGCCACATCAGCAGGAAAAACGCCATCATGGCGGTCACGAAGTCGGCGTAGGCAATCTTCCAGGCGCCGCCGTGCACCCCGTGGCCGCCTTTCTTGATCTTCTTGACGATGATCGGCTGTAGCTTGGCTGGATCGGTCGCCATGTCAGCGCGCCCCTGACCTATTTCTTGCGAACATGGTTTTCAAGCTCAAGAAACGTCGGGCGTTCGGTCGAAAACAGCACCTTGCGGCCGAATTCGATGGCGGTAGAGGGGTTGTACCCCTGCATGCTGGCCAGCAGTGTGGATTTGATGCACTGCAATTCTTTAGCGCTGTCTTCAGACTTTTGCTCCAGCAGGCCGCCCAGCGGCTCCACCACGCCGTAGGCCAGCAAGATGCCCAAAAAGGTCCCCACCAGTGCGGAGGCGATCATGCCGCCAAGCACCGCGGGGGGTTGCCCCACCGAGCCCATGGTGTTCACCACCCCCAGCACCGCCGCCACAATGCCAAAGGCGGGCAGGGCGCCCGCCAGCCTGGCAATGGCGGCCACCGGCGCGTGGGCCTCAGCGTGGTGGGTGTCGATCTCGCTGTCCATCAGGCTCTCGATCTCATGCGAGTTCAGGTTGCCTGAGACCATCATGCGAAGGTAATCGGTGATGAACTCCACCACATGGTGGTCATGGCCGACGTTCGGGTACTTGTTGAAAATAGGCGATTCGTGAGGCTCTTCCACGTCTTTTTCGATCGCCATCAGACCTTCTTTGCGCGCCTTTTGCAAAATGTCATACATCAGCGCCAGTAGCTCCATGAAACGCGCCTTGGTGTACTTGG
>CAXNFT010000301.1:0-3239 GCA_964201255.1 Rhodoferax sp.
TGGACGATCATGCCCTTGATCAGGTCCTCAACCGGCACCTTCATCTTCGGATCAATGAACATGCGCGAGCCCGGCATCTTCCAGGCGCGCTCACTCACCGGCAGAGTCTGTTTGAGGTCAATTTTCTTGCTGCGCAGGGCATCAAACACGAGGTAGGCGGTCATCAATTTGGTGAGCGAGGCCTGCTCCACGGGCGAGTCGATGTCTTTTTGCGCCAGCAGCTGGTTCGCGGTGACGTCGAACAGCAGGTAGCTGCGGGCAGCGATTTCCGGCGGCTGCGGCATTTGGGCAGCGGCCTGCAGGCATATGGCGGCGAACAGAGCAACCAGACGTTTTTTCATGGGCTAATGAGCTGACGGGGCCTAGCGCCTGAAATAGCTTAACGCCCGAGGTGGGCGGGGGTGAGCAGCCGCTCGACCAGCTGCCCTTTTTTGAGGTGAGACTCCACAATCTCCTCTATGTCTTGATTGTCCACATAGCTGTACCAGACTGCCTCGGGGTACACCACGGCCACCGGTCCGCCGGTGCAGCGGTCCAGACAGCCGGCCTTGTTGACCCGAACCTGGCCGGGCCCGGACAGCCCGGCCGTCTTGACCAGCAACTTGCAGTGGTCAAATGCCTGCTGCGCCTGATGCTGGGCGCAACAGCTCTCGCCGTTTTTTCGCTCGTTGAGGCAAAAAAAGATGTGGCGCTGGTAATAAGAGGCGGGAGATTCGGGATATGCGGCGATGGGATCAGTCATGGTCAGATTCTAGTTTTTCTGCTCCCGCCCCCAGACCCGGGCCAGCACATAGACAAGCGCGACATAGGGCCAGAGCCAACCCAGCCATTGGGCGATGCCATTGAACCGGATAAAACGCCCCTGCTCCCAGGCGGCCAGGGTCTGCGCAAAATAGGGGCTGGTCGGCGCCTGGTTAAGCAGGCTCAGGTACACGCCCAAGGCCAGCAACAGCAGCGCTGCACTGACGCGTGGTGGCAGCCAAAGCAGGGCCGCCGCCAGCGACAGCGCCCCCACCATGCCGGCGCGCACCGGCGTGCCGAACCAGGCCCAACTGTGCTCGGGCCCATAGCTCAGCGCCGCTGACAGCGCCGTGGCGGCCAACCCCAAGGCAAACACGGCCCCGGTGAAGAGCAAACGGTGGCGTACCTGGCGAATAATGCAATACCCCAGCAGGCAAGGGATCAGCAGGCCCAGAGCGACGCAGACCATCTCCACCCCGGGCACCAGGGGCTGCAACTCGACATCTCGCACAGGCAGCCATTCGAGCCAGGGCGTGTCGCTCAGCCCGTCGGCCAGCGCCGCTTCCAGTCGCTCAAAGACCTGGCCCAGGCCAAAGGGCACCGCGGCCGGAAACAGCAGTGCCAGTGGCCACAGGGCTAGCAGCACAAGCCCACCGCGCGCTTGCGGCACGAACCAGCGCGCCCGGAACCGGCTCCAGCGGTCGATCACGCCCAAGGTCTCCATCAGGCCGGCCACTACCGCCCCAAGCCCGGCGCCCAGGCTATTGAGCGCCCAGTCCACTTGAGAGGGCACGCGGGCTGGCAGATAGCTCTGCAGCGACTCCATCACCACTGACAGCGCGGCTGCGACCAGTGTGGCTGTCAGGGCGGCAAAGCGCAGACGGCCGCTGCGCCGACGGCTCAAGGCCAGCAGAAAGCCCAGCGGCATGTAGCCCAGCACATTGATGGCCACGTCCGCCCCCGACCAGTAGCGCGGCCAGGGGCTGCCTAGAAAAGCCCAGGGCATGATGCCTTGGTAACGCCAGTCGGTAAATGGGTACAGGCTGGCGTAAACCACCAGCCCGACGTAGAGCAGGGACAGGGGCCACGCTGACGTCTTGTGCATCAGCGCGCTTGGGGGTCAAAAGGGCTTGAGCACCACCAGCAGCACCGCCACCAGCAGCAGCAGCACCGGCAATTCATTGAACCAGCGGAACCATATGTGGCTGTGTCGCGATGGCCCGTCAGCCAA
Organism: Rhodoferax sp.; assembly: GCA_964201255.1. GTDB lineage: Bacteria > Pseudomonadota > Gammaproteobacteria > Burkholderiales > Burkholderiaceae_C > Rhodoferax. The sequence continues at coordinate 1,973 of CAXNFT010000301.1, forward strand.
CTGCCTGAGCAGCCGAGCACAGACGTGGTGGTAGCCCACCGTGAGCAACACCACCAGCAGCTTGGCGTGCATCCAGCCATTGCCGGGACCGCGGCCAATGCCGTACCCGAGCCAGAGCCACAGACCCAAGGCGAGCGCCGGCACCGCCAAGATGGTAGAAAAGCGCAGCAACTTGCGCGCCATCAGGAGCAAACGCTCGCGCTCGGCGGTGGAGTCTGGCGCCACCATAGCCAGGTTGACAAAAATGCGCGGCAGATAAAACAGGCCGGCAAACCAACTAGCGACAAAAACTATGTGAAGTGATTTGACCCAAAGCATGCGCGCAGTTTAGGCCAAAAAAAACCCCAGCACGTGGGCTGGGGTTGCAAGCCTATTTGCTGTCACACATCAAGGCCCCGCTCAGGGAGGAAAAGCGGGAGGCGGCGAACCGCCCGAACCGGAATTTACCAAAATTATGGTCGGATCACAAGCATTACTGTCAATTAATATCGATTAATGTCAATTAAATGGCACCTAAGGTGCCACCGTGCAAGGCAGATTACACTTTTGCCATGATGAACCCTGCCCCCTACCCCCTTGGCCGCCCACGCCGCCTGCGGCGTGACAGCTTTACCCGCAACCTGGTGCGTGAGCACGCGCTGACGCCGCATGACCTGATCTACCCGGTGTTTGTGGTGGATGGCCAACAGCAACGCGAGCCGGTGCGCTCCATGCCCGGCGTGGAACGTCTGAGCCTGGACCTGCTGCTGCCGGTGGCCGCCGATTGCGTGGCGCTCGGCATTCCGGTGATGGCGCTGTTTCCGGTGATCGACCCGGCGCTCAAGACGCCGGATGGGCGTGAGGCGCTGAACCCGGACGGCCTGGTGCCGCGCGTGGTACGGGCGCTGAAAGACGCCTACCCCGAGCTCGGCATCATGACCGACGTGGCGCTGGACCCCTTCACCAGCCACGGCCAGGACGGCCTGATCGACCCCGACCCAGCCGAGGGCGGCTACATCATGAACGATGAGACCGTGGCGGTGCTGGTGCAGCAGGCGCTGACCCAAGCTAGAGCCGGCGTGGACATCGTGGCGCCAAGCGACATGATGGACGGCCGCATCGGTGCCATCCGCCAGGCACTGGAGGCAGAGCGCTTCATCCACACCCGAATCATGGCCTACAGCGCCAAGTACGCCAGCGCCTTTTACGGCCCGTTCCGTGACGCTGTTGGCTCCGCCGGCAACCTGGGCAAGAGCAACAAAAAGGTCTACCAGATGGACCCGGGCAA
>CAXNFT010000302.1:0-3210 GCA_964201255.1 Rhodoferax sp.
GTGGACCGCGCCATCGAGATCGTCGAGCGAGCCTTGCATAAATTTGGGTCGCCGATCTACGTGCGTCATGAAATCGTGCACAACACCTATGTGGTGAACGACCTCAAAACCAAGGGCGCTATTTTCATTGAAGACCTGAACGACGTGCCGCCGGGCGCCACGCTGGTGTTTTCCGCCCATGGCGTGAGCCGGGCGGTGCAGGACGAGGCGGCGGCGCGCGGCTTTCGCATCTTTGATGCCACCTGCCCGCTGGTGACCAAGGTGCACGTGGAGGTGGCCAAGCTGCACAAAGAAGGCTTTGAGTTCATCATGATCGGCCACAAGGGCCACCCTGAGGTGGAAGGCACCATGGGCCAGCTCGACAGCGGTATCCACCTGGTGGAAGACGTGGCAGACGTCGCGCGGGTGCAGCCGGCCCAGACAGTAAGGCTGGCGCTGGTCACGCAAACCACCCTCAGCATGGACGACGCCGCCGCCATTGCGGCAGCGGTCAAGGCCCGCTTCCCGCAGGTGCGCGAGCCCAAGCAGCAAGATATTTGCTACGCCACCCAGAACCGGCAGGATGCGGTCAAGCTGATGAGCCCTCAGGTGGATGTGGTGATTGTGGTGGGCAGCCCCACCAGCTCCAACAGCAATCGGCTGCGTGAGGTGGCGCGCAAGCTCGGCACCGACAGCTACATGGTCGATAACGCCGAGGAGCTGCAGGCCGAATGGTTTAACGGGCGCCAACGCGTGGGCCTGACTGCCGGTGCCTCGGCGCCCGAGATTCTGGTGCGCCAGGTGATTGACCGCATCAAGGCGCTGGGCGCGGTGTCGGTGCGCAAGATGGACGGTATCCAGGAAACCATCAAGTTTCCGCTGCCCAAAGGCCTCAAGGCCGATGGCGGCGGTGACGCTTCCAACTAACACATTACAGGGCGACACCATGACCCACACTGACATCAATCGCTCTGATATTGATAGCGCAATAAGCAGACTGGACAAGGGCTGGAGGCACTTTTTGCATCAAACGCCGCTGTGGCAGCTGAGTGGCCGGGCGATGGGCCTGGACTGCGCCCAGGTCTGGCTCAAGCTCGAGCACCTGCAGGTGGGCGGCAGCTTCAAGGCGCGTGGCATGCTCACCCGCATGCTGGCCCAGCCGAGTCCCGCGGCCGGCGTGGTCATTGCCTCTGGCGGCAACGCTGGCATTGCGGCCGCGGCCGCGGCACAGGCGCTGGGCGTACCCTGCGAGGTGTTTGTCTCTGCCGTCTCTAGCCAGGCCAAGCGCGATCGGCTGCGCCAGCTCGGCGCGGCGGTGACCGTGGCAGGTGAAGGTTATACCCAGGCCTTCGAAGCCTGCCTGGCGCGCCAGCAGCTCAGCGGCGCAATGCTGATGCACGCTTATGACCAGATGGAGGTGGTGGCAGGTGCTGCCACCTTGGGCGCCGAGATCGAGGCCCAGGCCGGCCTGCCCGGCAGCGTGCTGGTCAGTGTGGGCGGCGGCGGATTGATTGGTGGCTTGGCGTCCTGGTTTGGCGAGCGCGCCCGGGTGGTGGCGCTGGAGCCCGATCTGGCGCCCACGCTGCACAGCGCACGCGCTACAGGCACCCCGGTGGATGTGGCGGTGAGTGGCGTGGCGGCTGATTCGCTGGGCGCCAAACGCATTGGCGATATTTCTTGGGCGGTGACCCAACGCCACGTCAAAGACGCGCTGCTGCTGCCAGACGCCGCCATTCGTGCCGCCCAGTTGTGGCTGTGGCAAGAGCTCAAACTGGCGGTGGAGCCGGCCGCCGCGCTGGGCCTGGCCGCCCTGCAGACCGGCGCCTACGTACCGAGGCCGGACGAGACGGTGTGCCTGATCCTGTGCGGCGCCAACCTGGACCCGGCCTCGCTGAACGCCGCGCCGGTTCCGTCATTCCCGTGACAACGGGCTGGGCAAATCTACAATTGACCCATGCTAGACATCACCCTACTCCGCAAAGACCTCGCCGGCGCCGTGGCGCGGCTTGAGACCCGCAAAAACCCGCAAGCCTTTCTGGACGTTGAGGCTTTCAGCCGGCTCGAAGCCGAGCGCAAGACCATCCAGATGCGCACCGAGGCGCTACAGAGCCAGCGCAACACTCTCAGCAAACAAATCGGCCAGCTCAAGGCGCGCGGCGCCGCCGGTCAGGCCGAGGCCGATGCGGCCATGGCCTCGGTGGCCAGCATCAAGGACGAACTCGAGGCCTCTGCCAAGCGGCTGGAGGCCTTGCAGGCTGAGCTGCAAAGCCTGCTGCTGGCGGTGCCTAATTTGCCGCACGAGAGCGTGCCGGTAGGGGCTGATGAGCAGGGCAATGTGCTGGCGCGCAGCTGGGGCAAACCCAAGGCCTTTGACTTTCCCATCAAAGACCATGTGGACCTGGGCGAGCCGCTGGGGCTGGACTTTGGCCTGGGCGTCAAGCTCAGTGGTGCCCGCTTCACCGTGATGAAAGGGCCGATTGCCCGGCTGCACCGGGCGCTGGCGCAGTTCATGCTGGATGTACAGACCCAGCAGCACGGCTACACCGAGTGCTACACCCCCTACATCGTCAATGCTGACACCCTGCATGGCACCGGTCAGTTGCCCAAATTTGAAGGCGAGTTGTTTGCCGCCAAGAAGGGCGGGCAAGACGGCGAAACCAGCGAAACCGCCGCCTTGTACCTGATCCCCACCAGCGAGGTGACGCTGACCAATTTTGTGCGTGACGAGGTGCTGCTTGAGTCGGCCTTGCCGATCCGCCTCACGGCCCACACGCCCTGTTTCCGCTCCGAAGCCGGCAGCGCCGGGCGCGACACACGCGGCCTGATCCGCCAGCACCAGTTTGACAAGGTGGAGATGGTGCAGATCGTTCACCCCGAGAAGAGCTACGAAGCATTGGAAGCCATGACCGGCCACGCCGAGGCCATCCTGCAAAAGCTGGGCCTGCCCTACCGGGTGATGAGTCTGTGCACCGGCGATATGGGCTTTGGCGCCAGCAAGACCTACGACCTCGAAGTCTGGCTGCCGGCGCAAAACACCTTCCGTGAGATCAGCTCGGTCTCCAACTGTGAGGCCTTTCAGGCACGCCGCCTGCAGGCCCGCTTCAAAAACGCCCAGGGCAAGAATGAGCTGGTGCACACCCTCAATGGCTCCGGCCTGGCCGTGGGCCGTACCCTGGTGGCGGTGCTGGAAAACTACCAGAACGCCGACGGCTCCATCAGCGTGCCGCCAGC
>CAXNFT010000303.1:0-3198 GCA_964201255.1 Rhodoferax sp.
CATTGGCAGGCAGGCAGGCAGGCGGTCCGGGTATCCGTTCTCCGGCCCACGCTCGCGCCCCAATGGGTTGGCTTGCTGGCATTGCCTCATCAACACTGTGGCTGGCGTGAATACTCTGTGGCAAGCGCAAATGGGGCCTGCGCCCGGACACCCAAACCACCTGCCCGGCGGAGGGGATGGCGCGGCGGGGGCAGCGAGGCTATTCGCAATCTGCCAAGAACCTCTACCGCTGTTACGTTGTGCGCCACCATGCTCATCTCGGTGGGCGGTGGGGTTTGCGGGCGCAGGCCCCATTCGCGGTTGCCCACCCTGTGCCTTACCAGATACGGTTTTGATGCAGCAACCTCGACAAGTCAAAGGCAGGCGCCCGCGAGCGTGGGCTGGAGAACGCGAGCCACGCCGTCCGCCAGCGCGATGTCGTCACGACCCATGCCCCAGGCTTTTTGACCATCTAAGCATTCGGAAAGGGGCGACCATTGGCAGGCAGGCAGGCGGTCCGGGTATCCGTTCTCCGGCCCACGCTCGCGCCCCAATGGGTTGGCTTGCAACTATTACTTCGTCAACACCGTGAAAGGCGATCCTCCTCTGTGGCAAGCGCAAATGGGGCCTGCGCCCGGACACCCAAACCACCTGCCCGGCAGCGGGTTTTGTGTGGCGGGAACAGCCAAAAAGCTCATCTCGGTGGGCGGTGGGGTTTGCGGGCGCAGGCCCCATTCGCGGTTGCCCACACAGTGCCCTGCCAGGCACGGTGTTGATGGAGCAACCTCGACGCGCCAAAGGTCGACACCCGCGAGCGTGGGCTGGAGAACGCGAGCCACGCCGCCCGCCAGTGCGAGGTCGTCGCACACCAGTGCAAGGTCGTCGCACACCAGTGCAAGGTCTTCAACCGCCAGATCAAGGTCATCAAACTAAAACCGCAGATGCCGCGACAGCATCGCCAGCAGTTCCCGAAACACACCATTGCCCGGCGGGCTGGACAGGTCCAGCGCCAGGTTGTACGGGTAAAACGGGCTCAGGTCCAGGCCGACGCCCACGCCAAACACGGCTACTTCACCGCTTTGTGCCTGCTGCGCCACCACCTGCTTGAGGTGGTTATCCAGGTAATGGGCGTCGTTGGCCAGTTGGGTGGCGCCGTCCATTGGGCAGCCGTCCGAAATCACCAGCAAGATGCGGCGAGCCTCGGCGCGCTGCTTGAGCCGGTTGCAGGCCCAGTCCACCGCCTCGCCGTCGATGCCTTCGCGAAACAGGTCGGGCTTGAGCAGTGCGGCGATGTCGGGGCGGGCACGGCGCCAGGGGGTGTCGGCGTTCTTGAACACCATGTGGCTGACCTCATTGAGCCGGCCCGGGTGCTGCGGTTTGCCCAGGCGCAGCCAGTCGCGCTGAGCGCGGCCCCCCTGCCAGGCGCCGGTGCTGAAGCCCAGCACCTCGGTGTTGACGCCGGCCTGTTCCAGGGCCCTTGTCAACACGTCCACCAACATGGCCACCGACTCGATGTGTTGCTTCATCGAGCCCGAGCAGTCGATCAAAAAGCCCAGCACACAGTCGGACTGCGGTTCTAGCCGCTCGGTGCGGAACAGTCGGCGTTCGGTGGGGGAGGCGATCAGCTGCGCGATACGGCGGCCGTCCAGGCGGCCTTCTTCCTGGCCGCTGTCCCAGCCATCTTGCACCGGACGGGCCAGCAGCAGCTTGAGTTCGCGTGCCAGCCGCGCCATGTTGACACCCTGACCGGCAATGCGCCGGTCCAGTTGCTCGCGGTACTCGCGCAGCAGGGCAGGGCGCACCAAGCTGGCGGCGGCCACTTCGCGGTCGTAGGCGGTGGTGAACACCCTGTAATGGTCGCCCTGACCCTCCAGCACCCGGCTGCGCCCGCTCACGGCGGCGGCTATGCCGTCTTCGACCGTGGCGTCAAAGTCCATCATCAGGCTGAAGGCCGCGCGCTCCATTTCTTCGGCAGGCTTGTCCTGGTTGCCGTCCGCACTTTCAGGCTCGGCAGAGCGCAGCAGATCAGCCACCAGTCGGGCCAGCTCCAGGGCCTGGCTGGCGTAGGCGGCTTGGTCGTGGCGGTATCGGCGCAGGCCGGCCAGCGCGTGCCCCAGCAGCGGGGCGATGCCGGCGCGGGTGGCCTCCATCAGGTCTTCGGTCTCGTGCAGCACCGGTTCGCCGGTGACCCGCGCCCGGCAGATTTGTGCCACGGTGAACAGCAGGATGCCGCGCATGCTGTCGGTCAGGCCTGAGCGGTGAAAGGCCAGTGACCATTGCTCAAAGCGGTGGCGCAGGTTGGCCGCGACGCCGCCCAAGCCGGCCGGCACTAGGGATTCGACCCGGATTTGCTCCAGCAACTCAAACAGCAAACGCTCCACCGGTGCGGCCGGGCACAGCTGGCGGTGCAGCTGCGGGTCAGACAGGCGCAGGCGCAGGGCCAGGCCATCGGACGCGCCGCGAAACGAGGCAAAGTCATCGTTGTCCAGCGTGGGGTGCAGGTGCGGGGCGAACAGTGGCAAGGCCACGCCGGCGCGGTGCAGACGGCGGCCGCGAAAGTGCACGTCCGACTGGCCGCTGAGCGCCCGGATGCTGGCAGCGCACAGTTCCTCCACCTGGTGTTGCAGGCGCACCTGGGCGGGCTGGGCCGCCTGCGCGCTCATGGCCGTTGGGCGGTCAGGGCGTGGGATTCGGCCAGTTCGGCGCCAAAGCAGCGCTGGTAGTACTCAGCCACCACAGGCCGCTCGGCGTCGTCGCACTTGTTCAGGAATGACAGGCGAAGCGGCAAGGCAGGGTCCTGGAAGATGTCGATGTTCTCGCCCCAGGTGATCACCGTACGCGGCGACATTAATGTGGACAGGTCGCCGGCAGCAAAGCCCTTGCGGGTGAGGTCGGCCATGGCCACCATGCCTTCCAGTAGTGCATGTCGGGCTGGCTCGGCCAGGCTCGGCACGCGCGCCGCGACGATGGCCATTTCTTCGGCAGCGGGCAGGTAGTTGAGCGCGGCCACGATGTTCCAGCGGTCCATCTGGGCGTGGTTGAGGCGCTGGGCGCCGTGGTACAGGCCGTTAAGGTTGCCTAGGCCCACGGTGTTGGAGGTGGCAAACAGGCGAAAGCCTGCGTGTGGCCGCAGCACGCGGTTTTGGTCGAGCAGTGTGAACTGGCCGCCCTGCTCCAGGATGCGCTGGATCACGAACATCACATCGGGTCGGCCGGCGT
>CAXNFT010000304.1:0-3189 GCA_964201255.1 Rhodoferax sp.
GACGAGACTGGCGAGCATGTGATCCCCTTCCTGGTGGTGTGTGACGCCTTCCAGAGCGAGACCGTGGCCTTTGCCGACCTGGTGCTGCCTGACACCACTTACCTGGAGCGGCATGACGTGATGGGCATGCTGGACCGGCCGATCTCTGAGTTTGATGGTCCGGTGGATTCGGTGCGGGTGCCGGTGGTGGCGCCGCTGGGGCAGTGCCGCCCCTTCCAGGAGGTGCTGATTGAGTTGGCCGCTCGCCTCAAATTCCCGGCCTTCACCACCGCAGAAGGTACGCCCAAATTCACCGGCTACCCGGATTTTGTGGTGAACTTCCAGCCGCAACCCGGCATTGGCTTTTTGATGGGCTGGCGCGGCAAAAACGGCGACGAGCACCTGCGCGGCGATCCCAATCCCAAGCAGTGGGAGGCCTACGCCGCCAACAACTGCGTGTTCCAGTACCACATGCCCGAGAGCATGCACTACATGCGCAACTGGAACCAGGCCTACCTGGACTTTGCCAAAGAGAAGGGCTGGCGCCAGAAAAACGACCCGGTGCACCTGGCGCTGTACTCCGACACCTTGCAGAGCTTTCGCCTGGCGGCCCAGGGTAAGAGCGGTGGCCGGGAGCCGCCCGATGAACTGCGGGAGCGCATCGCCACCTACTTTGACCCGCTGCCCTTTTGGTACGCGCCACTGGAGGAAGCTGCCACCGACCTGGCCGCCTACCCGCTCAATGCCATCACCCAGCGGCCGATGGCCATGTACCACTCTTGGGATTCGCAAAACGCCTGGTTGCGCCAGATCCACAGCCACAACTACCTGCACGTCAACCCACTGACCGCGCAAGCCGCCGGCATCGCCGACGGCGGCTGGTGCTGGGTGGAGAGCCAGTGGGGCCGTGTGCGCTGCATGTTGCGCTACTCCGAGGCGGTGGAGCCGGGCACGGTCTGGACCTGGAACGCCATTGGCAAAGCCGATGGCGCCTGGCAACTGGCTCCCGGCGCAGACGAGGCGCGCAAGGGCTTTTTGCTCAACCACTTGATCTCGGAAGAACTGCCGTTCAAGGGGCCGCAGGGCGCAACCACCATCAGCAACTCAGACCCCATCACCGGCCAGGCTGGCTGGTACGACGTGCGGGTGCGCATCCGCCCGGCGGAGCCCGACGAGGCCGCCGAATCGTTTCCACAGATTGCCGCGGTGCCGGCGCCAGCCGGCGTGCTGGGGCGGGCGGCCCAGGTGCTCACCTACTTTGCAGGACGTAAAAAATCATGATCCGTTGGCTCAAAGACTTGCTTCAATCCAACTTGGTGGCGGATGCCCCAGCCAGTGGCCGCAGCCAGCCCACGGCGCCACCGCCCACAGCGCGCGCGCTGCCGGGTGAAACCCTGGCCAAGCAACTGGCTCTGGTCATCGACCTGAACGTGTGTGTGGGTTGCCATGCCTGCGTCACGTCTTGCAAGCAGTGGAACACCTCGGGCAGTGCCGGCCCGCTGGCCGACCTGAACGCCTATGGCGCCAACCCCACCGGCACCTTTTTCAATCGGGTACAGACCTACGAGGCCGGCACCTTCCCCGGCACCGACACCATCCACTTCCCCAAGAGCTGCCTGCACTGCGAAGACCCGCCCTGCGTGCCGGTGTGCCCGACGGGCGCCAGCTACAAGCGCAAGGAAGACGGCATTGTGCTGGTCGACTACGACAAATGCATCGGCTGCAAGTACTGCGCCTGGGCCTGCCCCTATGGCGCGCGTGAGCTTGACGAAGAGCGCCAGGTGATGACCAAGTGCACGCTGTGCGTAGACCGCATCTACGACGAGCAGCTGCCCAAGGAAGACCGCAAACCGGCCTGCGTCAAGGCCTGCCCCACCGGCGCCCGTCTGTTTGGTGATGTCAAAGACCCGGATTCCGAGGTGTCAAAAGCCATCCGGGAGCGCGGCGGCTACGCGCTGATGCCCGAGTGGGAGACCCAGCCTGCCAACCAGTATTTGCCACGGCGAGTCACGCCAGCACGGGAGAGCTGAAGCACCATGCATCCCGCTTTTTCCCTCCTGTTTTTCACCACCCTGGCTGGCACCGGGCAGGGTCTGCTGGTGCTGCTGGCGCTGGCCTTGCTCTTGGGCATTCCGATGGCCAGCGGCTTTGTGCTGGTCGCGATTGGTTTGGCCCAGGCGCTGTTGCTGGCTGGCCTGGCGGCTTCGTTTCTGCACCTTGGGCACAAGATGCGCGCCTGGCGCGCGGTGCTGATGTGGCGCACCTCCTGGATGTCGCGTGAGGTGATTCTGTTGCCGGCCTTCATCGGGCTGGTCGCGCTGTGGTGGCTGGCGCTGGCGGCTGGCGGTAGCTTGGCTAGTGGCGTGCTAGGCACGGTCTGGTTACCGGCCCTGGTTGTCCTGAGTGCCCTGGCCCTGTGGTACTGCACCGCCATGATTTACGCTTGTCTGCGCTTCATCGAGGAGTGGGCCCATCCACTGACCGTCGTTAACTTCATCTTGATTGGCCTGTCGGCCGGGCTGGTGCTGGGCTGCGCCTTGGCCAGTCTGGCGGGTGAGCAGGCGCTGCTGCGGGCCACTGGCCCCTGGGCCTTCACGGTGACCTGGCTGGCCTGGGCCACCCGCCGGCTTAGCCTGCGCCGCAACAGCCTGCTGCGCCACAAATCCGACCTGCAGTCGGCCACAGGCATCCGCAGCGAGCGCCTTGTGCAAAAGTCCATGGGCATGTCGGCCGGCTCCTTCAACACCCGCGAGTTCTTTCACGGCGCCAGCGCTGCGGCGCTGCGGCATGTGCGCTGGGGCTTTCAGCTGCTGACCTTTGGCCTGCCTGTGCTGCTGATGGGCTGGGGCTTAGTCAACGCCGGTGCCTGGCCCTGGCTGCTGGCCGCGGTGCTGCAAGCCCCCGGCCTGCTGGCCGAACGCTGGCTGTTCTTCGCCCAGGCCAAGCACCCGCAGAACCTGTACTACCAGACGGTGTCCTGAGGCTTCGGCAAACCAGCGGACTGACATGGATCCCCGCTTGCGCGAGGATGACGGAGATTCGTCATTCCCGGCCCAGCGTCGTCATTCCCGCCCCACTGTCGTCATTCCCGGCTACGACCCATGGGATGGACGCTCCCACCTAAGCGGCATCGTAATGTGCCAAAGTGGAGGTGTTTACCAACCCACTTAAACAGACAGGAGCGTCCGACATGAAGATTACTACAGTAGG
>CAXNFT010000305.1:0-3179 GCA_964201255.1 Rhodoferax sp.
GTCACGCCGGCGCACCTGCCGCGGCTGGTGGCCCGTGCCACCGCCGACATCTGCCACCAGACCAACCCGCGCCCCTGCACCGTCGCCGACTTCGAGGCTTTATTCAAGGCGGCCCTGTGATGGGCAGCGAGCGCCTCAAGATCGGCATCAGCGCCTGCTTTTTCCACCCGGATCCGGCGCGCGCCGCCTTTGCCAGCAAGACCCTGCAGTATGTCGAGCAGTCCATGGCTCACTGGCTCATGGCCGGTGGCACCCTGCCGGTGATGATCCCCTCACCCGCAGGTGACACCGCGCGCGGCGAGGTGCACTTTGACGATTACGCGCACTGGCTCGACGGCCTGGTGCTGCATGGCGGCGCCGATGTCTGGCCCGGCAGCTACGGTGAAACCCCCTTGCAGGAGCGCTGGAGCGGCGACCGCATCCGCGACCTGTACGAGCAGGCGCTGGTGAAGGCCTTTGTGGCGGCGGGCAAACCGGTGTTTGGCGTCTGCCGCGGCCTGCAGCTGATCAATGTGGCGTTTGGCGGCACGCTATACCAGGACATCCCGACGCAGCAGCCACAGGCACTGAAACACCGCGACGCCGAGGTCTACGACCAGAATTTCCACGACCTGGCCGTGGTACCCAAAACCCGGCTCAGCCAGCTACTGGCGAGCGTTTCTAGCTACAAGATCAATAGCATTCATCACCAGGGCATCAAAGACCTGGCGCCCGGCTTCCAGGTTGAGGCCCGCTGCCCGGACGACGGCATGATCGAAGCCATCCGGCACACCGGGCCCGCTTATGTGGCCGCGGTGCAGTGGCACCCCGAATTTCACCGCCCGGAGCTCGGCACGCTGGACGACACGCCCCTGCTGACAGATTTTCTGCAGGCCTGCCAGGCCGCCAAAACCTGACCCCTCCCCATTCCCAATCTGCTGTATGAACCAACTCGCCATTCACAACCCCGCCACCGGCGCCCTGATCACCACCGTGGACGCGGATGACGCGGCGTCGGTGGCCGTCAAAGCCGGGCGTGCCCGCGCCGCCCAGCCTGCCTGGGCCGCCATGCCGCTGGCCGCACGCAAGGCCTGCATTGAGCGCTTTGCCGCCGCGGTGCGGGCCGAGCTGGAAACGCTGGCCGCGATCATGACCCGCGAAACCGGCAAGCCGATCAAGATGTCGCGCAACGAGCTCAACGGCCTGATGGGCCGGATCGACTTCTTTCTGGGTGCGGTGGACGCCACCCTGGCCACCGAAACCGTGTTCGCCGACGGCGGCATGACCGAGCAGATCCAGCACACGCCGCTGGGCGTGGTGGCCAACATCTCGGCCTGGAATTACCCCTGGTTCGTGGGTGGCAACGTGTTCGTGCCGGCGCTGTTGACCGGCAATGCCGTGTTGTACAAGCCGTCTGAATACGCCACCCTGACCGGGCTGGCCATGGCCCGCCTGCTGCATGCGGCGGGTGTGCCAGCCGACGTCTTCATCGCGCTGGTGGGCGGCGCCGAGGTGGGTGCGGCCCTGCAGGCGCAACCCATCGACGGCCTGTTTTTTACCGGCTCGCATGCCACCGGCGCCCGCATCGCCCAGGCCCTGGGGCCGCGCATGGTCAAGCTGCAGCTAGAGCTGGGCGGCAAGGACCCGACCTACGTTTGCGACGATGCCAACCCGCAGGTGGCGGCCGAGTCGTTGGCCGATGGCGCCATGTACAACACCGGCCAAAGCTGCTGCTCGGTGGAGCGCATCTATGTTCACGAGGCCATCTACGAGGCCTTTGTTACGGCATTTCTGGCCACGGTGCACACATTCAAAGTCGGCGACCCGGCGGCTGAGGACACCTACATTGGCGCCATCACCCGCGCGCCACAACTCGATGTGCTGGAGGCCCAGGTGATGGACGCCGTGGCCAAGGGCGCGACCCTGCCCTGTGGCGGCCATCGCCTGCCCGGCCCCGGCAACTGGTTTGCGCCCACGGTGCTGACCGGCGTGAACCACAGCATGACGATCATGCAAGAGGAGAGTTTCGGCCCGGTCATCGGCATCCAGAAGGTGGCCACTGACGCCGAAGCCGTGGCCCTGATGAACGACACCCGCTACGGCCTGACCGCTGGCGTCTTCACGCCCAATGAGACCCGCGCCCGCGCCCTCTTGGCGCAGGTCAAAGCCGGTACCGTCTACTGGAACTGCTGCGACCGCGTCAGCCCGCGCCTGCCCTGGAGCGGCTACGGCGACTCGGGCGTTGGCCTGACCCTGTCCATCTACGGCATCCAGACCTTCACCCGACCCAAGGCCTGGCACCTGCGCCAAGCATGAGCGCTGAAGGTTTCGCTGCCGGGCCGCCCCAAGGCGAAACGCGCCCCCTCGGGGGGCAGCGCAGCACACGCAGTGGCAAGCGTGGGGGCAACATCGTGTTTTTTGATCTCGACCACACGCTGCTCAGTGGCGACAGCGATGTGCTGTGGTGCGACTTCCTCATCGCCCAGGGCCTGCTGGATGCGGCAGATTTTGGCGCCCAGAACGCCGACATGGATGCGCGCTACCGGGCCGGTACCGTCGGGCTGGACGAAGTCGCCAACTTTGATGTCGGCACCCTGGCCGGGCGTTCGCCGCAAGACTGGGAGCCGCTGCGCCAGCGTTTTTTGCATGACGTGATCGTGCCGCGCATTCCGCCCTCGGCGCTGGCGCTGGTGCAGCAGCACCAGGCGGCGGGCGATCTGGTGGTGATGACCACCGCCACCAACCGCTTTATCACCGAACTCACCGCCGCGCACATCGGCATTGAGCACCTGATCGCCACCGAACCGGTGGTGGCCAATGGCGTGTTCAGCGGCCGCAGCACCGGCACGCTCAATATGAGGGAGGGCAAGGTGGCGCGCTTGCACGCCTGGTTGCAAGACCGGGCCCAGTCGCTGGACCAGTTCCACAGCAGCGCCTACAGTGATTCCATCAACGACCTGCCGCTGCTGTCGGCGGTGAATTGGCCCGTGGCGGTCGACCCGGACGCCCGGCTGCGCGCTCAGGCCATGCAACGCGGCTGGCGCATTCTGGCGCTTGAGCGCTAGCGCTATCGGCCTTCGGTCCCTTGGTGTGCCGCCACACAACTCTAGCCGCATTGCTCGGTCTCCCTCGGCGGGGTACGGCAAGTGCATTAACTGCGAAGCCTGTTGTTCAATACTCTCCGCTACAGCAGACAATTG
>CAXNFT010000306.1:0-3174 GCA_964201255.1 Rhodoferax sp.
GTGGCGTGAACTGGTGTCGCCCAATGAGCCCTGGGCGGGCGACATCACCTACGTCGCCACGGATGCCCACAAGTTGGCATCGTTTCGGCGCCACCCCGCTCCAGGCCTGATACGCCGTGGGGTTTTACGACAACGCACCTACGGACAGACGCAGGCAACAAGCAGGCAGGCGATGGAGCAGATGATTGACTGGCTGAGGCTCAGCCCCAATTACACGGTCTGCAGCAGCGGTATCAGCCCGCCCTGCCCGTCCAGCGCTATCAGGTCATCACAACCGCCAACATGTGTCGCCCCAATAAAGATCTGGGGCACTGTGCGCCGGCCGGTGATGTCCATCATCTGCTGGCGTTGCTCGGGATCAGTGTCAATGCGAACTTCTTCAATATGCTCAACGCCGCGGGCTTTGAGAATCTGCTTGGCCCGCACGCAATACGGGCAAACAGCGGTGGTATACATCTTGACGGCTTGCATGGCAACTTCCTATAGCGGTTCGGTCTGGCTCTCAAAAATGATGGGGATAGCGATGGCTCAGGCTTTTTCCAAGGGCAGATTGGCGCTGCGCCAGCCAGCCAAACCACCCGCCAACGACTGCGCCTGCTCGTAGCCCAGCTTTTTGGCCACAGCCAAGGCACGGCCCGAGCGCGCGCCGCTTTGGCAAACCAAAATAAGTGGCAGCGCCTTGTTTTTAACCATTCCAGGTAACTTGTCTTCGAGCTGGTTGAGTGGCACATTTTTAGATCCCACCACGTGCCCGGCAGCAAACTCTTCGGCCTCGCACACATCTACAACCACGGCTTTTTCGCGGTTGATCAACTGCACGGCTTGGGTCGCGCTCAGACCGGTGACGCTGGCGCCCTGGATCGCCGGCCACAACAGCAAGCTGCCCGACACCAGCGCAACGCTGATCAACATCCAGTTGTCGACAATGAATTTCATAATGCTTGTGCCCATTTCTTTCAACGCAGGCCGCATGGCCCAGCCCCAGCATTTTAGAATGACGGGTGGCGCAGTGTAGTGCGCCTTCGTCTTGGCCACACGCCAGTGCCACGTATTCCGGCCACACAAACGCCAACTCTGTTCAGTCCGTCAATGCATAAACTCGTTCTCATCCGCCACGGCGAATCGACCTGGAACCTTGAAAACCGTTTCACCGGCTGGACCGACGTCGACCTCACGGCGAACGGACTGGAGCAAGCCAAGAGCGCTGGCCAAATACTCAGGGCCGCCAGCTTTGATTTTGACATCGCCTACACCAGCGTTCTCAAACGCGCCACCCGGACCTTGTGGCATGTGCTCGACGAAATGGACCGCACCTGGCTACCGGTGGTCAACAACTGGCGCTTGAACGAGCGCCATTACGGTGGCCTGCAAGGCCTGAACAAAGCCGACATGGCGCGCCAATACGGCGAGGCCCAGGTATTGGCCTGGCGCCGCAGCTATGACGTGCCGCCGCCGCCGCTGGACCCGTCCGACCCACGCTGCGAGCGCGGCGACCTGCGCTATGCACGGCTCAAGCCCGAGCAGGTGCCACTGACCGAATGCCTCAAAGACACCGTCGCCCGGGTGATGCCGTTCTGGAACGAGGCGCTCGCCCCGGCGCTCAAGAGCGGCCGGCGGCTGGTGGTGGCCGCGCATGGCAATTCAATCCGGGCCTTGGTGAAGTACCTGGACGGCATCTCTGATGAAGACATCGTCGGGCTGAACATTCCCAATGGTATTCCACTGGTGTATGAGCTTGACGATGCGCTAAAGCCAATCCGGCACTACTATCTGGGTGACGCGCAAGCTGTGGCCCAAGCCGCAGCCGCCGTGGCATCACAAGGTAAAGCCTAGGTAAATAGGGAACTCCGCAAGGTCTGCGGCATCCAAACCTTTATATTGGCACTGCACAGGAAAGACTATGGGACAAAAACTGAAGATCAGCGGCTGGGTGGCATTGGGCGTGGTGGCCGGTGCTCTGACGACCGTGTCACTGCAAACCGTGGCACGGGGCACGCTCGCGCCGCTACCGCTTGAAGAGCTTCAGCAACTTGCTGCAGTGTTTGGCATGGTCAAAAGCAATTACGTCGAACCCGTAGACGATAAAAAGCTCATCACCGATGCCATTGTCGGCATGGTATCCAGCCTGGACCCGCACTCGCAATACCTCGACAAGAAAACGCTTAAGGAGTTCAACGAGGGCACCTCCGGCACATTTTCCGGTTTAGGCATTGAGATTTCCATGGAAGAAGGCCTGGTCAAAGTGGTCTCCCCAATTGAGGGTTCGCCAGCAGACCGCGCGGGGCTCAAGCCCGGTGACCTGATCAGCAAAATCGACGACACCCCGGTCAAGGGGCTGGCACTCGATGAGGCCGTCAAGCGCATGCGCGGTGAGCCCAACACCAAGGTGATCCTGACCATTCTTCGCAAGTCCGAGAACCGCAGTTTCCCGGTCACCATCACCCGCGACGAGATTCGCACCCAGTCGGTACGCGGCAAACTGATTGAGCCCGGCTATGGCTGGATCCGGGTCAGCCAGTTTCAGGAACGCACGGTGGAAGACTTCGCCCGAAAGGCCGAAGAGATCTACAAGCAGAACCCCCAGCTCAAGGGCCTGGTGCTTGACCTGCGCAATGACCCGGGTGGCTACCTTGACGCTGCGGTGGCCCTATCGGCGGTCTTTTTGCCGGAAAACGTGACCGTGGTCTCGGCCAATGGGCAGTTACCAGAGAGCAAGTTCATCTACAAGGCCGCTCCTGAGTTTTACCAGCGGCGCGGTAGCTCTGATCCGCTCAAGCGACTGCATGTTGTGACAAAGGGGGTGTTCAAGACATTGCCACTGGTGGTGCTGGTCAATGAAGGCTCGGCCTCTGCCAGCGAAATCGTCGCCGGCGCGCTGCAGGATCACAAGCGCGCCACCCTGATGGGCAACCAGACCTTTGGCAAAGGCTCGGTTCAGACTGCCGTGTGTCTGGAACCCTCTTTCCGTATGGACAACTGCCCCAGCGCCGGCCTCAAGCTCACCACCAGCCGCTACTACACGCCCAGCGGCAAGTCGATCCAGGCCAAGGGGATTGTGCCCGACGTCATGGTTGATGAAACCGAAGAAGGTAACCTGTTTGCGGCACTACGCACCCGAGAGGCTGACCTGGAAAAACACTTGAGCAGCGGTCAAGGCGCCGAGGTGAAAGACGT
>CAXNFT010000307.1:0-3170 GCA_964201255.1 Rhodoferax sp.
GACGGCCCGTTTGGCCAGGACATGCTGACCAAATTTGACAGCAAGGGCTTCAAGGCCCTGGCCTGGGCGGAAAACGGTTTCCGGCACATGACCAACAGCAAGCGCGATGTGAAGCTGCCCGAAGATCTGAAGGGCCTGAAAATGCGCACTATGGAGAACCCGGTGCACATTGCCGCCTACAAGGGCCTGGGCATCGTGACCACCCCCATGGCATTCCCAGAGGTGTTTACCGCCTTGCAGCAGGGCACGGTTGACGGCCAGGAAAACCCACTGTCGGTGATCATGGCGTCCAAGTTTGACCAGGTGCAAAAGCACCTGTCGCTCACCGGCCATGTCTACTCGCCCTGCCTGATCTTGATGAACAAGGCCTCCTTTGAGAAACTCAGCGCCGCCGACAAGACCGCGTTCATTGAAGCTGCCAAGGAGGCCGCCAAGGCCAACCGGGCCCGGGTCGACGCGGACGATGCCAAGGGCGTGTCCGAACTGCGCTCCAAGGGCATGGTTGTGATCGACAACGTGGACAAGGCCAAGTTTGTGGCCGCTTTGGCACCCGTGAATGCAGAGTTTGAGAAGCAGTTTGGCAAGGCCAACCTCGACGCCATCCGTAACGCCAAATAATAGGTTCCGTCCCCCTTGAAGGCCCTGTTTCTGTCGCTGGAGCGACGCACCACCGGGCTGGCCATGGCCATCGCCTGTGTCATGCTGGTGGTGGCCTCCAGCTTGGGCATGTTCCAGATCATCACCCGGTTTGTGCTGGAGCAGCCGGCCGAGTGGTCCGAGATCCTAATCCGCTTCAGCCTGATCTGGATGGTGTTCATGGGCATTGCTGCGGCGTTCCGGCAGGGCGCCATGGTTAGCGTTGACGTGCTGTACCGCTGGAGCCCGCCCCGAATCAAGCGAGTCTTGGACTGGGTGGTGTGCGGCGCGGCGCTGCTGCTGGTGGGCATCATCGTTTGGTGGGGCTGGGCCTACGCCTTGCGCGGCCAGGTGCAGTCCATGGCTGGGCTGGAGAGTGTTTCGATGTTCTGGGCCTATTTGGCCATGCCTGTGGGCGGCGTGTTCAGCGTGCTGGGCATTGTGGGCAACCTGCTGGACCCGCAGCGCCAGGAGTTGGAGACCGCGCAATGAGCGTGATGATGCTAATCACCATGGTTTTGTGCTTTGCACTGACAGTGTCGGTGGCTGTTTCGATCGGGCTGGCCGCCATTTTGGGTATTCAGATATCCGGCATCAATATGCTGATTTCGGTGAAGGAAATGTTTTCCTCCATCAACAGGTTTCCGCTGGCTGCCATCCCGTTTTTCATTCTGGCCGGTAACCTGATGGAAACGGGCGGCATTTCGCGACGGCTGGTGGAGTTTGCCAAGAGCATTGTGGGTGGCGTGCAAGGGGGTCTGCCCATGACCTGTGTGCTGACCTGCATGATCTTTGCTGCAGTGTCAGGCTCTTCAGTGGCCACCACTTTTGCAGTCGGTGCCATATTGATCCCGGCCCTGATCAAGCATGGTTACCCCACGCCCTACGCTGCCGCGCTGCAGGCCACCAGCGCTGAGCTGGGCGTGATCATCCCACCCAGCATTCCCATGATCCTGTACGGCGTGAGCGCCGAGGTGTCGATTGGCGAACTGTTTATTGCCGGTTTCGGCCCGGGCTTTCTGATCAGCGGCGCGCTGATGCTGTTTGTCTATATTTATTGCCGCTACAAGGGCTGGGGCAAGAACGATGGCGGGGGCCGGTTGGGATTTTTAGTCGCCACGCGGCAGGCCGGCTGGGCCCTGATGATGCCGGTCATTATCTTGGGCGGCATTTACGGCGGCATCTTCACCCCGACCGAGGCCTCGGCCGTGGCCGTGTTCTACGCCCTGCTGGTCGGGACTGTGGTGTACCGGGAGCTGAACCTGAAAAACCTGGCGGCGATCCTACGCAAATCGGTGCTGTCCAGCGCGGTCATCATGTTCATTATTGCCAACGCCGGGCTGTTTGCCTTTTTGATTACACGTGCCGGGGTGCCTGCGGCGATCGGCACCTACCTGGAATCGGTGTTGTCAACGCCGGCCATTTTCCTGCTGGGGGTGAATGCCGCGCTGTTCCTGATCGGCATGTTCATCGAGACCAGTGCGGCCATCATCGTGCTGGCGCCCATCCTGGCACCGGTGGCGATGCACTTTGGCATTGACCCGGTGCATTTCGGCCTGATCATGGTGGTGAATCTGGCGCTGGGCATGATCACGCCGCCCTTTGGCGTGAACTTGTTTGCGGCCAGCACGGTGGCCAAGATTTCACTTGACCGGATCATTGGCCAATTGGTACCCTTTGTGCTGGTCATTCTGGCTTGCCTGATGGTGATCACCTACGTGCCCTCCATATCGCTGACTCTGCGAGATCTGGTTTACGCCAAATAAGGAGAGCTGGCGCTGCCGGTCCGGGGTTAGAATTTGATGCGTCAGGAGAGCGCTGGAACAGAGACCGGCCGCCGAAGGCGCATGACGGCTGATCACAGCAGTCTGAACGCTCAGGCAAAAGGACTGACAAACGTGGGCTGATCTTGCTGGTTAACCCACGACTCCCCACTGGAGAGAGGCGGCAGCCCATGCCGCCCACCGAAGGAGCAACCCGTAGCCCACTGCGTCAGAAATCTGGCGAAGTGGTCCCGGCGAATCTCTCAGGTACCACGGACAGCGGGGGCCAACCATGGCCTAGGTCATGGCATATGCCCGCCTATTGACTGTCCAGGAATGCCCCATGAATCACCCGTCGGATGAACTGCTGAAGACGCCCTTGCACGACCTGCACCTGAGTTTGGGCGCCCGGATGGTGCCCTTCGCCGGCTACAGCATGCCGGTGCAATACCCGGCCGGTCTGATGGCGGAGCACCACCACACCCGCAACGCTGCCAGCCTGTTTGATGTATCGCACATGGGTCAGCTGCGGCTACTTGGGCCCGATGCAGCCGCTGCGCTGGAAACCCTGCTGCCGGTGGATGTGATCGGCTTGGCGAGCGGCCGCCAACGCTACGGGCTGCTGCTCAACGACGCAGGCGGCATCATCGATGACCTGATGTTCGTCAACCGTACCGACAGCCACGGCGACCTGTTTCTGGTGGTCAATGGCGCCTGCAAGGTCGCCGACATGGCGCACATCCAGGCGGGCATCGGCCACCGCTGCCAGGT
>CAXNFT010000308.1:0-3157 GCA_964201255.1 Rhodoferax sp.
CTTGGACTGGTTTATGCCGTAAGTCCAAGGCTCGCTCGGTATTCGAGAGGACTGAGTGAGCCAAGGGAGATTTTGATGCGCTTCTCGTTATACCAGTGGATGTACGCATCAACAACCTCGATGAATTGCTCAATGGTTGCTGCCCGCCAGTCACGAGGGTAGAACAGTTCCGTTTTCAGCCGCCCGAAGAAGCCCTCACAAGCCGCATTGTCCGGTGAGCACCCTTTGCGCGACATCGAGCGAATCAGCTTTGCATTGCTTATCCGTGATAGCCAACCAGGCCAGCGATAGTGAGCACCACGATCCGAGTGGACAACTGGTCGGTCGTTGCCGTTGGCTACCGTTTCGATGGCGGCATCCAGCATGGTGTTCACGAGTACTGCGTCGGGACGGGTTCCTATGGTCCAACTGACGACCAATCCATCGAAGCAGTCGATCATGGGCGAGAGGTATACCTTGCCAGCGGGGATCTGGAACTCCGTGATGTCAGTGAGCCACTTCTCATTTGGTGCTGAAGCCTGGAAGTCGCGGTTGATGAGGTTTTCTGGCGCAGGACTGATTTCTCCGAGGTAGGAGCCGTACCGACGCCGCCTGGGAGTTACCACGATCAGGCCTTCCTGCCTCATCAAGCGCTGCACGACTTTTTCCGAAAGGCAGAGCTGCTGCCTGCCAAGAGAGGCCCGTAGCCGGCGGTATCCGTAGCAGCTGTGATTGCGTTTGAAGACTTCTGTGATGGCCAGGCGCGCCTGCGCATACTTATCAGCGCCCAGCAACTGGGCGCGATGATAGAAGTAAGAACTGCGGGCCAGGCCAAGTTCGGCAAAGAGATCCACCAGCGCATACGTCTCTCTTAGGGCGTCAACCAGCAATGTCTTCTCCCGATTGCTCAGGAGTGGCAGGTTGACGCCCAGGCCTTTTTTTAGCAGTTCGTTCGCCTTCTTCAATAAATCGTGTTCAAGCTGCAATTGCCAGACGTCACGTCGAAGCGTTTCGATTTGTTGCTCCAAGGCCAAACGCTGAGGATCGGGCGGTGAATCGCTGATGAATTTCATGGATGTGGGCACCTCCCTGCCCAGTAGCTGATTCTTCCACTTGTACAGTGTTGGCCTGCTTACAGCGAGCTTTTGGGCAACGGCTTGAGCACTTGACTGCCGAGTGCACAACTCAATAACTGCCGCCTGCTTGACCTCTGGGTCGTACAGCGCACCGCCTGCTTTGCCGACAACGTGGTGGCTCGCCTCGGGGTGCAGGTCTTTGATCCAAGCCGCTAGCGTATCCCTGCATGGATATCCCAGTGCCTTGATGGCTCCAGTAATGCAGCGATCATGATTGAGGAAATGCTCCACCGAAATCCGTTTCTGTTCGTCAGAGTACTTCTGCCATGAGCGCACCTTTCCAGCAGACAAGTCCTGGTGATCTTCGAATTTACGATACCAACTCTTGAGCGCATTCTTTGTCGGATAGCCCAACTGCCTCAGGGTGACTCCAACGCGCAGCCCAAGCTTGATATAGAGCCGGACTGCTCGAATTCTTTCTTCGTATGAATACATGAACTACCTCCAAGTAGTCCAAGATTTCCGCCGCACCCCCACTGGGGCAATTTGGAGTCGGCGCCAACATTTGCCACTCGGATTTGCTAGTCAGGAGTGAAGCGGGCTGGCTGAACCAGTGTCAGATTTATTGTGTTCTACGTTTATCGAGCACGCCCCGTTTCTAACCGCTCATGCGCAAGTTGGCTACCTCAGCAACCTGGCCGCCAGCCACCATCACCTGACAGACCACCAATGCCGTGTTTGCACTCGCCCTTCGGGCTCCTGCAAACACGGCATTGCAGGTAAATCTCATTCATCCTTTGCCGCCAGATTTACGCGCTTATTGAAAGCCACTCACACTGACAGGCCTGTAGGGGCACCTCAGGGAGCATGTCGGCGCGGAAGGTCTATCGACTGGCGAGCGTGATCGCGAACTGGATCAGGTTGCGGCTGTCCTTTGGTCATACCTAAAATAGACGACCCAAATGCGCCTCACGCTCTGGGGCGAGTTCAGGCAAACTGTAGCTCAATCTTGCCGGCACGCCGCCGCACGGGGCCGATCACGATCTTCACGTCGTGGCCCAGCCGGGCCACCAGCTCGAGCAGCTTGGCCTCGCTGACGCCGCGGAACTGGCCGCGGGTGATGCGAGACACCTTGGACTGATCGATGCCCAGCAGAGCGGCGGCATCTTCCTGAGTCAGGCGGCGCGCCTTGATCGCACGGGCAATCTCGCCGGCCAGCTGGGACTTACGCTGCATCTCGGCCGCATCGGTGTAACCCAGGTCGGCGTAGACGTTGGTGTTGCCTTCTTCGATGGTGATGCTTGCGTGTTCATTCATTTGCGCGCTCCTTGCTGTGCCTGCCAAACCTCGAAATCCTGCTTCGCGGCCTTCAGCCGGGTGTTGATCAAATCCATGTCCGGTTTCGGCGTCGCGATGCCGCTTTTTGACTTCTTCTGGAAGCAGTGCAGGACATAGACCCAGCCGGCGAACTTGACGGTGTATACAGCCCGGTAGGTGTCGCCCTGATGGTCCTCGACCACCTCCAGCACGCCGGCCGAACCAAATCCCGCCATGACCTTGGCGTCCTGGTGTTTGCCGCCGGCCTGGGCCAGGTCGATAGCATGGCCAAAACCGTCTTTGACATCCTCCGGCATCGCATCGAGGTCACGCTTGGCGGAACTGACCCTCTTGATGGGTTTGCGGGTTTGCTTCGACATTCTTTAAATTATGCCTCTTTAGGCATAGTTCCGCAGCCCGTAGAGGAAAATAATTCTGCAATTTTTGTGCCGATAAATCTGACAATCGGTATTTTTTCAAACGGCAGATGGTCTGCAAACCCGCATGGAATCTCATTTCCCAGTGGTTGTTAGCGGCGGTCCAAAAGCGCGCCTAAATGGCTTTTGAACGCGCTTTTTGGGCGTACGGCCAAACAGAGAAGCCTGATTCCACTCGTTGATGAGATCAATGGGTACTTCGTTTGGCATCTAGTGTTAGCACGCCAAATTTCGCCGTGCAGCCAGACCTCTTTGCAATTACTTTGGCGCAATACCCATATCGTCCAGTCGAACCAAAATCTCCGTACGCCGATCACGTTTTACCTCCAGCCAATGCTGACCGTCTAT
>CAXNFT010000309.1:0-3153 GCA_964201255.1 Rhodoferax sp.
AAATGATCAATAAAAAACTACATATGATCAATGACGTGCCACTACAGTCTTTTAGAGATTTCAGCATAAAAACCAGCGTAACTCGTTGATTTCATTGAGCCATGGTTCACCGATTACAGAAAAAGTGCTCGGAAGTGTCGAATTTAAGATACCTGCATCGAATGGGGTAGTGAAACAGCGGTGCTTATCGCAACTTAATGAAAGTGACCTGCCCGACTTAACGATGCTCAAGCTTCTTAGCCCAGCGGATCTGATTGCGTACTAAACCTTGGTTTCGTATCTTGCATGTAGTATCCATCAACAGCTGAAGTTGGACCGAACTATGCTGGGGGAGTGTTCACCCTGTGGATGAAAATGTGTCGGGGACATTGTGGCGTAGCCCGTGGATTGTCAACTATTAGTCTTTTTGCCCATCTGTCGCAGCAATGCGCTATCCTTGAGCCTGTTAAAAAAGTCGCATCTCCTGCGCCAACAACTGTGTCAGACCCTCACCCCGTACGCTTTTTCGACAGAGAAGATAAACGCACGTTCCTTCAAAAACTGGCGGAATTTATCCATCCGGGACCTGACTCAACAGCGGAGCTGATTGAGACCTTGGCGGATGCCGAGGAGAACAACATCATTGGCGCAGAATCACGCATCATGCTTGAGGGCGTGATCCGTATGGCCGATATGACTGCGGGTGACGTAATGGTGCCGGCGACGCGTATGGACCTTGTAAATATCGATGAGCCGTACGATGCCTTGCTGCATGTTGTCATAGACACCGCGCACTCCCGCTTCCCTGTTTATGACGGTGAGCGCGAGAACATCATCGGAATCTTGATGGCCAAGGACCTACTGAAGCTGCAGCGGGCGCCCGAACTCAATATTCGCGCTTTGTTGCGTCCAGCTGTGTTCGTACCGGAAACTAAAGGACTCAACGATCTGTTGCGGGAGTTCCGCGGGAATCGGAACCATTTAGCGATCGTGATTGATGAGTTTGGTCGGGTCGCTGGCCTGATCACCATTGAGGACGTGCTCGAGCAGATTGTGGGCGAGATTGAAGATGAGTTTGACATCGCCGAAGATGAGGGGGATATTTTTGGTCTTGCCGACCGCACGTACCGCGTCAGTGGCGACACCGCAATTGATCGAGTCAACGATGCATTTGGCGTCACACTGAATACCAGTGACCGGGAGGAGGAATTCGATACTGTCGGCGGACTGATTGCACACGAAATGGGCCACGTACCAAAACGCGGGGAGCGCCATGAGATGGCTGGCCTGAGCTTTGTCGTTCTCCATACTAAAGGCGGGGCGGTGAAATGGTTCAAGGTATCGCCGATTGCGTCCCACTCGATCTGAAGGGCGTCCGCGCCCGTTGAACATGCCACTGCAGCCTGCATGACAGGTCCGTCTATCCCATTGGTCGTATTGGCGCTGGCCGCCGGCTCTCTGCACGCACTGAGCATGGCTTTGCCAAGCCTGCAGAGTCTGTCGGTGACTGGGTTACCTGCGGGCCAGCCAGTCTGGTGGCTCGAACTCATATCGCTGGCTGCACTGGCCTGGCTGCTGCGACATTGCGTCCAACAACCCTTGGCCAGATGGCGCTCAGGCCTGATGTATGGCGGGCTGTTCGGCTGCGCCTGGTTGACGGTGTCTTTCGGGTGGACTTTCGTCGCGATGCATACCTATGGCGGACTCCCTGCCGTGCCATCTGCGTTAGCCGTACTGGCCCTGGCGGGCTTTCTTGCCAGTTATTACGCCGCCGCGTGCGGTGCCTTCGTGTTCCTGGCCCCCTTGAGCGCCTGGCACAGTGCCTCGCTTTTCTCGGCACTCTGGCTTTGTGCTGAATTGGCACGGGGCCTTTGGTTGACCGGTTTTGGCTGGGGTGCGACGGCCTATGCGCATCCAGACGGCCCGTTAGCCAGCTATGCGCCCTGGCTGGGCGCGTACGGCGTTGGCGCTTTGGCCGCCTGGCTGGCCATGGTGTTGGCCCAGCTGCTCGCAGACCACTCACGGCGGCGGCGTCAAGGCCTGTTGGTCAGCGCGCTATTGGTGCTCAGCCTGCCAACGATTGTCCATCTGCTGGGGCATGACCTCACTCAGAGCACTGGGCGGATGACGGTTACCCTGCTCCAGGGCAATATTCCGCAGAATGAAAAATTCGAGTCTGGCAGCGGGGTCCCCTTGGCGCTGCAATGGTACGCTGAGCAGCTGCAGCAAGCCCATACCGCCTTGGTTGTCGCGCCAGAGACTGCGGTGCCGTTGTTGCCGCATCAGCTGCCGAGTGGGTATTGGGCCGCGCTGCAAGCCCGCTTCGCTGGCGGTACGCAGGCCGCGCTGATTGGCATCCCCCTTGGCAATTTTGAAGAAGGCTATACCAACTCGGTCGTCGGCCTGCGTCCGGGGGCCGAACGGCCGTGGCGTTATGACAAGCACCATTTGGTCCCTTTTGGCGAGTTCATTCCACCCTGGTTCAAATGGTTTACCGAGCTGATGAACATTCCCTTGGGTGACTTTATGCAGGGTGGGCTTGGCCAACCGACCTTCCAATGGGGTGGCCAGAGGCTGGCGGCCAATATCTGCTACGAGGATCTGTTTGGGGAAGAGCTGGCGCAACAGTTCCACGATGCAGATCAAGCTCCGACGATTCTGGTCAATCTCAGCAACCTGGCTTGGTTTGGCGGGAGCTTGGCTATGGACCAACACCTGCAAATTGCCAGGTGGCGCGCGCTGGAATTTGCCCGCCCCTTTCTGCTGTCCACGAACACTGGGGTGACGGCGATCGTGGACCACCAGGCGAGGGTGTTGCAGATGCTACCGCGCGATACACGCGGCGTGCTGGTGGGCGAGGTCGAAGGACGTACTGGTCTCACCCCCTACGCATGGTGGGTGTCCCGCTTGGGCCTTTGGCCGTACTGGCTAGCCGGCTTGGTCATGGTGCTGGTGAGCTGGCGGTGGCACTTGCGAAAACGCTAACGCTCGCCGTCGTCGCTGACTTGGAACCCCCGTAAAATCAAGATTTACGCACCGACGCGGTGTGTTTGTTGTCAAACCCCGGGTTCTGCCGGTACCGAACCCCGACCGCCCATGTTGACCTTCCAGCAAATCATTCTGAACCTGCAGTCCTACTGGGACGCCCAAGGTTGTGCCCTGTTGCAGCCCTAC
>CAXNFT010000310.1:0-3147 GCA_964201255.1 Rhodoferax sp.
CCAACCCTGAGGAGCGGGGGCAGCTGGCTCGGGTGTGCTAGGTAGCTTCAGCTATACTCTAAAGGCTTTGCACCTTGCATAAGCACACGTCCGGGGCAGTTCCAGCGCCGCACGCAAGTTCAATTTACACAGGAAATGACATGATTGCATCCAGCATCAAAGCCACTGTCGTCAAAGACAACGCACGCCAAGCCGGCGACACAGGCAGCCCTGAAGTTCAGGTTGCTCTGTTGACGGCCCGCATCAACGAACTCACCCCGCACTTCAAGACCCACGCCAAAGACCATCACGGTCGCCGCGGTCTGCTGCGTATGGTGAGCCGCCGTCGCAAGCTGCTGGACTACCTCAAGTCCAAGGACGCTGACCGTTACACCGCGCTGATCGCCAAGTTAGGTCTGCGCAAGTAAACGACCAATCGGATGATGAACGCCTGAGTTAGCTCTGCTGCTCAGGCGTTTTTTACTTCGGAGAAGGCGAAATCAGAGCGAAGCTGTGTCATTCCATCGAAATTTGAGCCTGTAGGCCCGGTTTTCTCTGGAATGGCATCGTGTTCTGTCAGGCTGTATCCGGGCTCGGGCGAGGTGGCCTGCACCTCCCGCATTGTGATCAGGAGATATCAATATGAGCATGTTCAATAAAGTGACCAAGACCTTCCAGTGGGGCCAGAACACGGTCATCATGGAAACCGGTGAAATCGCCCGCCAATCTGGTGGTGCTGTGATGGTGAACATCGAAGGCACTGTGGTGCTGGCGACCGTGGTAGCGTCAAAGAACGCCAAGCCTGGTCAAGACTTCTTCCCCCTGACGGTGGATTACCTGGAAAAAACCTATGCTGCTGGCAAGATCCCGGGCAGCTTTTTCAAACGCGAAGGTCGCCCCAGCGAGTTTGAAACACTCACAAGCCGCCTGATCGACCGCCCGATTCGCCCGTTGTTCCCCGAAGGCTTCTTCAATGAAGTTCAGGTGGTGGTGCATACCCTGTCGCTGAACCCTGAAGTCGATGCAGACATCGCTGCTCTGATCGCCACTAGCGCTGCCCTGTCCATCAGCGGTATTCCATTCACCGGCCCGATTGGTGCCGCTCGTGTTGGCTACATCAACGGCGAGTACGTGCTCAACCCGGGCCAAACGGCACGCAAAGGCTCGATCATGGACTTGGTCGTGGCTGGAACCGAAGCTGCCGTGCTGATGGTGGAGTCTGAAGCCCAGCAACTTAGCGAAGAGATCATGCTCGGCGCCGTGGTGTTTGGCCACGAGCAGGGCAACATCGCCATTAACGCCATCCACGACCTGGTCCGGGATGCCGGCAAGCCGGTTTGGGACTGGTCGGCACCCGCCAAGGACGAGCCTTTGATTGCCCGCGTGAATGCGCTGGCAGAAGAGCGCTTGCGCGCGGCTTATCAAATTCGCAATAAGCAGTCCCGTACCCACGCCTGCCGTGAAGCCTATGCCGTGGTCATGGCTGACTTGAAGGCCGACGGCGTGGCCTTTGACGGCGTCAAGGTCGAGGGCATGCTGTTTGACATCGAAGCGCGCATTGTTCGCAGCCAAATCCTGGCTGGCGAGCCGCGCATTGATGGTCGCGACACCCGCACCGTGCGCCCGATCGAAATTCGCAACGGCGTACTGCCACGCACCCATGGCTCAGCCCTGTTTACCCGTGGCGAGACCCAGGCACTGGTGGTGACGACGCTCGGCACCGAGCGCGATGCCCAACGCATCGATGCGCTGGCTGGAGAGTATGAAGACCGCTTCATGCTGCACTACAACATGCCTCCGTTTGCCACTGGCGAGACCGGCCGCGTCGGCACGCCTAAGCGCCGCGAAATCGGCCACGGCCGTCTGGCCAAGCGCGCCCTGGTGGCCTGCCTGCCGAACAAGGAAGACTTTCCCTACACCATGCGCGTGGTGAGTGAAATCACTGAGTCCAATGGCTCTTCGTCGATGGCTTCTGTCTGCGGCGGCTGCCTGTCCTTGATGGACGCTGGTGTGCCCATGAAAGCGCACGTGGCGGGTATCGCCATGGGCCTGATCAAGGATGGCAATCGTTTTGCCGTGCTGACCGACATTTTGGGTGATGAAGATCACCTCGGCGACATGGACTTCAAGGTCGCAGGCACCACCAACGGCATCACAGCCTTGCAGATGGACATCAAGATCCAGGGCATTACCCGTGAGATCATGCAAGTTGCTCTGGCGCAGGCCAAGGAAGCCCGCATGCACATCCTTGGCAAGATGCAAGAAGCCATGAGCGAGGCCAAGACCGAAGTGTCCAACTTCGCGCCACGGCTGTTCACCATGAAGATCAACCCGGACAAGATCCGTGACGTGATCGGTAAAGGCGGTTCGGTGATTCGTGCCCTGACTGAAGAGACCGGCACCCAGATCAACATCGAGGAAGACGGCACTATCACCATCGCCTCGGCCGATCCGGCCAAGGCCGAAGAAGCCAAGCGCCGCATCGAGCAGATCACCGCCGAGGTTGAAATCGGTAAGATTTACGAGGGCCCGGTCACCAAGATTCTTGATTTCGGCGCGCTGATCAACTTGTTGCCCGGCAAAGACGGTCTGCTGCACATCAGCCAGATCGCTCACGAGCGTGTTGAAAAGGTCACCGACTACCTGTCTGAGGGCCAGATTGTAAAGGTCAAGGTCATGGAGACCGACGAAAAGGGCCGCATCAAGTTGTCCATGAAGGTGCTGCTGGATCGCCCGACCCAGCACGGCGACCACGCTTGAGCAACGTCTGCCTTGATATGAAAATGATAGCGCCTGGTCCAAGCGGGACAAGGGCTACCGGTTGATATGACCATGAAAGCAGTTGAAATCTCGGCCTTTGGCGCGCCCTCGGTGTTGCAGCTGGGCGAGCGCCCGATGCCGGTGGCGGGTGCCGGTGAGGTCTTGATCCGGGTCGCAGCCAGCGGCGTCAACCGGCCCGACGTCTTGCAGCGGACCGGCCTGTACCCTGTACCGCCAGGGGCGTCCGATATTCCCGGCCTCGAGCTTGCTGGTGTCATTGTTCAGGGCGACGCCCAGGCGATGGCGCAGGCTGGGCTGGCGATCGGTGATCGGGTCTGTGCCCTTGTGGCGGGCGGTGGCTATGCCGAGTACTGTGTCGCGCCTGTGCAGCAGTGCCTGCCGGTGCCC
>CAXNFT010000311.1:0-3090 GCA_964201255.1 Rhodoferax sp.
GCTGCAAGCCTGTGCGGCCCTGCTTGACGATCAGGGCGATGCGACGGGTGCGGTCCAGCAGGTGCGTGCTTTGATGTTCATCGAGCGCTTCAGTGTTGATGTGCAGGTGCGCCAAGACCGCTTGGAGGCGGCAGAGCGGGGACAATAGGATCCTAAATAGATACGAGAAACATGGCTTTACTACAAATTTCCGAGCCCGGCGAGTCGCCAAATCCGCATCAGCGACGCATTGCCGTCGGTATCGACCTGGGCACCACCCACTCACTGGTCGCTTGCGTACGGCACGGCGTTGCGGAGTGCCTGCCTGATGAACAGGGCGAGGTGATCCTGCCCTCGGTGGTGCGTTACCTGGCAGATGGCGGCAGAAAAATCGGCGCTGAGGCGCAAGCCGCGCTGGCGCTAGACCCAGAAAACACCATCGCCTCGGTCAAGCGCTTTATGGGTCGAAGCCTGCAAGATGTGACCGGTGCCAGCAAGCTGCCCTATCGGTTCGCCGACCGCCCAGGCATGCTGGGCTTGCACACGGTGCAGGGTGAGAAGTCGCCGGTCGAGGTCAGTGCCGATATTCTGGCGACCCTGCGCTACCGCGCGGAAGACACCATGGTTGACGACCTGTTTGGCGCGGTGATCACCGTGCCAGCCTATTTTGACGACGCACAGCGGCAGGCCACCAAGGATGCGGCCCAACTCGCCGGTCTGAATGTGCTGCGTCTGATCAACGAGCCGACCGCTGCCGCCATTGCCTATGGCTTGGACAACGGCAGCGAAGGCACTTACGCCATCTACGACCTTGGTGGCGGCACTTTCGATGTCTCCATTTTGCGGCTGACACGTGGCGTGTTCGAGGTGGTGGCCACCGGTGGCGATTCGGCCCTGGGTGGCGATGACTACGACCAGGCCTTGGCCGACTGGGTGCTCGCCCAGACTGGTCGTACGGTTAACAGCCCGGCGGACAAGGCCGCCCTCAAACAGGCTGCCCGGCGTTGCAAAGAGGCCTTGTCTGCTACTGAATTAGTAGCATTCGAGGCCCAGTTGACGGAGGCTAAGCTCATATTTGATGTCAAACGCACAGACTTTGAAGCGGTGACACAATCCCTGACCGCGCGCACCCTGAACGCCGTGCGCAAGGCCTTGCGGGATGCGGAACTGGGTGTTCAGGATGTGCAGGGCGTGGTTTTGGTGGGCGGTTCGACCCGTATGCCGCAGGTACAGCGGGCGGTCGCAGCCCATTTTGGGCAGGAGCCCCTGACCAACCTCAACCCGGACGAGGTGGTGGCACTGGGGGCGGCCCTGCAAGCCAACCAATTGGCCGGCAACAGTGCCAACGGCGATTTGCTCCTGCTGGACGTGATTCCCTTGTCGTTGGGCTTAGAGACCATGGGCGGCTTGGTAGAGCGCATCGTGCCCCGTAACGAGACGATCCCGACCGCCAAGGCGCAGGATTTCACCACCTACCAGGACGGTCAGACCGCGCTGGCGCTGCACGTGGTGCAGGGTGAACGCGACCTGGTAGCCGACTGCCGCAGCCTGGCCCGTTTTGAGCTGCGTGGCATTCCGCCCATGGCCGCAGGCGCGGCACGGATTCGCGTTACCTTCACGGTGGACGCTGACGGCCTGCTTAGTGTCAGTGCGCTGGAGCAGGGCAGCGGGGTTCAGGCGCAGATCGACGTCAAGCCGTCTTATGGCCTGGGCGACGACCAGATTACCCGGATGTTGCAGGACAGTTTCACCACCGCCGAAGCTGACATGCTGGCCCGCGCGCTGGTGGAAGCCCGTGTCGATGCTGACCGCATGCTCTTGGCGACTCAAAGCGCGCTGCGCGCGGATGGCGATTTGCTGGCACCTTTTGAGCGCGATGCTGTCGACGCCCTGATGGCGGCCTTGCGGGCCACCGCGGTGTCTGATGACGCCGCCAGAATTGAAGCTGCTACCCAAGAGTTGGCCAAGGGCACCGAAGCCTTCGCAGCGCTGCGCATGAATCGCGGCATACACAAGGCCCTGGCCGGAAAAAATATTGCAGCGGTCTGAAGCCGTCTGCATGGAACCTATTTATGCCCATCATCAAGATATTGCCGCATCCCGAGTACTGTCCGGACGGCGCTGAAATCACCGCCCCGGCCGGAACCTCCATCTGCGAGGCGCTGCTCGACCACCAGATCAACATCGAGCACGCCTGCGACATGAGCTGTGCCTGCACCACCTGCCACGTGATCGTGCGTGATGGTTTTGCCTCACTCAATGAGGTGGATGAAAACGAAGAAGACCTGCTGGACCGCGCCTGGGGCCTGGAACCCAACTCGCGCCTGAGCTGCCAGGCGTTTTTGGCCCAGAAAGATGTTGTGGTGGAGATTCCCAAATACTCCATCAACCACGCCAAAGAAGTTCATTAAGGCGGGCGTCAGAACATGCGTCACATCTTCCTGGACACCGAGACCACGGGCCTGTCTCCTGACAATGGCGACCGTATCATTGAAATCGGCTGTGTCGAGCTGTTTAACCGCAAGCCGACGGGCAACAACCGCCACTACTACGTCAACCCCGGGCGCGACAGCCATGAAGAGGCGCTCAAGGTGCACGGCATCACCAGTGAATTTCTGAAAGATAAACCGGCGTTCGAGGCCATCGCAGAAGATTTCTTAACCTATGTGGCTGGCGCTGATGTGCTGATCCACAACGCACCATTTGACGTCGGTTTTCTCAACAGAGAGTTGTCCTTGCTAGGACGCCCCACATTTATCAGCCAAGTAGGGCAGGTCATTGACACACTGGCCATGGCCAAAGACCTGTTCCCTGGCAAGCGCAACTCGCTCGATGCCCTGTGCGACCGGCTCGAGGTGGACCGGTCAGGCCGGACCCTTCATGGCGCTTTGCTGGATGCAGAGCTCTTGGCCGATGTCTATATCAACATGACACGCGGCCAGGATGCCTTGCTGATCGAGCCCACGACCAAAGAATCCGCCGGACCCGCCATGGAAAGCGTGGACCTGCGCAGCTTCACACTGACAGTGCCTGCTGCCAGCGAGCAAGAGCTGGCAGCCCATGAGGACCTGCTCAAACAGTTGGACAAGGCCAGCGGTGGCAAGACGGTTT
>CAXNFT010000312.1:0-3086 GCA_964201255.1 Rhodoferax sp.
GGCAACACCCTGGTGGTGGTGGAGCATGACCCGGCGGTGATGCTGGCGGCCGACCGCATGATCGACATGGGCCCCGGCCCGGGTGAGCGGGGTGGCCAGATTGTGTTTGACGGCAGCACCGCCGACCTGCGCCAGGCCGACACCTTGACTGGCGCCTACCTGGGTGGGCGGCGCCAGGTCGGGCTGGGCTTTGCGCGGCTGGTGGCCGACAACACGCCGCGGTTGGTGCTGGAAGGTGCGCGCGAGCACAACCTGAAAAACATATCGGTCGAGC
Organism: Rhodoferax sp.; assembly: GCA_964201255.1. Lineage (GTDB taxonomy): Bacteria > Pseudomonadota > Gammaproteobacteria > Burkholderiales > Burkholderiaceae_C > Rhodoferax. The sequence continues at coordinate 275 of CAXNFT010000312.1, forward strand.
TGCCATTACAGCGTCTGGTCTGCATCACCGGCGTCAGCGGCTCGGGCAAGTCGACGCTGGTGCAGGACATTCTGGCCCCGGCGCTGCTGCGCCACTTTGGCAAGGCCACCGAAACCCCGGGCACCCATGACCGGCTGCTGGGCGCCGAACTGCTCAGCGACGTGGTGTTTGTTGACCAGTCGCCCATTGGCAAGACGGCGCGCTCCAACCCGGTCAGCTACGTAGGCGCCTGGGATGCGTTGCGCGAGATCTTTGCCAACGCCGCCCTGTCGCGCCAGCGCGGCTACACCGCGGGCAAGTTCAGCGCCAACAGCGGCGACGGCCGCTGCCCCACCTGCGGCGGCTCTGGCTTTGAGCATGTCGAGATGCAGTTCCTGAGCGACGTCTACCTGCGCTGCCCCGACTGCGATGGCAAGCGCTACCGCCCCGAAATCTTGGAGGTGGTGATCGAGCGTAAATTGGGGTCAGATTGCAATTACCGGCTGCTCAACGTGGCCGATGTGCTGAACCTCACGGTGAGCGAAGCGGTTGCCCTGTTTGCCAAAGACCATGACGTGATCCGCGCGCTGCAGCCGATTGTGGATGTCGGGCTGGAGTACGTGAAGCTGGGCCAGCCGGTGCCCACCTTGTCGGGCGGCGAGGCGCAGCGCCTCAAGCTCGCCGGCTTCCTGGCCGATGCCGCCAAGGCGGGCAGCGCCAGCCGGCAGGCGACAGCGCGGCGGGGTTGCTTGTTCATGTTTGATGAGCCCACCACCGGACTGCACTTTGACGATATCGCCAAGCTGATGCGGGCGCTGCGCAAGCTGCTCGACGCCGGCCATTCGCTGCTGGTGATCGAGCACAACCTGGATGTGATCCGTGCCAGCGACTGGCTGATTGACCTGGGTCCCGAGGGGGGTGAGGCCGGGGGCGAACTGGGGGCCGTCGGCACGCCGGCCGACCTGATGGCCCACCCTGGCTCGCACACCGGGCGGGCGCTGCGCGAGTACGCGCAGACCACGGCGCAAGTGCATGCGGTGCGCGAGGGCGCGGCGCCCTATGCCTTTGTGCGCCAGACGCTGCCGGTGGCTCAGGGCTCGGGCGCATCGGACAGCATCCAGATTGTGAACGCGCGTGAGCACAACCTCAAGTCGCTCAGCGTGGACATTCCGCGCGGCAAGTTCAGCGTCATCACCGGGGTGTCAGGCTCGGGCAAGTCGACGCTGGCGTTTGACATTTTGTTTAACGAAGGCCAGCGCCGCTACTTGGAGTCGCTCAACGCCTATGCGCGCAGCATCGTGCAGCCGGCCGGCCGGCCCGAAGTGGACGCGGTGTACGGCATCCCGCCCACGGTGGCCATCGAGCAGCGCCTGTCGCGCGGCGGACGCAAGTCCACCGTGGGCACCACCACCGAGGTATGGCATTTTTTACGCCTGCTCTACGTGAAGCTGGGCACCCAGCATTGCGTGCACGACGGCACGCCGGTGGCGCCGCAAACCCCCGACAGCATCGCCGCCCAGTTGCTCAAAACCTTCCGCGGTCAACACATCGGCCTGTTGGCGCCGCTGGTGATGAACCGCAAGGGCGTTTACACCGAGCTGGCCGACTGGGCCCGGCCGCGTGGCTTTACCCACTTGCGGGTGGACGGCAACTTTTTGCCGACCACTGGTTTCCCGCGTATTGACCGCTTCAAGGAGCACACCATCGAGCTGCCGGTGTTCAGCCTCACGGTGCAGCCCGAGCAAGAAGCCCAGCTGCGTCAGGCGCTGGCCACCACGCTCACCCATGGTAAGGGCGTGCTGCACGTGCTCAGCGACCTGGGCGGTTTGCAGGCCGCGATGCAAGCCGGCCAGCCCACCGCTGGCATTGGCCGGCTGCACGCTTTTTCAAGCCGGCGCGCCTGCCCGGTGTGCAGCACCAGCTATGCCGAGCTGGACCCGCGCCTGTTTTCTTACAACAGCAAACACGGCTGGTGCCCGGAGTGCGTTGGCACTGGTGTCAAGCTCAACAAGGAGCAGCGCAAGGTGTTTGACGACTCGGTACGCGACGACGACCATGGCGGCCGGGAACAAACCTTTGCCGAGCCCGAGGTGGAAGATTTGCTGGATGCCGCCTGCCCGGCCTGTGCCGGCACCCGGCTCAATGCCACGGCCCGCGCGGTACGTTTTGCCAGCGTCGGCATTGCCGACATTGCGGCTTTGAGCGTGACCGATGTGCGTCAGTGGGTGCAGACCCTGCAGGGCAACACCCTGAGCCAGCGCGAGACCGACATCGCGCGCGACCTGATCCCCGAGATTCGCAGCCGGCTGGAGTTTCTGGAGCAGGTGGGCCTGGGCTACCTGACGCTGGATCGCGGCGCGCCCACGCTCAGCGGCGGCGAGGCCCAGCGCATCCGGCTGGCGGCGCAGCTGGGCAGCAACTTGCAGGGCGTGTGCTATGTGCTCGACGAGCCCACCATCGGCTTGCACGCGCGCGACAACCGCATCTTGCTGGATGCCTTGCAAAGCCTGAGCGACAAGGGCAACACCCTGGTGGTGGTGGAGCACGATGTGGACACCATCCGCCATGCCGAGCACATCATCGACATCGGGCCCAGCGCCGGCAAGCGCGGCGGCCGGCTGGTGGCGCAGGGCTCTGTAGCTGATGTGCAGGCGGCGCCCGATTCGCAAACCGGCCGCTACCTTCTGCAGGCCATGCAGCACCCGCTGCACCCCAGGCGGCAGGTGACGGTTAGTCATTCCCTGCCTGATCGGGAATCCATGGATCCCCGGGTCAAGCCCGAGGATGACAGCCTTGGGGCTGCTGCCGAAAAGGCGGCGGCTCGTCATTCCCG
>CAXNFT010000313.1:0-3039 GCA_964201255.1 Rhodoferax sp.
TGGCTGAACAGTCGGATCTGATCACGGCCTAAGCTGATCGGCTGCTTGATGACATTCCAGAGCACCCCCTCGGTGCAGGGTGGCGTGGTGAGCGAGCCCATGAACTGGTAGTAGCGCTGGTCTTTGGGCAGCAACTCATTGAGGTCGAGCAGATTTGGCGGCATGCGCACCCGGTCACCGCTGTCCAGTGGCATGTAGGTCCAGACCTTGTTGATCAGGCTGTTTGCACTGCCGGGGTCCATCAACAGGGCCACCACCGCCAACTGGCCTTCAGCGTTGCGGTGAACCAGATGCGCCACCATCGCAAAGCCCCGGGAGTTGACGCGTTCTTCTGAGGGGGTATGAAAATGGAACTGCAGCAGTTTGTAGACTGAGCCACGCACCGTCAGGGTGTTGTCGCCCTGCACATCCACCTGGATGGTGTGGCCGTTATTTACCACGGACCCGTCGCTGGGCTGGTAGTTGAACAGCAAGGGCTCGGCCGGACCTTGCAGCGTGTCGCGCTCGTCGATGTGGATGGGCGATTGACGCTTGCCGATGGCGCAGAGGTTGAACTCTGGCTTCATTTGGCCCCAGGCCTGCGGGCCGGTCTCTCCCTCGTAGCTCCAGTGCTTCTCGCCACCATGTCCGGCCGCGCCCACCGCTGCCCTCGGGCTGCCGTGTCCGACCATGGCCGCTGCCTTGGCGCGGATGTACTGGCGGCTGGCCAGCGGGTTCACCACCGGGGTGGCTGGGCGTTGCACGGCCGCTTGCGCCGGTGCCGGCGTGCTGCGACTGGCGGGTGACGCCTTGCTGGTGCCTTTGCTCGGCACTGACGACGCTTCTTCGCCCGCCTGGAAGGTGATGTATTTTTTCTCCTTGCCGTTGACCACCAAGGTCATCCGCTTTTTCCCTGAGGCGCCGGTCTCCGCCGCTTCCAGCACCTGCTCAGCCGCGTCTTTGGCTGAAGATGCTTGTGATACGGCTGGCGTTAAAGCTGGTTTTTTGGCCGCAGCCGCCGGGGCATTGGCATCGGTTGCTGCCGGTGCCGGGCCTGCGGCACGCACCGGCCCGAAACCGCTGGCCGCCAGCAGGGCGCAAAGTGCGGCCGCAGGCCAAGTGAAGCCGAGTGAGGGCGGGGCAGCGTCGGATGGTGCTGGCAGCAGGGGTGAAGGTAATTTCATGACAGGCTGGCCCCTTGAGCGTGCGGGCAGGTCTGGCCCTGGTTTCGGAATGACTTGTATCTTGGGTTTTTATCGGCAATTTTGGCGCGGAACTTAAATCCGGCCTTGGCCGCGAAGGCTATAGTCAAGCTTGTTTTACCCCTCAGGCCCTTCGTGAGCATTCAGACCGATGACTTTGCCGCGCCGCCCAAACGAATTTTGGCGGCTGCCCCGGCCTCCCCAAATGAAGAGGCGGTGGAGCGGGCGCTGCGCCCCAAGCTGCTCGACGAGTACGTGGGTCAGGCCAAGGTGCGTGAGCAACTTGAGATTTTCATTGGTGCGGCGCGCAAGCGCGACGAGGCGCTGGACCATGTGCTCTTGTTTGGCCCGCCCGGCCTGGGCAAGACCACGCTGTCGCACATCATTGCGCACGAACTCGGTGTTAATTTGCGGCAAACCAGTGGTCCGGTGCTTGAAAAGCCCAAGGACCTGGCCGCGCTGCTGACCAACCTGGAAAAAAACGACGTCCTGTTCATTGATGAGATCCACCGCCTGTCGCCTGTGGTGGAAGAAATTTTGTACCCGGCGCTGGAAGACTACAAGATCGACATCATGATCGGCGAGGGCCCGGCGGCCCGCTCGATCAAGCTCGACCTGCAGCCCTTCACGCTGGTGGGTGCCACCACCCGTGCCGGCATGCTCACCAACCCGCTGCGCGACCGCTTTGGCATCGTGGCGCGGCTGGAGTTTTACACCGCCGAAGAACTGGCGCGCATCGTGCGCCGCAGCGCCGGTCTGCTCAATGTGCCCACCGATGACGCCGGTGGCTTTGAAATTGCGCGGCGCGCCCGGGGCACGCCCCGCATTGCCAACCGCTTGCTGCGCCGGGTGCGTGACTATGCCGACGTCAAGGGCTCGGGTGAGATCACGCTCGACATTGCCAACCGCGCGCTGGCCATGCTTGACGTTGACCCGCAGGGGCTCGATTTGATGGACCGCAAGCTGCTGGAGGCGGTCATTCACCGCTTTGACGGCGGCCCGGTCGGGCTGGACAATATTGCTGCCAGCATCGGCGAAGAGCGCGAAACCATCGAGGACGTGATCGAACCCTACCTGATCCAGCAGGGCTACCTGCAGCGCACCCCGCGTGGGCGCATCGCCACCCTGGCCGCCTACCGGCATCTGGGGGTGGCGCCGCCCAGCCGCGACGGCGACATGTTTGGGGTCTGAAGGCGCGTCGGGCGGTTCAGGCGGGCGCTTGCGTGCCGCGCGCGAGTTGCCGTGCGGCCTGTACAAACGCTTCTTCCAGATCAGCCGAAGCCGGTGTCGGTCGGGCGTCCGCCCAGCGCAGCACGGCCACGCGCGGACCTTCAATGGTCTGTAACAGCGGTACGGTGTGCAAGCCGTTCGACTGCGCCCTGGCCCGCTGTACCTCAAAGGGCACGGCTCCGACCAGGTCGGTGTTGGCCACCAGCGTTTCAAGGCCGGTCAAGGTCTCGCAAGTGGTCAGGCAGGTGGGCTCCGGCAGCCGGGCCTGGCGAAAGGCCCGCGCCAGGCCCCGCGTCACTGAGCTGTGCACACTGGGCCAGATCCATTGGGCGCCGACCAGCTCTGACAAGTACTGGGCGTTGACCAGGGGGTGACCGACTCGCACAATCACGGCCACCGTGGTGGTGTAGACCGGTCGCGCGGTGAACTCGCTGCCCAGCCGTTCAGCGGGCATGGACATGACCGCAAAGTCTGGTGCTCCCTCGCGCAGCCCGGCCAGGGCAAAGGGCGGCGGGGTGATGCTCAATTGAACCTTTGGCCAGAGAGTCCGAAACAGCGGGATCACGGCCGGCAGCAAAGCGATGGTGGAGAAGTGCGACAACGCCACCACCAACTGGCCTTCCCGTTG
>CAXNFT010000314.1:0-3034 GCA_964201255.1 Rhodoferax sp.
GGGCGAGACGCGCCAGGCCAATTGCGCAAGGCGAAAGGCCACCGGCAAGTCGGCGACCACATCGGGCAGGTCTTTAGAGAGCGAGATGTAAGCCCCCCAGGACGCCGCAGCCCAATAAGCCACACCCACCTGAGACGGCTTGAGGGTGGGCCATCGGCTGGCGTCTGATTGACTCAGTGCCTTGAGGAAACCGGGTTGTTGTTGCTCCAGGGCAGCCATGGCGTGGCGATGGGCGCGCAAGTAGAGGCGCCGCGCCCGCTCGTTCAACAATTGCGCCGCCTTGGCGTCTTTTGATTCCAAGCGCTCGGCCTCAAAGGCGACAAAGGCGAAGGCGTATTGGGTAAAGCCGCCCGCAACGGCCTCGGCCAAGGCCAGGTTGTCAGGGGCCTCACGCAGCAGCCCTTCGGACAGCTTGAGGTAGAAACTGCTGGCCTCACGCGCCAGGCCAAGATCGTCCTCAACAGCCTGCCCTTGTTGGGCCAGCTCGTTGGCAACGCTTTGAATGATCAGGTGCCTGGGTGAGCAGCCGGCCAGGCTCCAAACCAGAACACAAAAACCCAAAAAACGAACGAAAGTCAAAGTTCCAGTGCTCATCGTCACCCAGGCTCCAGCAGACGTTTTCAAAAAAGACTGCACCGCGCGCAGCACCTCAGAAACCGATCTCCAATTGGGAAGAATTTACGTCCGTGGTGTGAAAATTCGATGACAAACAGCGCTCATCCACGCTCTACGGATTACTATAAAATCCATAGCTAGAGATGCCCGGCTATCAAGGGCTGGAGTCTGTTTTTGTTATGAACCTACCGACCGCCCTTGAAAACCTGAATGTGCTGTCGCAGCACACACTGCCGCCACCCGAGCGCCTACACCAGGACGTCCCGCTCAGCCAGCGGGCCAGTGACACCGTACGCCATGCCCGGGCGGCATTAGCGCGTATCCTGCAGGGAGAAGACCCCCGTTTGCTGGTAGTGGTCGGGCCCTGCTCGATCCATGACATCCCGTCGGCCATGGACTACGCGGAGCGGCTCAAGGCGCTGGCCGACGAGCTGTCAGACCAACTGCTGCTGGTGATGCGGGTGTATTTTGAGAAGCCGCGCACCACGGTGGGCTGGAAGGGCTTGATCAACGACCCGCGTATGGACGACTCCTTCCACATCGAGGAGGGGCTGCAACTTGCGCGGCGGCTGTTGGTAGACCTGAACGACATGGGGCTGCCCTGCGGCACCGAGGCGCTGGACCCGATCACGCCGCAGTACCTGGGCGACCTGATCGCCTGGAGCGCTATTGGCGCGCGCACCACCGAAAGCCAGACCCACCGGGAGATGGCCAGCGGCCTGTCGTCCCCGGTCGGCTTCAAGAATGGCACCGACGGCGACCTGGACGTGGCGCTCAACGCCATGCTGTCGGCAGCGCAGCCGCATGCTTTTTTGGGCATCAACAGCGCCGGCCAGGTGGCGGTTACACATACCCGCGGCAACCCGCTGGGCCACCTGATTCTGCGTGGTGGGCCCGTGCCCAACTACGACTCGGTGGCGGTGGCCCAGGCGGCCAGCGCGCTGCAGGCAGCGGGTCTCCCGGGCAACATCGTGATCGACTGCAGCCACGGCAATTCGCGCAAAAACCATGCGCTGCAGCCGCTGGTGCTGCGCGACGTGGTGCACCAGGTGGCCGACGGCAACCGAGCCATCAAGGGCGTGATGCTGGAGTCACACCTGTTCGAAGGCAACCAAAAACTGGGCCGCGTGCAAGACCTGCGCTACGGCGTCTCGATCACCGATGCCTGCATGGGCTGGGACAGCACGGCTGAGAGCCTGCGGGCTGCGGCTGAACTGCTGCGCCCATAACGAAATGCTCAGCGTTGCGCGATAACTGCGCGGTTGTTGCTGCCTGTTTGGGAGATATTGGCGGCCTGAAGGTTGCCGTCCTGGGAGATCTGAGCTGAATTCGCATTGCCGCCAATCTGGCTGATCATTGCCATCGATTGGCTGCCAGTCTGAAGAATATTTGCAATGTTGTTTTCACCCTCTTGAAGGATGGATGCTCTACTCCCGGTCGTGAGGTTGGTGGTTTCGGTGAGGGTCGTGGCTCGCAGAGCTACAGAAGCAGGCGCTTCCGCCCTGGTTGAAAACTCAATGGGCGCCAAGTCAGCGGTGGTTGACGCTCTGGCAAACTGGAAGGGTGCAGCCATGAGGGTCACCAGCATCGCAATCGCACGAACGTTGGTCTGCTTGCGAAGGGCGCGATCGACTTGCTTTCGGGTGACAAATCCTAGTTCAATCAGGGCGTCACCCAACCGCAGACCGCTGGTTTGCTGTAGCTGAAGCGCCAGGTCTAGTTGTTCTTCAGTGACCCATTTACGCTCGACAACGATCTTGCCCAAGCGTGATCGCTGCAACACTGCATTATTGACGGCCATAACTTCTGCCTTGCTCCAAAATACTGACGGGGCTCGATGGGCAACTGCGCATCAACTTCAACCCCACAACTACACCACTAAATAGCATCGCTCATTAATGTGAATGTAATGTGATGGTGGGATGAGCCGAATGTCACGCCGCCAGTGCCGCCTCAATGTCCTTGGCCAGGCTGGCCGGGGTGTCGGTCGGGGCGTAGCGCTTGAGCACCTGGCCGTCTTTATCCACCAGGAACTTGGTGAAATTCCATTTGATCGCCTTGGTGCCCAGCAGCCCGGGCGCTTCAGCGCACAACCATTGGTACAGCGGGACGGCAGAAGCACCGTTGACGTCGACCTTGGCCATCATCGGGAAGCTGACACCGTAGTTCAGTTGGCAGAACTCGGCAATCTTGTCGTTGCTGGCCGGGTCCTGGCCACCAAACTGGTTGCAGGGGAAGCCCAGCACCGCCAAGCCGCGCTCCCCATAGGTCATGTGCAGCGTTTCCAGGCCGGCAAACTGTGGCGTGAAGCCGCAGGCGCTGGCGGTGTTGACGATCAGCATGACCCGGCCCTTGTACTGGCTCAGGTCCGCCAGTTGACCGTTGATTTGCTGGGCTTGAAATTCGTAAACCGTGGGCA
>CAXNFT010000315.1:0-3031 GCA_964201255.1 Rhodoferax sp.
GATTCCCACAAGCTTGGTCTGGCGCTCCATATTGGTTTCCTGCGCATGAGTGGGCGTTTGCTCGGTGCCTTTCGGGTAATTCCAGTAGCCTTGTGGCGCCACCTTGGCAACGAGCTTGGCATTGCAGCACCAGAAGTCGCCTCGCTGAGCGCCATGTATGAACGCGGGCGTACGCTATTCGATCACCAACAAGTAGCTTGCAAGGTCCTGGGTTTTCAGTGGATGACCGAGCATCAACGCCGCTCCCTGGTGCGTGAACTGCGCAACGAAGTGGCACGCTGCGCCGACCGCGATCAGCTACTTGTGCGGGCCCGTCAATGGCTGTACAGGAATAAATTGGTGATAGTGCACGAGCGGGCAATTCGGACACTGATTGCGGCGGCACTTGCACAGCTCGAAGTTGAAACAGGCACCGCCATCGGCGCCAACGTCGATCCCGCACTCCTTGGCCGCTGGCGAACCACGATCGCAGAGTTGCGACCTGATGGCCAAACCCAACAGAGTTGGCTGTGGGCTGCGCCGGCGAAACACTCAACCCGCCAAATCAGCGAGGTACTGGAACGTATCGACCTGCTTTACACGCTGGACGTTCATAAACATCTGGCGGACATCCCCGACCTCATTTTGCGCCGCTACGCGCGTCGACTGGTCTCCAGGCCACCTTCAGCCGGAGCCAAGATCAAGGAGCCGGCGCGTACCGTGGAGATAGCCTGCTTCCTGCGGTATTGCCTGTTCACCACCACAGACCAACTGATTTTGATGGTACAGCGCCGGATTGCCGACCTGTGGCGCCAAGCTGCAGCGCAAGTGCCGGCCACGGTCAATTGGGCCGTCATGTACAAAACGTTGCTGGCAGAACTGGAGGCCTTGAGTGCCAAAGGTGCTGTGCCAGACGCACAATTGCGTGATCGTCTGGATGCCCTGGTTATTGCGACTCAGAAGCGCAAGCCACCAAGTCGGGCATCGTTGGTCCGCGAGGGATTGATAGATGGCATTCGCCCCGTGCGGTCGCTGCTCGTCGCCATTGCAAAGTTGCCATGGCAGGCCACCGGCGAGCATCCTGCCATCGAATTCTTGGTCAAGCTGCAAGCGTTGTATCTCAGAGGCTCCAGAAAGCTGCCCGTTGATGTGGTGGCCCCAAGTCTGGGAAGGGTTTGGCAGGCTTCGATTTCCAGCCCGGACCGGGAACGGGCGTTTCAGGCGTTGGAGGTGGCCACCTTGTTTGCCCTTCGCCGCGCGGTGCGCAACGGTTCGGTTTGGATCGAGCACAGCCTAAGTTTTAGGGGCCGTGCACGCCTATTCTTCACGGACGAACGCTGGAAAGCTGAGTCCAAGAAACACTACGCCCGTCTATCCTTGCCTGGTAAAGCCGCCACATTTTTGAAACCCTTATTGGCCAAAGTATCTGCCGGTGTCGACGCAGTGGCCGCCGCAGTCCGCTCTGGCGTGCTGCGCGTGGATGATGAACTCCATTTGTCGCCATTGCCAGCAGAGGACGAAGACCCGGAAGTGACCAAGCTGCGGGCGGCTTTGGACCACCGAATCGGGGAGGTGCAACTGCCGGAAGTGATTCTGGCCGTTGACGCCCAGGTACGCTTTAGCTGGATCATGCTCGGGCGTGAGCCGCGCTCTACTGACGAGCTGCTGATGGTCTATGCCGGCATCATGGCCCACGGCACCAGTCTGAGCGCCATCGAATGCGCGCGCATGATTCCGCAGTTGTCGGCCACCAGCATCCGCCAGGCCATGCGTTGGGCACGGGACGAACGGCGCCTCAGTCAAGCCTGCCAGGCGGTACTGGAATTCATGCAACGCCACCCGATTGCTGCCACTTGGGGGCGATCGGATTTGGCGTCGTCTGACATGATGAGCATGGAGACCACCAAACGGGTGTGGCAAGCCCGGCTTGATCCCCGGCGCAACACACCTTCCATTGGAATCTACTCCCATGTAAAAGACCGCTGGGGAATCTTCCATGCGCAGCCTTTCGTGCTCAATGAGCGCCAAGCGGGAGTGGCCATTGAAGGTGTAATCCGCCAGGAAAAGCTGGAGACCAGCCAACTTGCTGTGGACACCCATGGCTACACCGACTTTGCAATGTCGCATGCCCGTTTACTTGGTTTTGATCTTTGCCCGCGGTTGAAAGAGCTCAAACAGCGCCACCTCTTTGTGCCGCGCGGCACTAAAGTGCCCACAGAAATCGCTGCTGTGTGTGAAGCCAATGTTGACATCGCTTTGATCGAAGAGCATTGGGACAGCCTGGTGCATCTGGCCGCCTCGGTCATGAGCGGGCATGCCAGCGCGGTGGCAGCTCTTGCGCGATTCGGCTCTGCCGCCCAGGGCGATCCAATCTATGAAGCGGGTGTGCAGTTGGGGCGGTTGCTTCGTACGGCGTTTCTGGCGGACTACTTTGTTAAAGACGCCTTCCGCAATGAGTTGCGCCGGGTGCTCAACCGGGGCGAGGCGGTCAACGCCCTCAAGCGCGCCATCTATACCGGCCGGATCAGCCCGGCCCAAGCCAAACGTGTCGACGAAATGCAGGCTGTGGCCGATGCGTTGAGCCTGATGGCCAACATTGTGATGACGTGGAATACCTCACAGATGCAGGCAGTCCTGGATCGCTGGTCCAACCGCCGACAGGTCATTCCACCGGAATTGATGGGGAAGATTGCCCCGACCAGGTTGGAGAACATCAACCTGCGAGGGGTGTTTCGCTTCCCAGTTGACCGGTATGCCGATCAAATTCTGCCGTCGCGGCCAAACGCACCGATAACTGGAACCAAGGGATGAAACCGACCACGGTTTGACGCCACGAATCGCAAATTTGAAAGTGCACAGGTAATCCAATGAAATCAACAACCTACCCAGACCACCCCCGTGCCAGTGCTGGCTTTGCGTACCGTCACTTATTGCACTGAAAACGAGAGGACCCCGCTATAGCAAGTTTTGCAAGCAGCGAGGCTTCAGGCGATTGGGAGAGAGGCACCGCTTAGGTGCTTACGGGGCAGCCAGAACGAGGTCCGCGCCTTTT
>CAXNFT010000316.1:0-3029 GCA_964201255.1 Rhodoferax sp.
AGCGCCGTCAGGGCCAGTGCCGCAGCATCCAAATTTATAAGAAATCCGGCTCCAGGCCCCGTCGGATAAGCAATGTGTGCTATGAATAAAATAGCAAGACTGGCGATCACGCCAACCACGGCGGCGGTGATGGCCGTCAGCGGTGCCGTGAACTGCAGCCGGCCGTGGGTTGACTCCACCAGCGGCCCGCCGGCCAGAATGAAAATAAAGGATGGCAAAAAGGTGAACCAGGTCACCACCAAGGCCGCCAGCACAGCGCCCGAAAAAAGAGCCTCGGGGCCCAACACGGCTTTAGTCCAGCCGCCCAGAAAGCCCACAAAGGTGACCACCATGATCAATGGGCCGGGGGTAGATTCGCCCAGGGCCAGTCCGTCCATCATCTGCGGCCCTGTCAGCCAGCCAAACTGCTTGACCGCGCCCTGATAAACATAGGGCAGCACGGCATAGGCGCCGCCAAAGGTCAGCAGTGCGGCCTTGGTAAAAAACCAGGCCATTTGCATCAGCGGGCCCTGCCAGCCCTGCCAAAGCAGCAGTGCACCCATGGGCAACAGCCACAGCGCCGCCCCCACCAGCAGCACGGCGGCCAGCCGCGCGGGACGGTAGCGCGCATGGGGCGGCGTGGGCGTGTGATCATCCAGCCAAGCGCCAGGGTGCGGGGCGGCCGGCTTGGCCGAGCCATGCCCGCTGGCAACCGCAAACTGGGCCGGGACCAGGCGTTGACCCAACCAGCCAGCCAGCGCCGCCGTCAGCACCACCCAGGGAAAGGCCACGTGAAACACCGCAATGGCGATGAAACTGATGACGGCAACGGCCCACAGCACAGGCGCTTGAGACGGCTTTTTCAGGGTTCGGCTGCCCACGCGGTGCACCGCCTGCAGCACCAGTGCCGCAACCGCCGGCTTGATGCCGTAGAGCAGGCCAGCCACCGCGGGCAACTGGCCGTAAACCACATAGACCCAGCTCAAGCCAATCAACAGAAGCAGGGAGGGCAGCACAAACAACAGGCCAGCGACGATGCCACCCAGCGTGCGGTGCATCAGCCAGCCCAGGTAGGTGGCCAGTTGCTGCGCCTCCGGGCCGGGCAGCAGCATGCAGTAATTAAGCGCGTGCAGAAAACGTGCTTCCGAGATCCAGCGTTTTTCGTCCACCAGTTGGCGGTGCATGATGGCAATCTGCCCGGCTGGCCCGCCAAAGCTGATAAAGCCCAGCTTCAGCCAGAACCAGAAGACCTCGGCCCGGCTGGGGGCAAGGACCGCACCGTTATCGTGATTTTGCATGGACCATCAACCCAGTTCGAAAGACGTGATGCCGAACAGGCGGTGCCATGGCAGACTGCTGCCTCGTCGTGTCTTTGTTACTAAGGGATTCATCAAATGAGCATTGAAATACCGAAGGAGGCCCGGCAACTGGCGATTGCCTCTATTGAACGCTATTTTCTGGAAAACAGGGATGAAAAGATCGGCAACGTCAGCGCCGGCGCGTTGCTGGAGTTTTTTGTCGATGAGATCGGCCCCGTCATTTACAACCTAGCGGTGGCCCAAGTGCAAGAGCGTCTGCAAATGCGCGTGATGGAGGTTGACCTTGAAATCAATGAGGCTGAGTTTCAGTACTGGCGCAAACACGACACGGCCAAAAAGAAGAAATGACACCCACCGAACCGAGGCTGGTGGGGGCAAAGTGTCAGGTGCTTGATAACTCACCGGCGCCATTGAGCCGGCGCAGCCAAAGGCAGGCATCGTCGAGCTCAGCCGCAGCCTCGGGCAGCCGGCCCACGTGCTTGAGAAAGCCATGGTTCATCCCGGCGCTGCAGCGCTCGCGCAGCGGCACACCGGCCTGAGCCAGCCGCCGGGCCAGGGCCTCGCCCTCGTCACGCAGCACATCGTATTCAGCCACCATCACATAGGCCGGCGGCAGGCCGGCGCAACTGACCATGCGCAGCGGTGATGCCAGCGGGTCGGCAGCCTGCTCCGGCGTCGCGAGGTATTGGTCCCAAAACCAGTGCATGGCAAGCGCCGTTAGGCCAAAGCCAGCGCCAAAACGTTGGTAGGCATCGGGCGTGCCAGACGGGTGATCGGTCACCGGGTACAGCAACAGCTGCCCAGCCAGTGCGGGGCCACCAGCATCACGAAAGTGCATTGCCGTAGCTGCGGCCAGGCAGCCGCCAGCGCTGTCACCACCCACCACCAGGCGCCGGGGATCGGCGCCCAATGCCTGTGCCTGGTCCGCCACCCACCGTGTGGCATCCAGGGCGTCTTCAGCGGCGGCCGGAAATCGGTGCTCGGGTGCCAGCCGGTAATCGACCGACACCACCACGCTGCCCGACCCGGCGCACAGGTAGCGGCAGACACCGTCGTGCGAATCCAGGCCCAGCGCCACAAAGCCCCCGCCATGAAAATACACCAGCGCCGAATGTGGTCCAGGCCCGGGCGGGGTGTAAATGCGTGCTGGCAGCGGGCCGCCTCGGGTTGGAATAGCCACATCCCGCACAGCCGCCACGGGCATAGGTTGCGGCGGCGGTGGGTTGCCGGCCATTGCAGCGGCACGCACCACGGCCATGCTGGCCATCTCTGGGTAGGTTGGCACACCGGCCGTGGCGGCCATATCAAGCAGTTGTTGCAAGTAAGGATGCAGTGGCATGTCCAGCTCCGTTGGCTGCCGGCCCCTGGGTGGGTTCAGCGGGTGAAAACAAAAACCGCGGTCGATGCCCGCGCGTTGGGCATCCAGCGTAGCACGCGGCCCTGCTCCAGGCCAAAGGCGTCCTGGATCAGCAGGCCGTTTTTGCGGGCCAGTGCATCAAAGTCCGCCAGCGTGCCAACCCGGATATTCGGCGTGTCGTACCACTGATAGGGCAAGCGCCGCGTGACCGGCATACGGCCGCGCAACACGCTCAGCCGGTTGGGCCAGTGGGCGAAATTGGGGAAAGCCACGATGCCAATGCGGCCCACCCGCGCGGTCTCACGCAACATGGTTTCGGCATTGCGCAAATGCTGCAGCGTGTCAATCTGCAGCACCACGTCAAAGCTCTGGTC
>CAXNFT010000317.1:0-3025 GCA_964201255.1 Rhodoferax sp.
ATACTGGATTTCCGCACTCTGATAAGCCGTGTTCAAGGGCAAAAATACCAGACCGGCGCGCAGCGTGGCCAAGTAGAGCAGCATCGCCTCGACCGACTTTTCGACCTGCACCGCCACCCGGGCCCCCTCGGGCAGCTGCAAGGACACCAGCAGGTTGGCCAGCATGGCGCTGGCGCGGTCCAGGTCGCGCCAGCTGTAGTGCAGGCCGTGGTCAGTTTCAACCGCAATGCTGTCAAGGTCAGCTGGAAACGCCGCGCGCAGGGCGACATACAGGTTGCCCGTGGCGGGGCTTTGGAAGGGTTGGGCTGTGGTCATGGCAATGTCATGGGGGATAACGGGGCGGGTCAGGGTCGGGTCGGCACCATCTGGCACTGGCACTGGCGCTGCTTCAAAAGGCTGGTTTTCGTTTGTCTAGAAAGGCGTGGACGCCCTCCCGGTGTTCTGCACTGGCCGCATAGGCGTAGGGATCAGCTCCGGCAATTGCTTCATTATTCATAGCGACACCCTCAATAAAGACGGGGGCTTGGGGCCGATTTGGCATTAAAGCCCTCAGGATCTGCTTGTTCATCCGAGCCGCCTGCGGCGCCAGTGCGGCCACCCTTTGCACAGCGGCTTCGGCTTCAGCGGGCAGTCCATCGTCGGGTAAGACGCGGCTCAAGAATCCACGGGCCAGCATCTGCGGTGCATCCAGCACGGCGGCCTCTAGCAGCATCTCCCGCGCCGTCAAGGCGCCGGCTTCACGCGCCACTAGTGCCGCCTCACGCGGGGCCATCGGGAACCCAAGGCGGGCGATCGGCGCACCAAAGCGGGCGCTTGCCGCGGCCAACCGCAGGTCGCAGCAGCTGGCAATCTCCAAGCCAGCGCCCATGCAATTGCCAGCAATTTGCGCCACCAGCGGCACGTCGCAATCAAGCATGGCCTGCAGCGCCGGCCAGACTTCGCCCTCATGAAATTGCCTCAGGCTCGCAGCCTCAAACCGGAAAGCCGGGTATTCCGAAATATCGCCACCGGCGCAGAAATGCCCGCCCTCCCCGGCCACTAGGACACAGCGCAAGTCTGGCTGCCCGCCCAGTTCAACAAAAATACGCTGCAAGTCCCGCCACATCTGGCGAGTCATGGCATTCAATCGACCGGGATGACACAGGGTTACCCGCGCCACGCCACTGTGCAGCGTTAGACCAATGCCGGCTTGCATGCCCGGAGCGGCCTCTAGTCGAGCTTGGCGCCCGATGCCTTGACAACCTCCGCCCAGCGCTTGATCTCGGCACCCACAAAGCTACCAAATTGCGCCGGAGACAAACTGCCAAAATCAGCGCCATTGCTGGCCCAAATGGCTTTGAGTTCATCGGTCGCAAAGGCGCGGCGACTCTCTTCAACAATGCGCGCCTGCACATCGGCTGGCGTGCCTTTGGGTGCCCACAGGCCATACCAGGTGGTGACGGTGTAGTCGGGCAGGCCCAGTTCAGCCGCGCAGGGTACGTCAGGAATAGCCGGGTTGCGCTTGACCCCTGACACCATCAGTGCCTTGATCCGGCCTCCCTTGATGTGGCCGGCAGAAGAGGCCAGGCCGTCAAACATCATGTCCACCTGGCCACTGATCAGGTCCCGCAAAGCTGGCCCAGCGCCGGTGTAGGGGATATGGGTGATGAAGGTGCCGGTCTGCTGCTTGAACAGTTCTCCGGCCAGGTGGTGCGAGGTACCCGTGCCGGCCGAGCCGTAGTTCAGCCGTCCTGGGCTGGCCTTGAGCTGAGCCAAAAAGGCCTTGAAATCACCGTTAATGCTCTTGGGATTGACCACGACCACATGCGGCACATTGGCCATCAAGACCAGGGGCACGAAGTCTTTTTCAATATCGTAATCAAGCTTGGGATACATCGACGGTGCAATGGTGTGGTGAACCGCGCCCATGAACAGCGTGTAGCCATCGGGCGCGGCCTTGGCCGCCACACCGGCACCTAGCGTGCCACCTGCGCCACCGCGGTTGTCGATCACCATGGTCTTGCCTGTCTGCTTGGCAAACTGTGCCGAAAATGGACGGGCAAAGGTATCAGTGCCGCCGCCGGCCGGGAACGGCACGACCAGATTGACGGGCTTGGTGGGCCAGGCCGACTGAGTGCGCCCTGCTAAAGGTAATGTCAGTGCACCCGCCGCAGCGGCCAGACGCAGCACTTGACGTCGATTGGCGAGTAATTGTTCTTGAAAAAACATGCTTGTCTCCTGTTGTTACGACCAAAGTAATGCTATAAAATTCATAGCTAATAAACCAATATCCACATGGCCTAGAGGCCTATTTCACACTTAATTTCTGACGATGCCCAGCCCACCACCAAAGGCCCACCCCGCCCACGATCATGGGCAGGCACAGCCACTGTCCCATGCTCATGCCCAGTGACAGCACGCCCAGGTGCGCATCCGGCTCGCGAAAAAACTCGGCCACAAAGCGGAACATGCCATAGCCCAATAAAAACATGGCTGCGACTGAACCCCGCGGTCGCGGCTGGCGCGCGTAGAGCCACAAGATCACAAACAGCAGCAGGCCTTCTAACAAGAACTGATAAATCTGTGACGGGTGACGCGGTAGCTCTCCTGCCCCCCGAAACACCATGCCCCAGGGCAGGTCCGGGCTGCATAACCGGCCCCAGAGCTCACCATTGATGAAGTTGCCAACCCGCCCGGCGGCGAGCCCCGTCGGCACACAGGGTGCGACGAAATCGGCCACTTGCAGCCAGGGCTTGCCGCGCGAACGCGCGAACCAGACCATGGCCGCGATCACGCCCAGCATGCCACCATGAAAACTCATGCCACCTTGCCAGACCGCCAGCACCTCTAGCGGGTGGACCAGGTAGTAGGCTGGTTTGTAGAACAGGCAGTAACCCAGCCGCCCGCCCACCACCACGCCCATCACGCCCAGGAACAAAATGTCCTCCACGTCTTGCCGCGACCAGGCCAGCTTCCCGGTGAGCGAGGCAAACGGCTGGTGCCGCAGCCGGCGCAGACCCAAAGCCATGAACAGACCGAAAGCCGC
>CAXNFT010000318.1:0-3017 GCA_964201255.1 Rhodoferax sp.
GACGCTCCTGTCTGTTTAAGTGGGTTGGTAAACACCTCCACTTTGGCACATTACGATGCCGCTTAGGTGGGAGCGTCCATCCCATTGGTCGTAGCCGGGAATGACGGATCAACAACACCCCTGCCGTCATCCCCGCCCTCTCCGTCATCCTCGCGCACGCGGGGATCCACACACCTTCATCCTCGCGCAGGCGGGGATCCACACACCGTCATCCTCGCGCAGGCGGGGATCCATGAATTCCCAACGGACCGCAGCCAGTGTGAAGGGTTAACGCGCGTTGCGAACAAATCGCGGCAGGTTACCATTGCTACCTCCGCGCCTGCGCGAGGACCCAGACCGTTTTTGATGGAGAAATCATGCGAGCGCTTCTCAAGTTTTCCAGGGCCGTGGACTGGCTCAACAGCCTGATCGGCCGGTATGTCATCTGGCTAATTCTTGCCTCAACCGTTATCAGCGCCGTCAACGCTGTCGTGCGCAAAGCCTTCAACATGAGTTCGAACGCCTACTTGGAGGTGCAGTGGTACCTCTTTGCTGCCTCGTTCTTGCTGGCTGCTGGCTATACCTTGCTGAATGGCGAGCACGTCAAGATTGATGTCATCTCCAGCCGCCTGAGCAAACGTGCGCAGATCTGGATTGATGTCATTGGCTTCACTTTGTTCCTAATGCCGTTCTGTCTGGCCATTCTTTGGTTTGGTACGCCATTTTTCCTAAAGGCATTCCACTCAGGTGAGATGTCGTCCAACGCCGGCGGCCTGCTGCGCTGGCCCGTCTATTTGATGATGCCGCTGGGTTTTGGCCTGCTGATGCTGCAGGGCCTGTCTGAGCTGGTCAAGCGTGTGGCCTACCTGATGGGCCTGATCGACGACCCGACCAACAAGAAGGTCGAAAAAACCGCCGAAGAAGAGTTGGCCGAAGCAATTCAAAGGCTGGCTGAAGAAAAGGCCACTAAAGCCAGCGCAGCCTGATCCAGGAGATCACCATGGAATTTCTAACAAACAACATTGCGCCCATCATGTTTGCAGGACTGATCGTCTTCCTGCTCATGGGCTTCCCGGTTGCCTTCAGCCTGGGCGCCTGCGGCCTGTTTTTTGGCTTTGTCGGCGTCGAACTCGGCGTTCTGCCCGAGTCTTTGCTACAGGCCTTGCCGCTGCGCGTCTTCGGCATCATGCAAAACGACACCCTGCTGGCCATCCCCTTCTTTACGCTAATGGGGCTGATCCTGGAGCGCAGCGGCATGGCCGAGGACCTGCTCGACACGATTGGTCAACTGTTTGGCCCGCTGCGCGGCGGCTTGGCCTTTGCCGTGATTTTTGTCGGCGCCTTGCTTGCCGCAACCACCGGGGTGGTGGCGGCTTCCGTCATCTCCATGGGCCTGATTTCATTGCCCATCATGCTGCGTTACGGCTATGACCGGCGGGTGGCGTCTGGCGTGATCGCCGCCTCCGGAACACTGGCGCAGATCATTCCGCCATCACTGGTGCTCATCATCCTGGCCGACCAGCTTGGCCGCAGCGTGGGTGAAATGTACAAAGGCGCCTTCATCCCGGGCTTTATGTTGGCCGGCTTGTACGTGGGCTACATTGTCTTGCTGACCTTCATACGCCCGAATTGGGTGCCAGCGTTGCCGCCTGAGGCCCGCACCATCCGCGAAGCCAATGGCCAAAGCGGGCTTCGATCCCTGCTGCTCCTGACCATCTTGTCCACCGGGGTCGCCGTGTACTTTGGTGAGCACTACGCCCAATTCCTAAGCTGGGCCAAGGGCGAACTTGTGACCACAGTGGCCACAGATGAAACCATCGTGGTGTCGATGTGCGTCGGCGTGCTGCTGGCCTTTGTGCTGGCCTCGGTCAACAAGGCGACTAGGTTGGGCCTGCTGTCGCGGATGGCCGAGCGGGTCACGTTTGTGCTGATTCCGCCCCTGCTGCTGATTTTCCTGGTGCTGGGCACCATTTTTCTGGGCATTGCCACCCCCACCGAGGGCGGCGCCATGGGCGCCTTGGGGGCCCTCATCATGGCACTGGCCAGGGGCCGCCTGAACATGTCGCTACTCAAGCAAGCGCTGAACGCCACCACCAAGCTGTCCAGCTTTGTGGTTTTCATTCTTGTTGGCTCCACGGTTTTCAGCCTGGTGTTCCAGGGGGTTGACGGCGGAAAATGGGTCGAGCATCTGCTGAGCGGGGTCCCTGGCGGACAGTTGGGCTTCTTGATTGTGGTCAACACCCTGGTCTTCCTGCTGGCGTTTTTTTTGGACTTCTTTGAGCTGGCTTTCATCGTCGTGCCCCTGCTCGGGCCGGTGGCTGAAAAGATGGGCATCGACCTGATCTGGTTCGGTGTGCTGTTGGCCGTGAACATGCAAACCTCGTTCATGCACCCGCCATTTGGCTTTGCGCTGTTCTACCTGCGCAGCGTTGCGCCTGGCAAAGAGTACACCGACAAGTTCACCAAAAAACTGATCGCGCCCGTGACCACCATGCAGATCTATTGGGGTGCGGTGCCCTTCGTCATCATCCAGATCATCATGGTGGGGTTGATCATCGCCTTCCCGGGCATTGTTTCTAGCGGTCTCGACAAGACCGAGAAAATTGACCTCGACAAGGTGGTGCTCGAGGTGCAGGCCGAGCCTGCCAGCGAAGCCGCCTCTGCCCCTGAGGGTGGCGCCTCTGCTGCGGAGGGCGATCAAAAGGCCGACGACGACCCGATGAAGGCCATGGAAGAATCGATGGCCAAGGACAAGAAGTAAGCCGGCGCGGCTCAGGCCGCCGCTGAGCCAAACCGAAAAGCCGACAGCGTGGTCTCCATCACGCGGTCGGCGAACACCTTCAGGCCAGCATCTTCACCGGCCGCACCAGCCACCACCATCAGCGGTAACAGGTGCTCCTCGGCGCGCGGCGGGTGCGACAGACGGGCTGACGGCGCCTGGGCCCAGTCGCTCAGGCTTTGCTGACGCTGGGACGGCGCGGCTTGCACGGCAGCCGTTAGCCAGGCGTCGAATTCATCTGAGATCGGGCCGGATCGGG
>CAXNFT010000319.1:0-3015 GCA_964201255.1 Rhodoferax sp.
GCCATATGCCTGCAGGCTCAAAGTCAGGCTACTCCAATCAGACTTACGAACGAGACTCGGTCATTGCCGTCGCGCCCATCGGCTATTCTGATGGCTTGCCCCGGGTTCAGGAGCACGGGCAGGTGCTCTTGCGAGGGCGCCGCCTACCATTCTCCGGGCCACGACATGCCGAATACACCATGATGGATGCGACTGACATTGCTGATGTGCAAATCGGTGACGAAGTGGTCTTTGTGGGCTCTCAAGGGGGTCACGACATCACCTTGAACGATTTAACCACTGGCACCGACTTGACCGAGACCGATCTGCTCCAACGTCTGGCCCGGCACCCGCACAGGCACCTGATCTGATCAGTTTTTTGAAAGGCCCTGCATGAAACTTTTGACCCCTGCACAACGCGAGCAGTACCGGCAGCAGGGCTACGTCTCACCCGTGCGTGTCATGTCTGTCGCAAAGGCTGAATCGATTCGTTCTCGGTTGGAGGCCTTCGAAAAAAGCCAGGGCGGCCCTTTAAAGGGGTCGATGCGCCACAAGTCGCATTTGCTGTTCAGCTGGCTGGCTGACCTGGTCCGTGAAGAGAAAATCCTGGACGCGGTGGAAGACCTCTATGGCGGTGATTTGCTGTGTTGGACAACGAACTTCTTCATCAAAGAGGCCAACGACCCTGGGTTTGTGTCCTGGCACCAGGACTCCACCTACTGGGGCCTGTCGCGGCCTGACGTGGTCACGGCCTGGGTTGCACTGACTGCGTCGAACGCCTCCAATGGTGCCATGCAGGTCATCCCTGGCACCCACCTGTCTGAGCAGATACCGCACCGAGACACCTACTCGCCCCACAATCTGCTGACGCGTGGGCAGGAGGTTGCGGTTGAGGTTGATCCACATCAAGCTCGAACCATCACATTGGAGCCGGGAGAGATGTCTTTGCACCACGTCCGGATCATTCACGGCTCGCCGCCGAACGAGTCGGCGTCCCGACGCATCGGCTTTGCGATCCGTTATATCCCGACCAGCGTTCGCCAGGAGCAGGGCGACGACAGCGCGAGCCTGGTGCGTGGTGTCGATGATTACCGCACCTTCGAGCACGAGCCTCGGCCATTAAAGGACATGGATCCTGCCTTTGTGTCCTTACATGCCGAGATTGCCCAGCGCAATGCACAAATTTTGTACAAGGGCGCGCCCATCAGCAGCCATGAGCAACGCTTGCAGAGTCAACCCTGAGCTGGGCAGGTAGACTGCACTACCCCAAATTCCACCCATCACCGATGCCATCAGCTATGCGCCCAAATGTTGTAGAAACCGTTCCAACGGTGTTGATCTGCGAAGTGGGTCCCCGCGATGGCTTGCAGTCGGTGGCGGCCACCATGCCCACCCCAGCCAAATTGAGATGGATAGATGCCCTGGTGGCCAGCGGCTTGCGGGAGATTGAGGTAGCGTCCTTCGTGCCCGCTCGCCTGCTGCCGCAGATGGCAGACGCGGACGCTGTGGTGCGTCATGCGCTGACCCACAGGGGGGTCACCGTCGTGGCCCTGGTGCCTAACCTGCGTGGTGCCCAGGCTGCGCTGGAGGCCGGTGTGCACAAGCTCACCATTCCAGTGTCTGCCAGTGCCGCCCATTCCCTGGCTAACGTTCGGAAGACGCGCGAGGCCATGGTCGAGGAAGTGCGCGCCATCGTTCGGCTTTGTCGCGAGCACTATCCGGCTGTTCAGGTCGAGGGGGGCATTTCCACAGCATTTGGTTGCACCCTGCAGGGCACCGTGCCCGAGGATGATGTTGTGCAACTGGCGGAGCAGGTTGTCGCAGCGGGCGTGGATGAGTGTGGTCTGGCGGACACCACCGGCATGGCCAACCCTGCGCAGGTGCGGCGGCTGTTCACGCGATTGCGCGCCGCCATTGGCGACAAGGCCGGTGCAGCGCACATGCACAACACCCGCGGCCTGGGTTTGGCCAACTGTCTTGCGGCCTATGACGTTGGCGTGCGCAACTTTGACAGTTCCCTGGGCGGCTTGGGCGGCTGCCCCCATGCGCCGGGCGCCTCTGGCAATGTGGTCACCGAAGACCTGGTGTTCATGTTCGAGGCCATGGGCATAGCAACCGGCATCCAGCTACCGGCACTGTTTGCAGCACGGTCGCCATTGAAAGAGGGGCTGCCGGGTGAGCCGCTGCATGGCATGACGCCCGAGGCCGGGTTGCCCATGGGTTGGCTGCTGGCGTGACTTCGGCCCGGGTGCGATAGCGCTTGCCTTCGACTGTCGGGTCTCGTCAGGCCCCTTGCAGCGCCGCCGCCACGATGCTCGCCGCATCCACCTTGAAGAAAGCCCGCAGCGCCGCACGGGTGTCACTGCGGCCAAAGCCGTCGGTGCCCAGCGTGGTGTAGCGGCGCCCTTCGGGCAGGTAGGCGCGTAGGGCTTCGGGCACAGCGCGCACATAGTCGGTGGCGGCGATGATGGGGCCGGCGCTCTGTTGCAGCTGGCGGGTGATGAAAGGCAAGGGTGCTGCGGTGTCGGCGACGGGTGCCTCGGTGCACGCCACCGCCTCGCGTGCCAGCTCGCTCCAGCTGGTGACGCTGAACACATCAACCGTCAGGCCTTGCGCTGCCAACAGTGCTGCGGCCTGGATGACCTCGGTCAGAATCGCGCCAGAGCCCAGCAGGGTCACCTGGCGCGGGCTGTCGTCTTGGGCCTGTGTGCCCTGTGCTGGCCAGTGGCCAAAGTGGTAGCAACCCTGCAGAAGGTCGCCGTGCATCGCCTCAGGTAAATCGGGCTGCGCGTAGTTTTCGTTCATCAGGGTGATGTAGTAAAAAACGTCGCGCTGATCGACCAACATCTCTTGCATGCCATGGGCCACGATCACCGCCATCTCGCCCGCAAAGGCCGGGTCCCAGGCCCGGCAGTTGGGGATGGTGGCAGCGATCAGGTGGCTGCTGCCGTCCTGGTGCTGCAGGCCCTCGCCGCCCAGGGTGGTGCGGCCGGATGTGGCGCCCAGCAGGAAGCCGCGGGCGCGTTGGTCGGCAGC